>JAEZRB010000195.1 GCA_023412975.1 Bacteroidota bacterium | reverse complement strand
AGGTTGAGGTTGAGGTTGAGGTTAAGGGTTTAATAGCTTAAGGAAACGTCGGCTCATGGTATCACGAATGCTACCGTCAGCATGGCGGTATATAAAATGTGCGGCGAGCTCCTTCTGCCTGTTAACGAATGCCAGGCCTTTTTTCAAACCCATCGCCATGATCGCGTTGTCGTATGCATCGGCAGTGATTGCATCCTTCGCATAGACTGTTACACTGATCAACTCGTTGTCAACCGGGTAACCGGTGCGGGGATCGAGCAGGTGTGAAACTCTTTTCCCATCGCTTTCAAAATACCTGCGGTAACTGCCCGAAGTGGTGATAGCACCCGATGATGGATATATGATCTTGTTGATGACTGAAAAGTCTGCATCCTCACCAGGCGTTTCGATGCCTACGGACATTTTCTCTCCATCCGGTTTTCTTCCTTTCACCCTGATCTCCCCTCCCAATTCGATGATATAATTAACGATTCCCGTCTTTTCAAAAAAATCCGCGATCACATCCACTGTATAACCCTGCGCAATACCGTTGGGATCCAGTTGAACACAGGCTTTCTTTTTTATCAGCCTGTTTCCTTTTTGCTTTACGAGGTCAGCATTGATGCAGGACAATATAGATTTTACCCGGCCGGAATCAGGCAGACCAGAATTGCGAACAGGACCAAAGCCCCAGGCATCCGTCAGGGGGAAAATAGTTATATCAAAGATCCCGCGGGTTTTGCGGAAAACATGTTTGGCCTTACTCACAACATAAAGCAAATGCTCATCAGCTTCGATCCCGGTACCGGACCGGTTGAATTGACTTATTAGAGAATAAGGCTGGTACAGTGAAAGCGAGCTGTCAATTTTTTGAAAGATGCTATCGATTTGTGACTGGCGGACGATTGTATCATCCGCGTAATAAGTGATATGATAAGTGGTCCCCTGTGCCCGACCTGTAAACCGTATCGTCTTCGGAGCAATACCTGTCGGAAGATCATGGAAGAAAAATGTACAGATCAGGCAGAGGGATAACATTCGCATCAAACAAAAATACAGCGAATGCCAGTTGATCCCTTATCCTAATCCCGCCAGCCCCAGGGCGCTAGTGGGGCTGTTACAGGTTTGCTGATTTCAAACCGGATACTGAATATCCTGTCGCTGCCCATACGTCTTAGATTATAGGTGAAATATTTTCCAGGCTCCAACTCGATCCACCAAACATTTCCCCCGGCAGCAGGTAACATGTCCACCGTTTGTTGGTCGGCCGGAAAGTATTGCATGGTTGCTGAACCACTATTACTCGTCGCGCCGCCGTACATGGTAATGCTGTCATCTGATCCATCTTCATGCCGGTGATCATGTTTTAATACCAGCTGTTTTTCCCCGCGGGTCAGCACCCATGTTCTGGATCGGTTTTCGCCGACCATGAAAGGTATGCTTATTTTATTTTCACCGCAGGCCCGCACATGCATCAGTAAAGTTTTATTCCGGAAAGCGGTGTCATTTGCAGGTGCAGCCGCCACCGTTCCTTCAAAAGCCTTCCCGCATAGCGTCTGCAAAGCCTGCCAGAATTTCTCCTGGCTGTCATTCGTGTTTTGGGTAGATTGTCCAAATGCCGGTGTAGCGTAACCAATTGTTAGTACACATGCGATACAAAATGCGGTTAAAGTTCTCATCATAAAAAAAGTTTAATATTTACTCGTTTGCTTTCAGTATGCAAACTTCTTTATTTTAATTTTTTTAATAGTTCCTCTGCACCAGCCGTTGCAAAAGCTGTTTTCCCCTTTTCAGGCTGGCATTCATTTGAAAGATCATTCTTCGGGTCTTTCAAAAATTGTTTCACACGATCCATCGTACAATCATTAAAATGCAATACGGCATGCGATGCGCCCTGTACGACCACCACCCTGGCATTCGAAAGCGACTTCGCCGCAATTTCGCCAAAATAAGGCGGTGTAACGGGATCAAACTCACCACTCATGATCATCACCGGGATATCACTGCTCACCGGGGCAAAATAATCTTTTGCGGGCAGCTCCGGCCGGAATACATCGCAGAGTTGTTGCTTGAAACCGAGGTTAAAGCTAACCAGGTCAGGAAATTTCTTTGCCAGTGAATCAGCCCTGTCCTCAGGTTTTTGTGGCCGGTTTTCATAGCAAAGCATGGCCGCTTCCTGTACTGCGGAATATTTACCATAGGTGTCCGAAGAACCTGTTTTCATCTTCCAAATTGTTAGGATGGAATCGTTACCCGCGGCCACTTCTTTGATCACCAGTGGGATCAGCGGTACTAAAGAAGGTTTCAGCAAGGCACGCTGTACAGACCAGGCGAATTCGTCACCCCAATAATTTAATCCGTTAACCAATGGCGGTTTACTATTTAACCTTCGTATTGCTGTTCCAAGTTCGCGGCGAATATCAGGAAAATTGTGACGGGTAATACTATCCTGGCCAAGATAGGTTTGTATATGAGTCAACACAGCATTCATCGGCCTCACAAAATCCAGCCAGGGTGTGTTGGGTGGAAATGGAGAATCGAGTACCACGTTGTTCAGATGGTTCGGATAGTGCTTGATATATTTCAAAGCGATAAAAGTTCCATACGATACGCCATACAGGTTCCATTTTTCAATACCCAGGGCAGCGCGGATGGCTTCCGCATCGGCAGCTACCTGCGGTGAAGTAAAACTTGTAATGTCAATGCTATCCCTTTTCAGAACGGAAGCACACTCACGAAATAAATCAATTTCCTTTTTAAAATACTCTTCCATGGACGGATTCGTCTTCATAAAATTGCCCAGCGAATCCATCAGATCCGAACACAGATCAGGCTGTGAAAACCCGGTTCCCCGGTAATCAAAAAATACAAGATCATGTTTTTCCCGTATCAGTTTCCAGGCGGGGCTGTTTATATACTTTTTTACATTGTTAAGCGTAGAAATGCCGGGTCCGCCATGCAGGTAAAGCAGCGGTTCCATGGGGTTGGTACCAGAAGCTTTTACAACGGCCACTGCCATTAGTATTTTTTTACTGCTGTCGTTATTAGTATGTTGACTTACCGGTACCTGGTAGCAAACTACATTACTCGAATCCGCCCAGCTGCTATCGATCCCAACCTGTGAACAATTACACTGGTAGGGAACATCCTTGCCTACCTGTTTGCAGGAAAAATAAAATAACCCCGATGCTGTGATCAAAACCAGTTGAAACCTAATATCAATTTTCATTTATGCTTAATTACTCGTTGAAAAATACTCTTGCATTATCATAAAAGATTTTCTGCTTTTGCTTTTCGGAAAGAAAATCCAGGTTTTCCACCGAGGCGATGCATTTTTCAATATCCGCGTTATCTGAGCCGAATAATAACCTGTCTTCCAAACCGGCATCGATCAATTCCTTCATGAGCTTATAAAATTCACCCGCAGGAATGATACCTGGGTTGTTGAGCACGGAAATATCGGCATAAACGTTGGGAAATTCTTTCATCATCGCTATACATTCCCCGAGAAACGGACCGCCACCATGCATAAACCAGGCGCGTAGCCTTGGAAACCTCTCCAGGGCCGATCTGAACAACACAGGGTTACCCATTTCTTCCTTGAAATTGGGACAACCATGATCAGGTCCCGCTAACCCGGTATGCAAGCCAACTGGTAAATTGTATTTTTCAGCCAGGGCATAATAAGGAAACATCAACGAATCTGAAGAAGAGATCCCATGGTATTGCGTGAGTACTTCACCAATAAACCGGATCTTTTCTTCCTTCACCTGCTGTTCTACCCAATTGATATCGGGCCATTCTTTTCCATCTTCAAAACAGGGTTGGAGACTGTATGGCACTTTCCCATTTGGGCAGGGAACAAATAATCCGGTCAGCACTTTCAAATTTTCATCACTCCTGTAGCCTTGTTGCTCCTGCCAGGATGTACTAACAGCCACTACACTAACACCGCCTGATTGAAGCTGATTAAGTTGATTTACCGGATCTTCCGCTCCATGCAGGTGTACATCGAATATTTTTCTTTCAATGGTTGTAGTACTGTTGCATCCCGCTACCAGCAGGACAAGAAATAAGATTGTAATTCTCATCATTATTTTTTCAGTTGAAATTCGGGGTGACCAGTTTGCCAGAGTGCAAACTTCAAAATAGTAAAAGAATCGTAATTATTTAATACACTACTGTTATTGCTCACGGATGTTATACTTACCAACTTATTATATTTTTTATAATGAATGTTCGCCTTCAAGTTTCTTTGGCATTGCTACCTGCTTTCGTGTCTTACCTTGTACCTGCGAATGTGATCCAAAATTGCTTCAACAGCAATATCAGGTTGATATCTTGCAATATGATGTCCGCTACTTGTAATGATCTCGTATTCTAATGTAGGTCTTTTAACCGCCCATTTCAACAGTTCCTCTACCCATACACGATTTAATGGATTTGTTGTGTCGCGATCCTGGCCGCCTTCTCCTTTGCCTGCTGCTATCAACAGTGTTGTCGGTGTGGCATGTAATTTATCCGATAGCCTGGCCTGGTTCATTGAAATATCAAACATCCGCATCTCTTCGCGTTCACCTGGGCGGGTTCTACTTGTCAAAATTTCCTGCATATACTTTTGGTCTTCTTTCATCATTTCGGGAAACTCCTTTTCATACCGGGCATAAACCTCTTCAGGTGCGGGATCAAGTAGTACCAATCCTACCACTTCCCCGGGGTATAGCCCCGCAAAAACTCTCACCAGGGAACCTCCGTAAGACCAGCCTGATAAGATATATGGAGGAGGAATTTTGGCCTTTATCAATGCTTCCTTTAATTCCTTTGCAATAGTAGTCGCATCTCTTGGAGAATTACATGTATCAGAATTCAAATAGCCGGGTCTGTCATAAGAAACGATCCTGGCATAGCCAGCTAATTTTGGTTGCACCAATGCCCATGTTTTATGACTGGAGCCTCCCCCTGCTTCTAATATAACTGCAGGCTTTCCAGTGCCGGATGAGTAGAGGGTCATGATATGATCATGCACTTTTACTTTTATGGTATCTAGTGCTTGCGCTCTTGTAGAATGCAGGAAAATGAAAAATGCAAATAAAAGAGAATAAGTTTTTCTCATGTTACTCTACTAAAACGGCCTTGGGTAAAATGTAAAATCATTTTCTATTAAACAATCTCTTTACTTCTCCCTCGGTAAACAGGATGCGTCCATCATCAGTCGAAAGCATGACCTGGTGACCGGTGAGTTGCTTGAAGTGCTGCACAAATACTTTTTTGTCGCCGAGGTAGAACAATTTACTATAGTCCTTGTTCTTCCTGTTTTCTTTTGTAAAAAAAGAGATAAGTAGTTCAAATAAATTATTCAATGTGCCCCCTTCACCTTTGAAACGGACGCTGAAATATTCTTTAAGCTCATAACGGCTGTCACGCATCAACAACAGGTAGGTGGTATCATTTGTACCGGCCTGATATTCCAGGCTGGCTTTGGCGGGGCCCACATATTTTACCTGTCCAAGGAGTTCCCAGTCGCCAGATGGTTTGATTTCCGTGAGCTGGGCATGAGTGCAAAGGCTGACAAAAAGTAGTGCAACCAGCCAGTTTGTTTTCAATGGTATAGCTTTTCCCATGTAAAATCTTTTTTTTAATCTCAGGCCTCGCCCGACTCGATCATTTCATATAATTTATAAACGGCAAACAAAATGAAAGCGGCGATAGCAATACCAAACCCGAGTATAACACTCGACTGCCAGGCACCATTAACGGTATTAAGTTTCGGATTCCCCGGATCATAGTACACATCGATCACATCGTCCATCTTGTACAATCCCGATTTACAGGTCATGCTTCCATAGAACTGTTTCATATGCTGATCATAAAAAGTATAAGACACGATATCCGTTGGCTGGCGTCTCACCGGGTGGATCCCATACACCCGGGCTTTCGACATCAGGCCGGTGGTTAGAACCCTATTCACACGCCGGCGCTTGTAAAGAATGATAGCCAGGGGTAAAAAACCAAACAATGCCAAACCTGCGAGTACAAAATAAACACCTCTCATGATCGCATCTATTTATTAAAATATCGTTTATATATCAAACCATGATCCATGTTACAAAAATTTGCCATCCCTGCGTTTTGGGTAACAGGAAATATCCCAGCTGACCCATAAAATAAATGGAAAGGGCAAGTACCGCTGCTTTAACAGGATAATTTTTACGCCAGTGATAATACAGTAAACCCAGCAATAGGATATCGATCAGTATAAAAACAAAGGTCTCTGCAAAAAAATCGAATTCACGGTCGAAATACTGATAAAGCTGCATCAGGATCCGGTCCACCGAAGGCCCCAGCATCGTAAGGATCGCGGCAAACATAAATGTCGCGTGAAAGATCATACGTCTCCGCCAGATCACGGCAAGGGTATAAAATACCGCGAGCCAGGCCAGGTAGATAATGGGAATGTACATGTCCGTTTTAATGAATGCCAGCGTCGCGGCATCCACAACGCCCCCTCCAGCCCTGTCGATCCGTGCCTGGTAGGAAAATCTGATAACGAGATAACCAGAGAAGAGCACAAGTGGCATGATCACATAACTTATTTTTCCCAGCGTCCTGTGCCACCTGATCTTTTTCCTGCGTACGAGTATAGGTTGCGTGATTGCCAGGACCAGCCAGCAACTCATAAAAAAGGTATGGATATGAATGATCACATCCATAGAGCCGGGCAACTTTGCCAGGTATGTGGGATAAAAACCGACCAGGATCACGGGGATCAGCAGGAGCAGCCACACAGAAATGCCGGGATAAAGTATTTTATCAGCTTTCATGATTGGTTTGCTGCAATTTTTCTTTTATAATAAACCGAAGGTATCCAGACCATGAAGATCTCAGCCAGTATCAATGGTACAAACGAAAAGAAATATTCATTCACCACCCTCCGGAACAAGCTATCGCTGATCTGGCCAAACAAAAAATCAAGCGGGAAAACATTATCGATGCGAACAGCTACAAAAGCCAGCACGCATACATAACTGCGGACCATCATCTGGCGGTGTACTTTCAGGTTTCTTTTTTTGATCGCCTTCCAGGCGAAATAAGTAGCCAGCACTGCAAACACCGTGAGGAGGAACAGGGATATACGACAGGGTACACAGGGACTAACC
>JAEZRB010000152.1 GCA_023412975.1 Bacteroidota bacterium | reverse complement strand
TATAGTAAAAGTTGGTGGGGTGAAGGTGAAGTGAAGATGTATCTCGACGGCGACTCAGCGTATCCAACGATAGCTGGTACCGGTGCTGAGGATTATATCGGAAGCGCCTGGGGTCTTGGCACTTTTACAAATCTTTACCAGGGTTGTACGGTGGCCAGTGATTCCACGAGACAATATTGTTTCTATCGCTGGCATATTCCAGATGCGATTTATTTCAACAGGGATTTAAAGGTCACTCTGCAGCAAATAGGAGGCTGGGGCAAAAATGATGTAAAGCGGTTGTATGAAAGCGGCGTAAAGCTAAAACCCGTTACCATAGATGGACCAGCGGGTTTTGTAAGACTGTTGGACATGGCTGAGCCACCAATGATCACTGACCCGGCATTTCCGGATGGATGGGTCAACTTTTATCGTGTTGATGACTATTCAGCGGTCAGTTATTTTTATCTGAATAGACCAGTATCAGGTTTACCTGGGTTAGCTCCTGTTGAAGTGAGGACCAGGAATGTAAAGTGAGGCTGTTAGCGCTGTGTAACATTGGTACCAGGGATTAAAAGAATTTGGCAATGCAAAGAATTTATTTCTTATTGATCTGTTGTCTTTTGATGAATACAGTATTGTTTTCACAGAAAGGCAGGGCCAGACCGATGAATATCATTTTTATTCTTGCTGATGATCACCGGTATGATGCGATGGGTTTTATGAATAAGATCAAAGGTCTGCAAACACCGGGGATGGACAGAATGGCAAAAGAAGGCGCTCATATGAAGAATGCCTTTGTATCAACAGCGCTCTGTTCACCCAGCCGGGCATCGATATTAACCGGGCAGTATGCACATACACATACCGTGGTTGACAACGAAGCTCCCTTACCAAAAGACCTTGTATTTTTTCCAAAATATATGCAGCAAAGCGGGTACCAGACTGCTTTTCTTGGTAAATGGCATATGGGCAATACAGACGATATGCCCCAACCCGGTTTTGATCATTGGGTGAGTTTTCGGGGGCAGGGTGTATACTATGATCCAGAGTTCAATATAAATGGGAAAAGGGTCAAACAACCGGCGGGTACCTATGTCACTGATGCTTTGACAGAGCAGGCAATCCAATGGATGGAGGGTCGGAATAAAAACAAACCATTCTTTTTGTACCTGTCGCATAAAGGTGTACATGCGGAATTTTATTCCGCAAAAAGACACGAAGGGAAGTATGCCGATATTCCAATCATCTGCCCTCCTTCAATGTACCTGACTGCTACCGATAGCAGCAAAACCTTTGGAGTCGTCACTTCTCCGCAGACGAAAGTCAATTACCGGGACATACCCAAGTGGGTGCGTGAGCAGCGCTATAGCTGGCACGGGGTGGATTACATGTATCATGGCCAGATACCTTTTGATGAGTTTTATCGTCGTTATCTTGAAACATTGCAGGCTGTTGATGAAAGTATCCAAAAAGTAATTGAATGGGTCAGTGCCCAAGGTTTGCAGGATAATACGATGGTTGTGTATATGGGGGATAACGGGTTTTCATTTGGGGAACATGGATTAATTGACAAGAGACATGCATACGAGGAGTCGATGCGGGTTCCGCTATTAGTTTGGGCGCCCGGAATGGTAAAACCCAATTCTGTCATCAACCAGAATATTATGAATGTAGACCTGGCGCCAACTTTCCTGGAGCTTGCGGGAATAAAGACACCTTTGAATATGCAGGGCTATTCTTTTTTGAATGTATTGAAGGGGGATACCGCAGCCTGGCAACGGAGCAAAGTGTTTTATGAATACTACTGGGAGGCAGCATTTCCGCAAACACCTACGACGTTTGCGATTCGGACTGAGCGTTTTAAGTATATTTATTATAACGGGGTTTGGGACATTAATGAGCTGTATGATCTTCAGGCCGATCCATATGAGATGAATAATCTTATTCGGGATACTAGTTATCAGAAAGCCGGCATCGAGCTGAGGACCGAGCTTTTTAACTGGCTCGAGAAAACGGGAGGATTGCAGATTCCTCTTAAAAAAGCAGCCGGCCGTCGTTTTGACAACCTGTACAGAAATACCTATTAAATATGTATAATATGAAAAGATGGATGATTATTATCGGGGTTATGTTATTTTATGGTGCGGGTTTCTCGCAGGACCTTAGCCAATATGAAAAACATTATCATATCAGTGACAAGGATACCCTCCCTTACCGATTGTTATTGCCAGCCAACTATGATGCGTCAAAAAAATACCCGCTTGTGTTATTCCTGCATGGAGCAGGGGAACGCGGCAACGATAATGAGAAACAATTAATTCATGGCTCCAAGTTGTTTTTGAGTGATGATGCACGGACAAAACATCCTGCCATCGTGATCTTCCCTCAATGCCCCTCGAATAGTTTTTGGAGCAATGTAAGTTTCAAGAATGACTCTGCTGGAAAGCGGCAATTTATTTTCAGTGCCGATTTAGAGCCAACGTCTGCAATGAAAATGGCTCAGGAGCTGCTCCATCATTTGACCCAAAAGTATCCTGTGGAAAAAATGCAGGTGTATGTGATGGGGTTGTCGATGGGGGGAATGGGGACATTCGAAATCGTACGCCGTAATCCTGGTTTGTTTGCTGCTGCCATTCCAATTTGTGGTGGAGGTGCTCCATCTACAGCTGAGAAATTGAAATCGACCAGCTGGTGGGTATTTCATGGAGCGCAGGATTTAACGGTACCCCTAAAGTATTCAGAGGAAATGGTCAAAGCACTGAAAGAAGTGAATGCACCTGTAAAATTTACTGTATATCCAGACGCGGGTCATAATAGCTGGGACCCGGCATTTGCCGAACCTGATTTTTTAAACTGGTTGTTCTCTCATCGTCGATAAAATAAATACCGCTCTATGCAACTAAGAATTTTAATAATAGTAATGGTGGCTGTTCTGAATCTTCGTGGAGGATGTTCTAAAGAAAAAGCGCAGGAAGAGACGCCACCTCCACCTCCTCCGCCGCCACCGGCCGTGAATGAGGTGGATTTCTGGCTGTCAAAGGGCGATCAATCCGTCCTGCTTGCAAAGCAATCTGTAGTGTTGGGATTTGGAACTTCTGCCAATACAAATCCATATATAACGGTAGATACCACACAGCGTTTTCAGACTGTTGATGGGTTTGGATATACGTTAACCAGTGGGAGTGCTTCCCTAATTAATGGTTTGTCTGCTGCTACAAAGGCCGCACTGCTACAGGAATTATTTGGTAATTCCCCTACTTCAATTGGAATAAGTTACCTGCGTATCAGTATCGGAGCCTCTGACCTTAGCGCTTCAGTTTATACTTATAATGATATGCCTGCAGGCCAAACAGATCCTACACTTTCCAATTTTAGTCTCGATGCAGAGCGGGCCGGTGGTAGTGGGTTAATTCCTTTATTGAAGGAAATCCTTGCTATTAACCCATCGATTAAAATATTAGGAAGTCCCTGGACACCGCCGGTATGGATGAAGGATAATGGAAGTTCTATTGGTGGAAGCCTGCTACCCCAGTATTATGACGTATATGCCCAATATTTTGTGAAGTACATTCAACAGATGAAAGGTGAGGGTATTACCATAGATGCCATTACACCGCAAAACGAGCCATTGCATCCCGGCAATAATCCAAGCCTGTTGATGACTGCGGAGCAACAAAGGGATTTTATAAAAAACAGTTTAGGACCAGCATTCCAGGCGGCTGGTGTTTCTACAAAGATTATTGTCTATGATCACAACTGCGACCGGCCGGATTATCCATTAACCATACTCAATGACCCGGCGGCCAAAGCTTTTGTTGATGGTTCAGCCTTCCACTTATATGCCGGAGATATCAGTGCTCTGTCGACCGTACATGCCAGTCACCCGGATAAGCATGTATACTTCACTGAACAATGGACTTCTTCCACAGGTGGATTCGAAGGTGATTTTAAATGGCATTTGAAAAATGTAATCATTGGGTCGATGCGGAACTGGAGTCGCGTGGCGCTGGAGTGGAACCTGGCGAATGATCCAGGTTTTGGCCCGCATACACCGGGTGGTTGTACGCAGTGCAAAGGCGCGTTAACCATCGGTACGACGACTACAAGGAATGTTTCTTATTATATTATTGCCCAGGCATCAAAGTTTGTTCCTCCCGGATCGGTGCGTGTGGCGAGTGAAAATCACGGGAGTCTGTATACGGTAGCTTTTTTGACGCCGGAGAAAAAGAAAGTGCTTATTGCTTTGAACGACGGCGCGTCAGCGATAACGTTTAATATCAAATTCAGGGATAAATGGACAACGACGGTGTTGCCGGGGAATAGCGCGGGAACGTATGTGTGGTAGGTTGAAGAAAAGTCGGTTGAAAAAATTGTAGGGGTGCGGGTTATTAAAAAGGGAGAATAATTGATCCGGGCGCTATGTTTTAAATGGGAGTCACCTCAAGATTTGCTTCCCCTCGCGGGGCCCTCCCTCCCCCACCTACTCACCTGCCTTTTTTAAGGGAGGTATACAACTTCATTGACAGCGAAGTTCGCTGGTGATGAAGTCACTCCTTTGGCTTTCAACAATTGTCATCACGGACACTGGATTTTTCGGTACCCCTAATACAATGTAAATGTCGTAGGGATCATTATCAAAACCATGGGTAAAAAACGTAATAAAACGTTTTTATCCTGATCTGTGATTAATGAAAAATTTCTACGCTTTCAACCAATGACTCCAGCAATAATTATTTCACATCAAAATCAACTACCACAACCGGAGTCTTTGGATGCGACTGGCAGGTGAGAATATAGCCCTGTTGAATTTCATCATCTTCGAGGCCCCAGTGCACATCCATCTCTACCTCACCTTCGACAAGCCTGGCTTTGCAGGTACAACATACACCTCCTTTACAGGCATAAGGAAGATCAGCGCCGCGTTTCAGGGCAGCATCTAATATTGCTTCCTCGTCAGAACCAAGTTCAAAATCCAGGGATCGACCATCTACTTTGATGGTTACTTTACTTCTCTCTTCAGCCGGCTGGCTGCTGGTCTTCACGCTCTTTGATCCCAACCCTCCATCTATGCTCCCTTTAGGTACGCCGGGTGTTGTAAACAGTTCAAAATGGATATTCTTCTTGTCTATCCCTTTTTGTTCTAGAAATTCTTTTGTGCTAAAGATCATTTCTTCGGGACCGCAAATAAAGACTTCGTCCACACTGCTAAAATCAACAAGTTTTGATAACTCCAGCAGCTTTTCAATATCGATGCGTCCAAAGTTGATACTTGCATCGGTTCTTTCGCGGCTAAGGACATTGATCAGGTTGAACCGCTCGAGATACTTGTTTTTGATAGCTTCCAGTTCTTCAAAAAAAATGATTGAGGCACGACTCCTATTGCCATAGATAAGCGTAAAACGACTTAACGACTCTGTGGCGAGTGTTGTTTTTATCAATGAAATGACGGGTGTGATCCCACTCCCCGCCGCAATTGCGAGGTAGTTCTTTTTTTGCGTAGGATCGAGGTCGGTATAGAACTTACCAACGGGCTCCATCACTTCCAGGATATCGCCTTCCTTTAACTGGTCATTAGCGAAAGGGGAAAATAAGCCACCATCGACTTTTTTGATCGCTACTCGAAGTTCATTGTCGAGGGGACTGCTGCAAATAGAATAAGTTCGCCTTACTTCCTGGTCGTTGATCCGGGTTCGCATGGTGAGACTTTGACCCTGTAGGAATCTGAACCGTTCTACCAGCTCTGCAGGTACATCAAACACTACAGACACACATTCAGGAGTTTCTTTTCGGATTTCCTTTATTCGGAGCGAGTGAAAGTGAAGTGACATGGATCAACCCTGTTTTCTTAAGCCGTCAATCATGATCATCACCATATTATCTTCGAGTTCGCCGGCGTTGATCCTCGATTTCGAGCGGTGCCATGATTCGATACCACTCACCGCATGGAGCATGATCAGAACGGCAGTAGGTGCATCGATCTTACGGATCTCGTTTTTTTGTATGCCGCTTTCTATGATGGCAGCGAATTTTTTTCGGTAATTACTTCGCTGGTTTTGAAAATTGGATAGGTAAGGTTCTTCCAGATGTTTCCACTCCCGGTCACTTACATAGACTTCTTCATATTTCTCTACCATTTGCCGGATATGGAACCGGAGCAGGGTTTCGATTTTGGTGATGGAACTCTGGTTACCCGACTCGATCAATGCCATATTGTTATTGAAGCGGTTGGCCACATCAAAGCAAATGGCCTCGAGTATTTCGTTTTTTGAGCGGATATGATTGTACAAACTCGCAGCTTCAATGCCCACTGTTTCGGCCAGGTCACGCATTGAAGTAGCGGCAAAACCTTTTTGCCGGAACATGGTAGCTGCTTTTTCCAGGATCAGTTCCTTTTTGGATGCCTTGCGACGCTGTATTTTGGCCATACCCAAAGATAAGTAGTTGCCATTAATTCAGAATGGCGGAATTAAGGATTGGTTTAATTGGCGTAATATTGCCCGCAGTAACAATAGTATTACAACAAAAACAAACTTTCATGTCTCTGATTTCGGTAGGTACCATGGCCTTTGATGCGATTGAAACCCCTTTTGGCAAAACAGAACGGATCATAGGTGGCTCAGCCGTTTACGTGGCTTATGCTGCGTCTTATTTCGTTAAACCCATCCAACAGATATCGATTATCGGTTCTGATTTCCCCGCGGAAGAAATGGAAGAACTGCGAAAAAGAGGTGTACACCTCGATGGTGTGGAAGTGGTGCCCGGTAAGAAGTCTTTCTTTTGGAAGGGCCGCTATCATGAGGATATGAATAGCCGTGATACATTGATCACTGACCTGAATGTGCTGGCGGATTTTGATCCGCATATCCCCGACAGTTACCAGGATGCTGAGTTCCTTATGCTGGGCAATCTTGCTCCCAGGATACAGCTAAATGTAATCCAGGAAATGAGAAAGCGGCCGAGGCTGATCGCGATGGACACCATGAATTTCTGGATGGAATCCGCCTTGTCGGAATTAAATATTGTGCTGAAGTATGTCGACATGCTGATCATCAATGATGCGGAAGCCCGGCAGCTAACCGGGCAGTTTTCGCTGGTGAAGGCTGCGAAGTCCATTATGCAAATGGGGCCGAAATATCTTATCGTTAAGAAAGGCGAGCATGGTGCTTTGCTGTTTCACGATACTGAAGTGTTTTTTGCGCCGGCTTTGCCGCTGGAAGATGTATTTGATCCCACCGGGGCTGGTGATACATTTGCCGGTGGATTTATGGGACATCTTGCAAAGACAGGTGATATTTCGTTCGACAATATGAAACGAGGTATTATTGTGGGCTCCGCTATGGCCAGTTTTTGTGTTGAAAAATTCGGCCCTACCCGCCTAAAAGAAATTACAAAAGATGATATCGATGCCAGGATCCAGTTGTTCAAAAACCTGGTAAATTTTGAAATTGAACTGGTGTAGATATAGAATTGGCGGCAGCATTACTTGACTACTTTAATTTCCGGGCAAGTACGATTGTATTTTTAAACCTTTTCTTTTTACCCGCAAGGTTAAATATCTCGGTGTAGAGGATATAGGTGCCAACCGGCAACTTCAGCCCTTTATCATCCAACCCGTCCCAGTTCCAATAACCATTTATGCCTAGCAGGCCATTCCTGACAAGCTGTTTGACCGGTCTCCCCGTCGCGTCAAATATGGTAATATTGGCAAGGTAGTCGGGCTCGCTGATCTTATATTGTATAGTTGCAATATCATCCAGACCATCATTGTCGGGCGAGAATACCCTGGGATTGACTTCAAAACTGGCTGGTATATCCTGAACCTGAAGTGTATGAGAATTGCGATAACCGGGTGTACCATAACCCGCAGTGGAGGCGGCCGAATGCCAGTTGTGTGCATTTTGTGTTTCCGCATCCGGATCCAGTCTTTCCAGCGAAACACCTTCCGGGTCAGTAATTAATTTAAAATGCCAGTCGTCTGAATATTGCACTTCGTCCAGCACCTCACCCTGCTGATTCAGCACCACGACAAACCCTTCACTGTCGGGGTAGGACGGCAGTGATTGGCGGGTAAAAACGGCATCTGGGCTAGAAACCATATACTGCAGTGCCAGGTTTTCTGCATCGGTGGTTACCACTATATAGTCGCGGGGAAAAAGGTAGACCGGTGTAGGACTGAGTTGGGTGATCGCATTGATTGCGTTGTTGCTGTTCCTGTTGGCAAGATAGAGGCTTGATATGTCCATTATCTTTTCACTTCTATTGAAAAGTTCAACATAGTCGTTGGCATTGGGTCGGGGGTTAAACAGGATCTCGTTGATGATCACATCACGCGGCACCGCCTGTTGGGGAAGACCAACTTTTGTTTTATTGGCTGATCCGTTTATGTTTCCTTTACAATCATTGATGTTATTGGCAGATATATTATAAATGGTACCGCTCGAAAGAGATTTATCGGTTTTCAGCTGCACCCGGTTAAATATAGGCGGCAACGTTTCTGCCGATGTGATAACGATACCACCATCTATGGTATAGTTTGTCGCAATCGCGGCGGCCGAGCTGTCAAGAGGTTCAGTAAATACCAGGATTATATTTGAGTCAATGTCTAAATAGGCATTTTTCAGTTCCGGTTCCTGCCTGTCTTCAATCAACGCGTTCACTGAATTTACCAGTCCGGGTGTGCCTCCCCTAATGTCTGTACTTGCTTTCCAGTTCGTATTTCCCAGGCAGGGGGTACCAGTGTTGATCATCTCGAGTGACCAGCCACCATCTTTCTTTAATTCATTTTGGTACCAGGCTGAAGAATATTCAACGGCGTGAATGACCGAGCCATGGAGATCCTTTAGCATTATTATTTCACCATCATTATCTAGTGATGGGAAGCTCGTGACAGCAATGACGGTCGCGAATGTGGTCATAGCATCGCGTGCACTGGTAGCACAAATGATCACATAACTGTTTGCTTCGAGGATAAATTCTGGCAAAGGACCACTTTGACCGGATGCATCAGCAATACGCCAGTCCAATAAGCTAATAGCTGAGCCGGAGATGTTATGGATTTCGATCCATTCATTGTTAGGTAATCCAACCTGGGGCGAAGGATCGCACATGATCTCTGTTATGATGATATCATACCGGTTTTGCGCCGACAGAACATTCGTAAGTATGATGAAGTATAGAAGCCAGGTGGTTTTCATGACTGCCAATTTACAGGCTCCGTGTTGACGTAAAAGGGGAAAATCACCGGGTGATTAATGTATTTTTCTCGGGGTTGTTAAAAGCGTTGATGACGATTTAACTGCATTTTGATTTGAATATTTGGACTGAATGGGCCAGTAACCTATTTTTGCGAAGCAATGAAATCAATGAAACATACAAAACGCACGAAGACATTCTCCTAAGGAAGGTTTGCGGCGTTATGTATGTAACCATATAAAAGTTTAGCAGGCCTTCCGGATGGAAGGCCTGTTTTTTTGTATACCCAGGCATCGATTTCAGCACGGCACAAATATTTTTAAACAATTAAATTCCTTCCGCGCAGGCGGGAGGCCAGGAGGTAATTATGAAAGTTGCAGTAGTAGGCGCTACAGGATTGGTAGGCACCAAAATGCTACAGGTACTGGCGGAAAGAAATTTTCCCGTTACAGAATTGTTGCCTGTTGCATCAGAAAGATCAGTTGGAAAGGAAATTGAATTCAAGGGGAAAAAGTACAAAGTTGTAAGCATGACGGATGCTATCGCAGCAAAGCCGGCCGTGGCATTATTTTCTGCTGGCGGCGGTACTTCGCTGGAATGGGCGCCAAAGTTTGCAGAAGCCGGTATCACTGTCATTGATAACTCATCTGCCTGGCGAATGGATACAACAAAAAAGCTGGTGGTGCCGGAGATCAATGCTGATGCGCTTACGGGCGAGGATAAGATCATTGCTAACCCTAACTGCTCAACTATTCAGATGGTGGTGGCATTAAATCCGCTGCATAAAAAATACGGGATCAAACGAATTGTGGTGAGCACGTATCAAAGTGTAACAGGTACAGGTGTAAAAGCGGTGAACCAGCTGATGAATGAACGCAATGGCGTTGAGGGTGAGAAAGCATATCAATATCCCATTGACCTGAACGTAATACCACAAATTGATGTTTTCGTTGATAATGGTTATACCAAGGAAGAAATGAAGATGGTCAATGAAACAAAAAAGATCATGCGCGACGATTCTATCCGCGTTACCGCCACTACTGTACGCATACCGGTGATGGGTGGACATAGCGAAAGCGTAAATATTGAATTTGCAAATGATTTTGAACTTCCCGAGGTGAAAACAATATTGTCAGGTGCCCCTGGCGTGGTAGTCGTTGATGATCCGGCCAATGCCTTATACCCAATGCCAAAGGATGCGCATGAGAGGGATGAGGTTTTTGTTGGTCGCCTGCGCAGGGATGAAACACAGCCAAACACCCTAAACATGTGGATTGTTAGCGATAACCTAAGGAAAGGAGCGGCAACCAACGCAGTTCAGATAGCTGAATACCTGGTGGGGAAAGGACTGTTGAATTAATACAAGTGATTGAATAGATTATTAAGACAGAATGTTCAATTTTCTCTGTTCAAAAAGGCTAGCTTTTCTCACCTGAACGATGAAAATTGAACATTCCTTAAAACGGCTAAAGAAATCTACCTTCTTTTTTTATAAGGAAAATATCTTCCAAAATTATCCGTGATGTTTTCGATGATCACAGTGGAAGGATTATCCCAGTCGGCGGCAGCCTTATAATTATTGTTCCATAGTGTAACACTATTACTCACCACGCTGCAATAGGCATAGATATCTTCAGTTTTACCAAGACTACGCGGTATGGGCAGCTTATTACCAAGTGGTGTCTGGCTGATCACGTCCTTTGCGATGGTCACGCCGTATGATGCATAATCGCTCATATATCTTTTCTTTCTGATCTGCATCCTTACAACCGCATCCACTCCGAGTAACGAAGCGAGCTTTTTGTCATCCAGTTTCCAGGATTCGCGCAGGGTGATACCATTTTCCTCGAGTACTGACATGGTTTTATGGACATCCTGCACGCCGACCGACATATAATATTTTCTGGAATTGGCGTGTTGCAGGATATTACTGTAAAGGGCAAGCTGGAAGGCTTTGCTTTCCTCTTCCTCGATTTGGGCGATCTGTTCTGGTGTTAATTGCTCAGGTTGTTTTCCTGTTAACACTATTTCGGATGGTAAAACCGCGATGATGCGGTGACCTGCTGTTTGTTGTTCGAAGAATGATGAAGTGTAATACTTGCGGCTACATGATACAGAGACTAAAATCAAAGCCACAGAAAGTAAGGGTACAATTTTTTTCATAAGGTTTGTTTTTGCTCAAACAAAGTACAAACCCATCAAAGGGTATGCAACTCACTTAACGAAATATTTGCATATTAAATTGTGAAAGCTGGGTGGGATTACGTACAAGCTATTGTATATCAATAAAAAATTAAAAGCCAAATTAGGCATGCATGTATACATACCGCTGTAGGGGAAGAAACCTGGAATTAAATAGGGCTTGCGGTGATATAAATGTAAAGTGGGATAAAGAAAACTCCTTTTGTTTTCTTTATCCCACTTCAACTGTTTAAGTTATGGTTAAGCCGTGGCGGCTTCTTTCACTTGTTTCACCAGTTCGGCGTTGATGATAAGCTTCACATCATCTGCTACCACGATACCGCCCGCTTCGGTTACGGCGTTCCAGCTAAGCCCATATTCCTGGCGGTTGATCTTACCGGTTATTTCAAATCCTGCAACGGTCTGGCCGTACAGGTCGTTCTGTACACCACCAAATTCAACATTCAGCGAAATGGGTTTGGTTGTATTCCTGATGGTCAGTTCGCCGGTGACTTTATATTCATTATCACCTTTCCCAACTATAGCGGTGGATTTAAAACTTAGTTTAGGGTGATTGGCGGCATCAAAAAAATCAGCGGATTTCAAATGTCCATCACGTTGTTCATTACCAGTTGTAATACTGTCAATGTCGGCAGTAAATGTAATCTGCGCGTTGGAGAAGTCGGCGGGATCGCCTTCCAGCTTGCCTTCAAACTTTGTAAATTTTCCTGAAACGGTTGAGATCACGAGGTGTTTTACCTTAAATCCAATCTCGGTGTGTGCGGTATCAATAATCCATGTTGACATAATGATAAGTTTAGAGTACAAAATTAATGTTTAAACATTGAATTTGGCAAATTTATTTGGTTAATATTATTCTAATGTTGATAATTAAGGAATTATAATAATCGTGCCGGATTTAACCACGGATGCTTTCATTCATGAATCGTAGCAGTGGGAGCAGAGTTTCAAAGGCTTCCAGCACTTTTTTGACCAGGTCTTTAGATACAAGGTCGCTATCGGATAGGGGCGTCATTGCCACATAACTCTTCAGTTTGAGGTATTCCGCAGCAGGGTTGTCGGCTTCATAACCTTTCGGCACACGGCTCAGCGAATACTCGGGACTGTGCGAAAGATCACCATATACATTTTTAAACTTACGTGCTGTAATGAGTTTTTTGAATCCATCCAGGTTGTAATCGATCTCCTGCCTGATCTTGGCCAGGTCGGCCGGAAGCGGCATCCAGATGCCGCCTCCCACAAAACTCTGTCCCGGTTCACAGTGAAAATAATAGCCGCCCAGTTTTGATTTTTTTCCTTCGGGATTGAAATAGGCACCCATATTGGTTTTGTACGGCGACTTGTCCTTAGAGAAACGAACATCCCTGTTGATGCGGAATATACAATCCTTTGCCTTCAGGTGCGCAATGCCAGGATCTTTTTTCCCATGTTTGTCAATAACGAGTTGCACGAAGGCTGAAAAGTCCGCTTTTGCATTTTCGTAATCCTGTCGATGCTGATCAAACCAGGGTTTATTGTTATGCTTACGCAGGTCTTTTAAAAATTTGATTGTTGAAGTCTTGAGCATATTCTTATTACCTTTTTATTTCTTCAGCATCTTCAAAAACTCCGCCTCCGAAATAATTTTAATTGTATTAATTTTTTTTGCCTTTTCCAGTTTACTACCTGCATCCTCACCAACCACCAGATAATTGAGTTTGCTGCTCACACTTCCCGTCAGCTTCCCACCGTTTTCTTCCACCATCGCTTCTGCATCACTTCGCTTTAATGTTGGCAGCGTGCCCGTGAAAAGAAAAGTGAGGCCTTCCAGGTTTCCTTCACTGGCATATTGTTTCTTAGTATTGATGAGTTGCACACCCAGTTCTTCGAGTTTTTGCAACATCATGATATTCTCCTTATTGCTGAAAAAATGTAGAATACTTCCTGCTACTTTGGGACCGATATCCTCGAGGTTTAACAGGTCAGATTCTGAAAAGTTTTTAAGGTCGGTCAGGTGATGAACAGCCTGTGCAAGTGTCTTGGCCGTTGTTTCTCCTACGAAACGGATACCGAGGCCAAAGATAATTCGATGGAGCGGCTGTGTTTTGGAATTGAGAATAGCCTGCTGCAGGTTATCGATCGACTTTTTCCCAAAACCTTCCATCCCACTGATCTTGTCAAAATCCAGTTCATAGATACCCGGGATATCTTTCAATAAACCCAGCTCATAAAATTTCCTGATATTGGCTTCACCCAGGCCACGAATATCCATCGCATCCTTGCTTACAAAATGTATGATGCGTTCCACCACCTGCGCCGGGCATTCAATATTGACGCAACGCCAGACTGCTTCACCCTCTTCCTTAAAAAGCCGGCTATCGCAAACCGGGCATGTTTTAGGAAATGCAATTTTCTTTTCATGGCCTGTTCTTACATCTGCTAGTGATTTTACAATATAAGGTATCACATCGCCAGCTCGCTCTACCAGAACTGAATCGCCGATCATCAGGTCTTTTTCCCTGATCACATCTTCATTGAAAAGTGAGATAGATGAGACGGTGACACCACCGATCGGCACGGGCTGGATCTTTGCCACCGGAGTGATGGAACCCGTGCGGCCTACCTGGAATTCCACATTCAACAATTTACTGGTTGCCTGCCGCGCTTTAAACTTATACGCGATGGCCCATCGCGGGTGGTGGGTGGTCATTCCCATTTTTTCCTGCAAGGCCAGATCATTTACTTTTATCACCATACCATCAATCTCATAAGGAAGATCATCACGGGTCGTTTCAAATTGCTGGCAATAGCTGATCACGTCATTGATGCCTTTAAGCACCTTTTTTTCTTTTTGGGGGCTGCGGAAACCGGTTTGCCACAATAGTTCCAGCGAGCCTGAATGGGTTTTTAACTGCGCAGGTATGGATTTGCCTGTTGCGAGTGTGACATCACTGATATGGTAAACAAAAGCTTCGAGATTTCTTTTTCTTACTTCGCCGGAATCCTTGATACGCAGTGTGCCGGCCGCGGCATTCCTTGGATTGGCCAATGGTGGCAAACCCTGGTCCACCAGTTGCTGGTTGTATTTTGCAAAATTGGGTTTATTGATCAGTACTTCACCGCGGATCTCGATCTGCTGGATACCATAATCTGAAAATTTCGCGGAAAGCGGTACACTCCGGATCTGCCTGATATTGGTAGTGATATCGTCACCTTCTAGGCCATTACCTCTTGTAGCGCCTCTCACCAGGTGATCATCTTCATAGATTAGCGAAATGCTGCCACCATCAAATTTCGGTTCAACACAGTATTCAATTTCCTGCTGCCCGGTAAGTTCCCTCGCTTTCCTGTCGAAGTCTATGAGGTCGTCGGCGTTATAAGAGTTATCGAGCGATAACATCGGCACCAGGTGTTGAACGGTAGTGAATTCCTTTGTCAGACCTTTTGCCACCCTTTGCGTGGGCGAATCAGGTGTAATAATGGCCGGGTTCTCCTTTTCGAGCCTTTCCAGTTCCTTGAATAGCTGGTCGTATTCAGCATCGGAAATCAACGGATCAGTGAGCACATAATAGCGGTATTCGTGTAAACGTAGCACCTCGCGGAGCGAGTCAGCATCCTTTGGGTCAATGGCTTGTTTCTGTGCCTGCCGGATTAAAGCAATAGATTGTTTTTGAAGCCGCTGCGTGGTTTCTTTTGAGTACATACAACCTGGTTTGGGACCCAAAGTTAACATGCAAGGACTAACGGCAATGCGCTATTTTGGACCTGGATTATGGGGATTTACCGGACCGAGTAGATGCAGGTTTAGCTCAACTCCCGATTCAATACAGACCATTTCTCCCGACCAGTCTTATTTAAAAAATTAATGTGTTATAAGTACATATTTGTATCTTCGGTTAAAGAATCTCGGATGAAACGACTGCTGCCAATTCTTAGCTGCCTGCTATTTACTTCTGTGTTGTATGGCCAACTCCTGACCTGGACACCGGCATTCCCGAAGGAAAATGATAACGTAACGATCACGGTGGATGCAAGCAAAGGCAACCAGGGTCTGTTTAATTATTCCAATCCCAACGATGTGTTTGTTCATATTGGTCTAATCACCAGTGCAAGTTCAAATCCGGGTGACTGGAAATATGCCCCATTCGATTGGCCCGGCACATTGCCTGCTTCAAAGGCGACATCACTGGGTAGCAATAAATACAGTTTTACCATCAACAATCTCCGCAATTATTTTAATGTACCAGCAGGTGAAACGATTTATAAGATCGCTATCCTGTTTCGCAATGGGAATGGCCAGCAAAAACAGGCCAATACAGATGGAAGTGATATGTATGTGCCCGTGTACGATGATGATATCGCAGTACGATTTACCACGCCGCCGTTTCAGCCAAAGCACACTCCTGAGCCGGAGACGATCTCAAAAGCTGTCGGTGATAATATTTCACTTACCGCAGTTTCCAATAAACCTGCTACCCTGAATCTTTACCTGAACGGAACGCTGATTCAGACTGCCGCATCTGCCACTACTATTTCCGCCAACCCCGTTATCACCACCGGGGGGAACACAACGATATATGCCGAAGCGGTTGACGGATCAGAGATCATTAAAGATTCCATCAAATTTTTTGTCGCAGGAGCTGTCAACACAGCACCGTTGCCAGCAGGCGTCGTAGATGGGATTAACTATAATCCTAACAATACAGAACTGACACTAGTACTTTATGCGCCAGGTAAAAGCCGTATTTCCGTGATTGGTGAACTGGCCGGCAATAGCTGGACAGAACAGTCACAATTCCAAATGAACAAAACGCCGGATGGGAATTACTGGTGGCTGAACTTTACCGGACTGACACCTGGACAGGAATACGTTTTTCAATACCTGGTCGATGGGACCCTTAAGATAGCAGATCCTTATTCAGAGAAAATACTTTCTCCCGACGACCAGTACATCAGTGCCACTACTTATCCCAACCTGAAGGGTTATCCTTCAGGACTTACTACTGGTAATGTATCGGTGGTTCAGACAAATGCACCTGGATATAATTGGCGGAATACTTCCTTTACCAAACCTGATAAGCGAAACCTGATCATCTATGAAATGCTGATGCGTGATTTTACCAACGCACACAATTGGCAGACAGTGATCGATACCCTGAGTTACCTCCAGCGTTTAGGTATCAATGCAATTGAACTGATGCCGGTGAATGAATTCGAGGGCAATGATAGCTGGGGATATAACCCTTCATTTTATTTCGCGCCGGATAAATATTATGGGACCAAAAACAAACTGAAGGAATTTATCGATTCCTGTCACCAGAAACAGATCGCGGTGATCCTGGATATGGTGCCCAACCATAGTTATGGACAAAGTCCGCTGGCGCAATTGTACTGGAACAGCGCCCAGAACCGTCCGGCGGCTAATAATCCCTGGTTTAATGAAGTACAACCGCACGCGTTTGGTTTCGGCCAGGATTTTAACCACGAAAAAGCCGTTACCAAATACTACTGGCATCGCGTATTTGATCATTGGTTAAAGGAATACAAGATCGATGGTTACCGCCTTGATTTTACAAAAGGGCTTACACAAAAACCTTCTTCGAATGATGGTCAGTTCAGCGCGTACGATCAAAGCCGGATTGACATTTTAAAGAACTATGCGGACACCATATACAAATATCATCCGGATACATACCTAATACTCGAACACCTTGCCGCAAAAGATGAAGAACAGGAATTGCAAAGCCAGGGTTTTTTACTTTGGAGTGGCGCCGGGTTAAACCATGCATACAATGAAGCGACCATGGGCTATCATGATGCCAATAAATCCAATATATCTTCCATCGTGTACAACAGCAATGAAAGAGGATTTACAAATCCGCACCTGGTGGGATATATGGAAAGTCATGACGAAGAAAGGCTGATGTACAAAAACCTTACTTATGGCAATTCAGCGACTGGCTACAGTGTCAAAAATGAAACGACTGCATTAAAGCGGATGGAAGCTGCCAATGCGCTTTTTCTGACCATACCTGGCCCCAAGATGATCTGGCAATTTGGAGAAAGAGGGTATGATAAGTCAATTTTTGCCTGCCCCGACAATACTGTGCCTCCAACAGATATTTGTAAACTTACCCCGAAAGAGCCCCGTTGGCAGTATATGCAGGAAGAGTACAGGCGAAGGCTTTTTGAAGTGACAGCCGCCCTGATCAAATTACGGAAAACTCAAACGGATCTTTTCAACAGTACCAATTTCCAGTACGACCTGACGGGTGCCGTTAAATATTTCAGAATTTCAGAACCCAACCTGAGTGCCTATATCGTTGCAAATTTTGACGTAGTGCAAAGAACTTTCTCCGCAACTTTCCAATCTGCAGGAGTTTGGTACGATTACCTGACCGGAGAAACGATCACGGCCACAGGCAGCGCGCAAAACCTTAACCTGCGTCCGGGTGAATACCGGATTTATTTCGACAAGAATATCGTAAATACGATCACTACCGGGTTGAATGATACACCAACACCCACCTATACACTGAAGGTTTCAGTAAATCCAAACCCCGTTTCGGGCAGTTCCACACTAATGATCGAAATACCCGAAACTGCTTACACGGAGATGAATCTCATTAATACTACCGGTCAGCAACTGGGCAGAATTTATTCGGGTTTGATGACAAAAGGGAGAAACCAGGTTTCACTTACTGATAAAATCAATAATTTGCCCGCCGGGATCTACCTGATTCGTGTGCAGTCAAAAGGCGAAGCCGGGTTGGTTAGGATTTTAGTCCCTTAATTTTAAAGAGCATGGCAAAAGCGACAAATCTGAAGACGGCCGAATTAGAAAAAATAAGTCACCTCGACTATTTCAACATCGCCATTTCGGTTGACTGTGTGATTTTTTGTTACGACGAAAAAGAGCTTAAAGTTTTACTGATAAAATCTGACCTTGAAGAGTTTTCAGGGTTGTATTCCCTGCTTGGCGACCTGGTAAGACCCGATGAAGATCTCGACAGCGCTTCCTATCGTATCCTGCGTCAGCGTACAGGGATGGATGATGTTTACCTCGAGCAGGTGCATACATTTGGAAGCCTGAACCGCCACCCTTCAGGGAGGGTCATCACGACAGCCTATTACTCACTGATCGATGCCAAGCACCAGAAATTGCGGGTAAATAACAATGAGTTGCAATGGCAACCGGTTCGTTCTATCCGCAAACTGGCATTCGATCATAAAATGATCCTCGATACCTGCCTCCAGCGCCTTCGCGACCAGGTTATGGATCACCCGGTGATATTCAATCTCTTACCTGAGAAATTCTCGCTACGGGAACTCCAGGAACTATATGAGGCCATACTCAACACCGAGCTCGATCGCAGGAATTTCAGAAAAAAAATTGCCATAAAAGACTGGTTAATTGATCTTAATGAAATGGAAGAAGATGTAAGGCACCGGCCAGGCAAACTTTACTCGCTCAAGTCCGTTTACAGATCAAAAGCCGGGCGCCGCAACGCAGCTTCACGTGGTCGTGTGCTGTCTTGATAATGACGAAAAAGAATAAATTAATTTTTGTCTGAATTAAAAATGCACTAACATTGTGTTCTTAATACACATTGTGTATTTTGGAAAAAACTGATTTGCTTAACTAACAACGATTGCTTATGACCCGCCAAAAGCTGCTGAAGGCATTTGTGCTATGTACATTGGTACTTGTCTCGCATGCGTCTTTCTCCCAAAACAAAGTGATTACCGGAACGGTGACTGATTCTAAGAATGGCTCATTGCTCGCGGGCGTGAGTGTCACCCCCAAGGGTGGTGTCACGGGAACAGTTACCAACAACGACGGTATGTACCAACTCACTGTCCCAACTACGGTAACTACACTGATATTTTCATCGGTAGGATTTGCTACCCAGGAAGTAGATATTACTGGACAAACCACCATTAATGTTGTAATGGCCGGCGATGTCGCCTCGCTTAATGAAGTAGTTGTGATCGGTTATGGTACAAGATTGAAAAAAGACCTGACCGGTTCGGTGACGTCGATTACAGAAAGAGATTTCAACAAGGGCACGATCACTACACCTGAACAGCTGATAGCTGGTAAGGTGGCTGGTGTGCAGATCGTGTCGAATGGTGGTGCCCCGGGTGCCGGTAGTACGATCCGGATCCGCGGTGGTGCTTCACTCAATGCCAGCAATGATCCGCTGATTGTGATCGATGGAGTGCCGGTAGATAATGGCGGCATCTCGGGTACAGCTAACGCGCTGGCGATGATCAACCCCAACGATATTGAGTCTTTCAATATTTTAAAAGACGCGTCAGCAACGGCTATCTATGGTTCCCGCGCTTCCAACGGCGTGATTATCATCACCACCAAAAAAGGAAAAAGCGGTCGCCCCAAATTCAATTTCAATACGCAGAACTCAGTATCTACTTTGCCTAAAAAGGCTGACGTGCTTACTGCGGACGAGTTCAGGGAATATGTTCAGTCTCATGGCACACAAGCCCAGATCGCCCTGCTGGGAAATGAAAGTACCGACTGGCAGGATGAAATTTATGATGCCTCTTTCACAACAGATAATAACCTGAGTGTATCCGGCTCCATGAAAAATATGCCCTACCGTGTTTCGCTAGGATATATGAGCCAGGACGGTATTCTCAGAACAGGAAATCTAAACCGGACCTCGGCGGCTGTTTCCGTAAGCCCAAGGTTGTTTGATGATCACCTCAAGATTGATGTCAACCTGAAGGGTACGCTCAGTCATTCAAAATTTGCTGATGAAGGCGCGATCGGTAACGCCGTTCGTTTTGATCCCACCAAGCCAGTATATTCGGCCGGAAAAAGGTTCGGCGGATTTTTTGAATGGCTGGACCCTGCTTCTACTACAGGTTTGAAAGACCTGTCGCCACTCAACCCGGTGGGACTGCTCGAACAGCGTAATGATAAAAGTGATGTGGTTAGAAGTATAGGTAATGTGCAGTTCGATTATAAACTTCATTTTTTCCCCGATCTGCGGGTAAATCTTAACCTGGGTTATGATATGTCCGAAGGAAAAGGAAGAGTGGTGATTCCCGATAGTGCAGCTTCATCTTATTTACGTTCGCCTGATGGACAACATGGAGGCGTGAACAATCGCTATCGCCAGACCAAGTCGAACCAGATCCTGGAAGCGTACCTGAACTATGCCAAAGAGATCAGCTCGATAAAAAGCCGCATCGATGTGATGGCTGGTTATTCTTACCAGGATTTTCTCACGACCAACTATAATGGCAAACTCGATCCCAACGGTGTGTTGACATCTGCAGATGGCAAGAGATGGACACCCTACTCTGATTACACGACCGATGGCACGCTGATCAGTTCGCCGACCTTCCGTTTCGATGAACAACAAAACAGGCTGATCTCATTTTTTGGCCGTTTGAATTTCACCCTGAATGGAAAATATCTTTTTACCGGTACACTTCGCCGCGATGGTTCTTCGCGTTTCTCTGAAGATAACCGCTGGGGCCTGTTCCCCTCCGGTGCATTTGCTTGGAGGATCAGTGAAGAAGGTGGACTTAGGAATTCAAGAGTGATCAGTGATCTTAAGCTGAGACTTGGTTATGGAGTCACAGGTCAGCAGGATGGAATTGCCAATTACGATTATATTCCCCGTTATTCACTGGCAAATGCCCAAGCCCGTTACCAGTTTGGCAGCACCTACTATGAAATGTACAGACCTGCAGGTTATAACCCCAACCTGAAATGGGAAGAAACTGAGACCTATAACGTAGGTCTTGACTTTGGGTTTCTTAACAACCGTATTAGTGGTTCGATAGATTTTTACCTGAAAAAGACAACAGATCTGCTGAGCGTGATCGACCAGTCGGCGGGCACCAATTTCTCCAATAAGATCCTGGCTAATATCGGTAACATGGAAAACAAGGGTGTTGAATTTTCCATCAACACCCAGCCGGTTCGCAACAATGACCTCGTTTGGGACCTTGGTTTCAACGTGACCTACAACGAGAACGAGATCACCAGGCTCACATTTGTAAACGATCCCAGTTTCCCCGGCAACCTAGTGGGCGGCATCGCAGGGGGTGTGGGTAGTACCATCCAGATCCATACAGTTGGTTATCCCAAAAGCTCATTCTATGTATACCAGCAGATCTATGGCAAGGATGGTAAACCGATCGAAGACCTGTTTGAGGACAGGAACCGCGATGGGCTTGTAAATGTTGACGACCTGTACAGGTATAAAGCGCCCGATCCCGATGTATTTATGGGTGCTTACTCGAATGTAAACTGGAAAAAATGGAGCGCCGGATTTTCCCTTCGGGCGAATTTTGGAAACTACCTCTATAATAACAGGTTCTCCAATACCGGTACACAACGTAACATCATCGACCCGCTTGGTTACCTGGCCAATGGTACAAGAAATGTCCTGGAAACAGATTTCAGTGGAAATGGGGACCGTTACTTTTTGTCGGACTATTTTATTGAAAACGCCTCTTTCCTGCGTATGGATTACTTCAATATCGGGTACAACGCCGGAGATCTGATCAGGAAGAACACAAACCTGAGGATCACGGCCAATGTGCAAAATGTATTTGTGATCACGAAGTACAAAGGAGTGGATCCGGAAGTGTATGGCGGTATCGACAATAATTTTTATCCAAGGCCGAGGATCTTCGCCCTGGGTCTCAACTTAGATTTTTAATCCAACGAATTGCTTAAAATAAACTGTATGACAAAAAATATTTTAAGAACCAGTTCACTGCTCGTAGCCGGCCTGTTATTGATACAGTCCTGTACCAAAAAGCTGGATCTTACGCCCATCAATGATGTGACATCCGAAACAGTATACGCTACCGCGGATGGGTACAAGCAGGTGCTGGCAAAAGTTTATGGAAGCTTTGCACTCACCGGCAACCAGGGTCCCGCAGGCAATGGTGATGTGCAGGGTATAGATGAAGGCTTCTCAGATTTTTATCGGTTATTTTGGAAAGCCCAGGTGCTGAGCACCGACGAGGCAGTAATAAGCTGGGGTGATGTGGGCATCCAGGATTTCCACAACATGAACTGGACTTCCAACAATAGTTTTCTGACAGGTCTTTATTATCGCTGCCTTTACCAGATCACATTGTGTAATGAATTCATCCGTCAGTCCGCTGACGATAAAGTATCTGATCGTGGTATCTCAGGAGCTGATGCGGAAAATATCAAGCAGTATGCCCGTGAAGCAAGATTCCTGAGGGCTTTTCAATACTGGGTGCTGGCCGATCTTTATGGCAATCCTCCTTTTGCAACGGAAGAAACAGAGATTGGCGGAGCGCCTCCACCGCAGGCCACCCGCAGCGAAGTATTTGACTATATCGAAAGTGAGTTGAAAGCCATCGAAGCGGATATGCCGGCGCCCCGCAGCAATGAATATGGAAGAGCCGACCAGGGTGCAGTGTGGTCGCTGCTGGCACGTCTTTATCTCAATGCTGAGGTGTACACGGGCACAGCACGATATACCGACGCAATTACCTACGCTAAAAAGGTGATTGATGCGGGATATTCCCTGGTCAGCAACTACAGCTGGCTGATGCGTGCCGACAATCATCTCAATACCGACGAGTTTATTTTTGCGATCAATTATGATGGCCTCAACACGCAGGGTTATGGTGGAACTACTTTCCTCACGCATGCCTGCGTAGGGGGGTCGATGCCAGCGGGATCTTTCGGGATTGCCGGTGGCTGGAGCGGGACACGCGCAACTAAGAACCTACCGATGCTGTTCCCGGGTTACCCTTCCTTCACGACGATCACAGATTCAAGAGCCTTATTTTACACAACCGACCAGAACCCGGAAATATCCAATATCACCACGTTCACCGATGGGCTTGCTGTAACCAAGTTTAGAAATGTAAAGCGCGACGGCAGCAATGGATCTAGCCAGGATTTTGCAGATGTGGACATGCCGATCTTCCGGCTGGCTGAAATGTACCTGATCTATGCCGAAGCTGTGCTAAGAGGTGGAACCGGCGGTGATTTAAATACAGCCCTTGGTTATATCAATACCATTCGCACCCGCGCTTATGGAAATGCTTCGGGCAACATTGCGCTGAACGCGCTCGACCTCGATTTCATACTTGATGAAAGAGCCAGGGAATTATACTGGGAAGGTTTCCGCCGCACTGACCTCATCCGATACAAACGTTTTGTGGAAAGCAATTACCTGTGGCCCTGGAAAGGTGGTGTGAGCTCGGGTACAGGCGTATCCCAGATTCGCAACCTGTATCCAATACCATCACGTGATATCAATGCTAACAGAAACCTGGTTCAGAATATTGGTTATTAACCCGTAATTAATTTATTATGAAATATATTTTTCAATTGATGTTTTCGTCGGTCCTGTTGCTTCTTGCTTCCTGCAAGAAGGATGAGAACAAGATATTCCTGGAAGAGGAAACAGCGCCTGTTTTAACTGCATCGGTGAATAATTTAACGCTGGAGCCAGGACTGGAGAACAATACAGCACTGGTGCTTAGCTGGACAAATCCCAACTATAAGTTTACAACTGGTGTCAGCTCACACGATGTTGTGTACACACTTGAGTTGGATACTGCAGGCGCCAACTTCAATAGTAGTAGAAAGATCACTACTGTAGTTGCCAAAGACCTGGAAAAGAGATATACCGTTGCCGAGATCAACGGCATACTCGGTAATGATATGTTGTTGCAACTCGATCCGCGGAGAGATTATAACCTGGAGTTCCGGGTTACTGCCAGTATCGGTTCCGCAGCAAAGATCACATCCAATGTTGTTGCCTTAACTGCGCGGCCGTTTTCACCCCCACCTAAGGTGGAGCTGCCTTCAACCGGTCAGCTATTCCTGGTCGGAGACGCTTCACCAGGAGGATGGAACAACCCTGTGCCAATTCCCGACCAGGAGTTCACCAAGGTAAGCAACACGCTTTATGAATTAACGATCAGCCTCAGTGGTGGCAAGTCGCTGCTGTTCCTGCCGGTTAATGGTGACTGGGGTGATAAATATGGATGGGAAGGAGCTAATAATAGCAATAATCCAGATGGTGACAAGCTCCAGCGTGGTGGCGGCGATATTAAAGTGCCTGCTGATGACGGAACGTATAAGATTACGGTGAATTTTCAGCTTGGTACTTTCAGCATCGTAAAACAATAATTACAAATTATACATAAAGTAATTTATGAAATCACTAAGAAATTATTTGCTGCCCCTGGCCGGAATGCTCCTGTTCATCGCAGCTTGTCATAAGGTCGAGGAGTTGCCTTACTATAATAACGGTAGCCCTGTCACACTTTCCGCATCGAGTGTTTCGATCAATCCCACGGCAGCCGACTCGCTGAATAATGTGGTAACATTTTCCTGGACGGATCCGGGATATGCCACTGATACGGTGAACCAGAAATTTGTGCTTGAAATAGATTCTGCCGGCCGTAATTTTTCACAGAAGGTCACACAGGCTGTCAACGGTGTCTTCAGTATGGCTTTTACAGGAAAGCAACTCAATGATATTCTTGCGGGGTTTGGGTTTGCTCCAGGCCAGACATTTGGTTTTGACGTGAGGCTGGTTTCATCGTATGTGAATAACAACGACCAATTTGTTTCTAATACTATAAAAGTCGAGATCAGTTCATATCTCGTTCCTGTAACGTTGACAGCTTCTTCAACGGATCCATTGGTGTTGCAGGTTAGCAATGCCACCAACACGGCAATATCGTTCGACTGGAATGCGAGTCCCTATGGCAACAATACCATTTATTATGCTTTGCAGATGGATATAGCCGGCGGTGATTTTTCCAATCCCCAGGTAAAGCAACTGGGTAGTTCGCTAAACACCAGCATTACCGTTAATGAATTGAACACGATGGCCATCGCTGCAGGTATCCAGGGCGGATCAACAGAAGATGCGGAATTCAGGATTGTAAGTTACCTGGGTGGCAACTACAACTCGGTACTTGGAAATTCCAATAAGGTTAAGATCAATATCACAACCTTCACCCCCATACCTGATAATTTTTATATCGTGGGTGACGCAACACCGATGGGATGGACAAATGATGCTTCGATCATACCCACGCAACAGTTTACCCGGATCGATGATGTCTCATATGGTATTGTCATTAATTTAACCGCCGGGGGAAGCTATCTGTTCCTGCCGGTGGCTGGCAGCTGGGATCATAAATTTGGAGGTACCAGTGCTACAGGCGGTGCTTTACTTGCTGATGGAGCGGTACCCGGTTCCAATACTCCGGGTCCCGCGGCAAGCGGACTATACGAAATAATTGTGAATTTCCAGACCGGCACATATACGGTTACACCTTATACCCAGACCATACCGGATAATTTATATATAGTGGGTGATGCTACTCCGGGCGGATGGAACAATCCGGTACCGCTGCCTTCGCAACAATTCACCAAGATCGACGCCACAACATTTGGTGCGATACTCGAATTGAAGTCAGGAGCCAGTTACCTGTTCCTTCCGGAGAATGGCAGCTGGGATCATAAATTTGGTGGTGCAAGTGCCACAGGCGGAGACCTGCTTGTTGATGGAGCAGTGCCAGGATCCAATACACCGGGTCCTGCAGCAGATGGTCTTTACAAGATCGTTGTCAACTTCCTGACGATGAAATATTCGGTCACGCCACATACCGGCGCTTCGGTACCAGATGATCTGTTTATTGTGGGTGATGCTACCCCCGGTGGCTGGGACAACCCGGTGCCGGTACCGTCGCAGCAATTTACAAGGCAGAGCAATGCTGAATTTACGCTTACCATGCCGTTTACTGGTTCGGGCTCGCACCTGTTCCTGCCAGTGAATGGAAGCTGGGATCATAAGTATGGTGGAACCAGTGCTTCCGGCGGAACGTTGCTGGTAGATGGAGCGGTGCCAGGATCCAATACACCAGGCCCGGGCGAAGCGGCCAGTTATAAGATCACCGTCAATTTCCTGACGATGAAGTATTCGATACTAAAGCAATAAGTGAATGAATATTCAATGTGAATGAAGTAAAACACCATTTAAAAAAGATAGCCTGAGCGCGGAAAACTCTCAGGCTCCTTTTTTAAATATCATGCAGCGATTTGAGCGTTTTGACGGCCTTCGATAGGGGTAAGAAAAAAAATAGTCGGAATTTTTTTGTTAAAAAATATATAATTCAGTAGATTGTGTACCAGCTACACAGGAACTGTTGCGATTTCAATACTGCTAAACCTCAAAAAAACGAATGCTTATGTCAATGAGACGATTACTCTCAGTGATCTTCATGCCGGTATTCCTTTGTTTTCTTTCTCTCAATTTATTGGCTCAAGATCGGGTAGTAACGGGTAAAGTTACTGACTCAAAAGACGGCTCTCCTGTCGTGGGAGCATCCGTACAACCAAAAGGTACTACTACGGGTACCTCTACAGGCGCTGATGGCAACTTCAGCCTTAACGTGCCTGCTGGCAATAACGTTTTAGTTATCTCATCTGCCGAGTTTGAAACCCAGGAAGTAAACATTTCCGGGAGATCCTCGGTTGAGATTTCCCTCATTGCCACTGGCGGCGGGTTGACCGAAGTGGTGGTGATCGGTTATGGTACCGCCAGGAAAAAGGACCTGACCGGATCGGTTGCCTCAGTACAGGCAAAAGATTTTAATAAGGGAACCTATACTTCACCCGATCAGTTGATCCAGGGTAAGGCTGCTGGTGTACTGGTAATCAATAATACCGGTCAGCCAGGCGGTTCCACTACTATCAGGATCCGCGGTTCATCTTCTATCCGTTCAGGCAACCAACCGTTGTTTGTCCTCGATGGTATACCATTATCAGGTGGTTCAGCCCGTCCGGGTGCTGAGGGTGGTAATTTTGGAAATGATGGTGGTAACCCTCTGAATTATATGAACCCTAATGATATCGCCAGCATTGAAATATTGAAAGACGCTTCTGCAACAGCGATATACGGTTCCAGGGGTGCAAACGGCGTAGTAATCATCAACACTAAACGCGGCACTACCGGTGCTCCAAAAGTGGATGTAAGCGCTGCTACCGGTATCGCCAATGTGGCGAAAAAGCTGGAAGTGATGAATGCTGATGAATATAGAGCTGCACTCGTTGAGTATGAACGTCCGGTCGACCCGGGTACTGGTCGTCGTAACGGTGATTATGGAAGTAGCGTCAATGCATTTGATGCAATAACCCGTACCGGATCAGTGCAAAATTATAATGCAGCCGTAAGCGGTGGAACTGAAAATGGCCGCTATCGTCTGTCGGTCGGTTATCTTGATCAAAAAGGTGTCATTAAAAATTCTGACCTGCAAAAGGTAACTGCGAATCTGACTACTAGTTTCAAGTTTTTAGAAAGCAGGAAACTTGGACTTGATATCAATGTTTTGACCACGCAAACGAACGAAAATATTGCACCAATTTCGGCTTTTGTAGGTTTTGATGGAAACCTGATTTCTCAGGCACTTCAATGGAATCCTACGCGTCCTTTGTTTATCCCGGGTACGGATTCTGCGTTTGTAGAACACGGAAGTACGACAATTAACCCAATGACCTCGTTACAATATGTGGAGGATAAAGCAAAGGTGACTACGATCATTGGAAGTATTTCACCTTCATATAAAATTACTAAGGATCTGGAGTACCGGTTTTTGTATAGTGTGAATCGCCAGATTGGTAATCGTAAAGGACAGTTTAATAGAATATATAACCAGCCCGGTATTGAGAACAGGGGAGCAGCATTTGTAAGAAATCAGGAGCAAACCAATACTCAGATTACCAATACCCTCAATTTTCAAAAAGACGTAACATCAAATTTGAATTTGAACGCGGTTATCGGACATGAGTGGCTGACATATGATACAAAAGGAAGCGGGTTGTTTGGCAGGGATTTCCCAAACAATGGATTGAAATATTATGACATGATAGGAGTGTCCTCCCAAAGTGAACGTAATATATTTCAATTTGACGATCCTACAACTGAGTTGCAGTCATACTTTGGCCGGGTTATCCTGAATTTCAAAGATAAATACCTGTTTACAGGTACTTTCCGCGCAGACGGATCAACTAAGTTTGGTGAGAACAACAAGTATGGCTATTTCCCTTCCCTGGCTGCAGCCTGGAATGCATCAAATGAAGATTTTTTCCGCGACGTAGCATTTGTAAACAATTTAAAGGTCAGAGTGAGCTGGGGCATAACGGGTAACCAGGAATTTCCTTCTGGCGCTGCATTGGATAGGTTTGTGCTTGGTAAATATAATGGGTCTGAGTGGCCACAGGACAGGGTCAACTGGGCAAACCCGGATTTAAAATGGGAAACTTCTGAGACGATAAATGCTGGTATCGACTTCACCATCTTAAACAGTCGTATCTGGGGATCCTTTGAATATTTCCATAAAACGACCAAAGATGTCTTATATGAGGAAACACTTGCACTTCCTGCTCCCGCAGGTAAAATATGGAAAAACCTGCCCGACGGAGAAGTGATTAATTCAGGCGTGGAATTAGTACTGAATGGTTCTATTATTAGTAGATCTGATTTAAATTGGAATGTTGGTGCGATTGTATCTTTTTTGGATAATGAGGTTACCGGGTTGAAGGGTTTCTATGAAACTGCTGAACTAAGAGGACAAGGCTTTTCAAATACGAGAGGGCAACGATTAATTGCAAATCAACCCCTGAATGTATGGTACCTTTATCAATGGGACGGCCTCGACAAAGTAACTGGCAAGGACATCTTGAATGGTCAGGTTTATGCAGGTAGCCCTAACCCAAGCACTTTATTAGGCTTTTCAACAGATGTTACCTGGAAAAAATTCTCTGCGGCGGTAAACTTTAACGGCACCTTTGGTCATAAAATTTTCAATAACACTGCAGCTTCTGTACTTGGTATTACTAATCTGGGTAGAGGCCAAAATATTACAAAAGACTTGCTAGAAGGGGATGTGAAAGAAGATATTACGAATTCTGCGGCTCCCTCCACACGCTATCTCGAAAAAGGTAATTACCTGAAACTTGCAAATTTGAGCATCGGGTACAGAGTGGGTGATATCGGAAGGAACATCCGGAATTTGTATATATCACTTACCGGCCAAAACCTGTTTGTAATTACCAAATACAAAGGATTTGACCCCGAGGTCAATACTGATGGCGGTTACGACGGAATTCCTTCATTGGGCATTGAGTATATACCTTATCCTTCAGCACGTACTTTCCAGTTGGGGGTAAGCTTTTCATTATAAAAATTAAACTTTTGGCTGTATGAAATATATAAGACTTTTCATGATCGTATTCCTGGCAGCGTTCATGTTTTCCTGTACTAAGCTGGAAGAAAAATTTACAGGGGAGCTGGAATCTGTTGATAATAGCAGTATCACAGCTTCGGGACTATTGGTCAACGCATATAATTCCTTGTATGGTCCTTTCCTGGGAAATGGACCGATCTGGTCGGCTACCACCATCACTTCGGATGAGGCTATTGCTCCTACCCGTGGCGCGGACTGGTTCGACAACGGCGTTTGGCAAGCCCTGCATGCCCATTCCTGGAGCAACGACCAGGATCATATAGTTGGCTGGTTTACTTCCATGCTGAGCACACAGTTTGCTGCGTCCAGTGTATTACAATACAATCCCACACCCCAGCAGGCCGCTGAAGCAAGGTTCATCCGCGCCATGTCTGTGTTTTGGGTTTTGGATGGATTTGCCCAGGTTCCGTTTCGTGAGAACCTCACCGACTATAAACTATCGCCTACAACCCTGAAAGGAACGGAAGCGGCAGATTTTATTATCAGTGAACTTACCAGTATCATCCCTGACCTACCAGATGGTGGACCGGCCACCAGGGCAACAAAAAATGCTGCACGTGCCTTGCTGGCAAAAGTGTATCTCAACTACGGTGTATATATGGACCGGGCAAATCCAACTTTTCCAAAGTTGACCGAAGTGCTAAATGAAACCAATGCTATCATCGGTAGTGGTGCTTATGAGATAAACGACAATTTCTTTGATGCCTTTGCTCCGGATAATCATGCAAAATCGAAGGAGTCTATTTTTACATTCAATGCTGATGGTGCTAATGGTACCGGCGGGGATGTTTCTGGCTTTGTATTCATGGTGAGCCACTACAACATGAGTCCTTCAGGATGGAATGGTTTTGCAACCCTGTCTGATTTTTACGATAAATTCCAGGCAACAGACGAAAGACGTGGTGCATACTACACCTATCCCGGGGCACCACCGAATCCTGGCCATAGAGTAAACGTGGGTTTCCTCGCAGGACAACAGTATAACCTGACAACCGACGCTCCATTGGAGGACAGGAACGGCACCCCGCTGGCTTTTATACCAGGTGTAAAATTAGTAGAAGATAACGCTAATACCCTGGAGTTTACAGGTATTCGTGTTATTAAATACCCGTTTGATTATAAGTATGGAACCGGAAATGGTGTTAAGGATAATGACTATGTGATGTTCAGGTATCCTGATATTTTGCTGATGAAGGCAGAAGCATTACTCCGTAATAATAATGCAGGTGATGCACTGACGATTGTCAATGACCTGCGTGCAAAAAGAGGCGCTACTCCACTCGCTTCGCTGGATTTAAATTCTATGCTAGATGAACGTGGAAGGGAAATGTATTGGGAAAGCTGGAGAAGAAATGACCTGATCCGTTTTGGTAAATTCCTGCAACCATGGCAGGAGAAAGGTACCAGCGATCCAAGAAGTCTTTTATTCCCCATCCCAAGTAACCAGCTGGCGGTGAATCCAAACCTTGTTCAGAACCCAGGTTACGAGAATTAAACAAGTATTTTGATTTATATTTAAAAGGTCATTCACAAGGTGACCTTTTTTCTTTTTTATAATATGAAGTATAACATTTTTTGGTGTTGCATTATAGCGATCTTATTGTGTTGTTTTGTTTCATGCGACAAGCCGGATTCCGTTAAACCATTGTTTGAGTTCAAAGCAGAGACCGGTATCGATTTCGTCAATACGGTACAGGATACAAAAGATTTTAATGTTCTTACCTACCGCAATTTTTATAATGGTGGTGGTGTGGCGATTGGGGATATCAACAATGACGGTCTCGCCGACGTCTTCTTTACTGCCAATATGGGAAGTAATAAATTGTATAAGAATAAAGGCGGCTGGCAATTTGAAGATATTTCGGAAAAAGCCGGCGTGGGAGAGAAACAGGATTGGAACACAGGTGTTGTGATGGTTGACATTAACCACGATGGCTGGCTCGATATCTATGTTTGCAGCGCAGGCTATATAGACGGGATGGCGCCGAAAAGTAAACTGTATATCAATAGTGGCATAAAGGCTGGCTCGGGTGACGAAGTAAGTTTTACGGAAGCGGCCGAGGAATATGGGCTTGCCAATGAAGGCGGCTATGCGACTCATGCTGCATTCTTTGATTATGATCTCGATGGTGATCTCGACGCCTTTATCATCAACAATAGTTTTATCCCGGTTAATACACTCAATTATGCTAACAAACGTGATCTGAAAGCGGCAGATTGGCCCGTACCAGATTTTTTGAAAGGTGGCGGGGATCGTTTTTTCAGGAATGATAATGGCAGGTTTACGGATATCAGTAAAGAAGCCGGCGTACACGGCAGCCTGATCAGTTTTGGGTTGGGCGTTACTGTCGGCGACGTAAACAACGATTCCTACCCGGATGTGTACGTTTCCAACGATTTCTTTGAACGGGATTATTTATACATCAATCAAAAAGACGGCACATTCCGCGATGAAGTGGAAGAATGGATGGGGCATACCAGCCTGGCATCCATGGGTGCTGATATGGGTGATATCAATAACGACGGCTATGTCGACATCTTCGCGACAGACATGTTGCCCGATGAAGATTACAGGATAAAAACAACTTCATCCTTTGACAATATCGATGTGTATCGTTTTAAGGTAAAGCAGGGCTTTTATCACCAATTGATGCAAAATGTATTACAGGTCAATAATGGTAATGGCAAATTTTCTGAGACCGCTTTCTTTAGCGGGGTGTCTGCATCCGACTGGAGCTGGAGCGCCCTGATGTTCGATGCCGATAATGACGGGCTTTCTGATCTTTATGTATGCAATGGTTTGTATCGTGATGTCACGGATCTTGACTTTATCGATTTTTTTGCCAATGATATCATCCAAAACATGGTTTTGACCGGCAAAAAGGAGCAGGTTGATGAAGTAATTTCAAAAATACCTTCGGTGCCGATCCTGAACAAGGCTTTTAAAAATGAAGGCAATTTAAAATTTTCAGATGCGGGTACGAACTGGGGATTTACCAAACCATCTTTTTCAAATGGCGCAGCATATGGTGATCTAGACAACGATGGCGATCTTGACCTGATCATCAATAACGTCAATGAAAAAGCATTTATTTACCAAAACAACAGCCGGGAGAATAGTAAAAATAATTACATCGGTTTTTCACTTCGGGGAAAAGGCCAAAACACATTTGCCATTGGCAGCCAGATAAAGATTTACCTGGGTAACCAGATTTTGCATCGGGAGATTGGTCCCAGCCGCGGGTTTCAGTCATCAGTTGATTACAAGCAGATCGTTGGCATTGGCAACGCAGAAAAAATAGATTCGGTCATTATTACCTGGCCCGACCGGACCTTTACCCGGCTTGTGGAGCCCGGGTTAAATTCAGTACACGAATTGAAGCAGGACGGTGCAAATGGCTCACTTCAAAAAACCCCGACTCAGCAAATCGCTGCATTATTCTCGCCGGTTGAAAATAACCTTAACGCACATAAAGAAGACGATTACCTCGACTTTTACTATGAGCGTAATCTGCCCGAAATGCTTTCCAGGGAAGGGCCGAAAGTTGCGAAAGCCGACGTGAACGGCGACGGCCTCGAAGATATTTATATAGCCGGGGCGAAAGGACAACCGGGGCAATTATATTTCCAAACGGCTGACGGCTTTGTGCTGCAAAAGCAAAAAGTATTTGACCAGTTTGCAGGCCTTGAAGATGTAGCGGTATTATTTTTCGATTGCGATGGTGATAAAGATCTTGACCTGTTTATCGGATCGGGAGGCAACACCTCACGTCCCGGATCAGGCGAATTACAACACAGGCTTTATAGAAACAATGGGAAGGGCGAATTTGAAGCCGATAACGTGGCTTTCCCGCCGAACGACATGAATATTTCTGTGGCGGTGGCGCATGACTTTGACAATGATGGTGACCTTGACCTGTTTGTGGGTAGTCTCAGTGTACCCTTTGTATATGGAAAGACGCCGACTAGTTACCTGTATGTCAATAGTGGGAAAGGTGAATTCACCGATGTCACCAAAGAGGTGGGTCAAGTCTTTTCCCACGCTGGTATGGTCACCGACGCTGTTTGGGCCGATGTGCAGGGCGATGCACAAAAAGAACTGATCGTTGTAGGTAAATGGATGTCGCCGCGGATATTTTCTTACAATGGAAAAACATTTGATGAAGTCAGCAATACCGGCCTGACCGATTTACATGGACGCTGGGAGACTATTATGGCCGCTGATCTGAATGGTGACGGGAAGCAGGACCTGGTGCTGGGTAATATTGGTGAGAATTTTTACCTGCGGCCAGATGAAACCCGTCCCGTTAAAATGTGGCTGTATGATTTCGACCAGAACGGTGTGACAGATGAGGTTGTAACCCGTACTGTCGATGGCCGCGATATGCCGGTCCTGACAAAACGTGATCTGACAGAGCAATTCCCGGCGCTCAAGAAGGAGAACTTAAAGAATAGCGCCTATGCCGGCAAGTCCATTCAACAAATTTTCAGTAAGCAAGCTATTGAAGGTGCTTCGATAAAGCAATTTAATTTCTGCGCATCCATTGTCGCGTTGAACGACGGGAAAGGAAGTTTCCGGGTTACCAAACTACCTCTAATGGTGCAGTTGTCGAGTGTACACGCTATCGCGGTGGTGGATGTAAACAATGACCAGAAACCCGACCTGGTGGTTGGTGGTAACAATTTTAACTTCTCCCCCCAGTTTGGCCGGCTTGACGCCAGTTGCGGCGATGTGCTGATCAATGATGGTAAAGGAAATTTCAAAAGGCTTAGTTCTGCCGATTCGGGTTTGAGCATCAGCGGTGAGGTAAGGGATATTAAGCAGGTAAACATAAATGGACGGGACTTTATTCTTTTTGCCAGGAATAATATGCAACCATTGCTATACCGATTTGAAAAATAGTTTGATTACCCCATGAATCCTCGATATAACCATAATACCTTTTTAGTTTCTTCGCTGTTCGCGGTGGTCACGCTATTCGGATGCGCATCAAAATCTGATGTAGGCAGTCCTATGTTTGTAGCGCTGGATCCCGGCAAGACGGGGATTGAATTTGTCAATAAACTGGAGCCAACCACCGGATTCAACATGTTTAACTACATGTATTTTTATAATGGGGCTGGAATTGGTGCAGGTGATTTTAATAATGATGGCAGGATTGATTTGTTTTTCTCTTCCAACCAGGGTGATAATAAGCTATACATCAACAAGGGTGGTATGGTCTTCCAGGACGCTACAACGGAAGCAGGCATACCGCAGGACAAGGGCTGGTCGACCGGTGTATCGGTAATAGATATTAACAACGACGGGCTACTGGATATTTATATCTGTAAGGTTGGTAGTTACGAGGTGCTAAATAGCAGGAATCAATTACTCATCTGTAAAGGGATTAGCGCAAGTGGTATTCCCACTTATGAAGACAGGGCCAAACAATATGGTCTTGACTTCTCAGGTTTCAGCACGCAGGCCGCTTTTTTTGATTATGACGGGGATGGAGATAACGATATGTTCCTGCTTAACCATGCGGTTCACCAAAACGGCTCTTTTGCACGACGCAGTAACTTCCTGGGTACTTATAACCAGCTTTCAGGCGACAGGATCTTTCGCAATGATGGACCAGGCAATCCGTCCGTACCTGGCGGTGACCTGATCTTCCAGGATGTAACACGTTCAACCGGCATTAATAGTTCCACGATTGGTTATGGACTTGGCATTGTAGTATCAGACATTAACCTCGATGGGCATCCTGATCTCTATATCGGGAACGATTTTCACGAGAATGATTATTTATATATAAACCAGGGCAACGGAACTTTTGAAGATCAGAATAACCAGCAGCTAATGCACACCAGTAAATTCTCGATGGGGGTGGATGCGGCAGATATTAATAATGACGGTTACCCCGAGATCTTCTCCATGGATATGTTGCCGGAAGACCCATACATCCTGAAGCGCTCATATGGAGAAGATGAGTATGATATCTTTTTTGATAAAATAGCTTCGGGTTACAACTACCAGTTCCCCCGCAACACACTGCAATATAACCGGCGCAATGGCATGTTCAGCGAATTGGGACTTTATTCAGGCGTTCACGCTACAGACTGGAGTTGGGCTTCCCTGTTTTTCGATTTTGACAACGACGGATTAAAAGACCTGTTTGTGTCAAACGGCATTCCTAAGCGTTTGAACGACATGGACTATGTAAACTTTATATCAAACCGGAGCCGGCTGGAAGATCTTACGGTAGATGAAAGTAGCATGAACCTGATAAGCAAGTTTCCGGAGATCAAGATTCCCAACAAGTTTTATAAAAACATGGGTGATCTGAAGTTCAATGACCTCAAGGATAGTATCGGTAACAATAAATCCACCTATTCAAACGGTGCCATTTATGCTGATCTCGACAATGATGGCGACCTGGATATTGTCGTGAATAATATTGATGACCCAGTTTTGATCTATGAAAATAAAAGCAATGATGAAAAAAGTAAATCTTATGTAGAGATCAAACTTAAAGGTCCGGATCAGAACATCAATGCGATCGGTGCCAAAGTAATTGTGTTTGCAAAGGAAGAGATGAGGGTTTACGAAAATTTTCCTGTTCGCGGTTTCCAGTCGAGTATGCTGATGCCTGTACATATCGGGCTTGGAAATATTAAGCCAGATTCATGTTTACTGGTGTGGCCCGACAATAGTTACCAGCATGTTACACTCCCTGGCCCAACAAATATTTCAGTCAACTATAACGCCGGTCTTCCAAAGTTTGATTATGGTGTGATCAGCGGATTCCGGAAAAATAATTTGAGTAAGCTGGAGGATATCACCGCTTCTACGAATATTAATTATACGCATATTGAAAATTCCTTTAAGGAATTCAACCGGGAGCCCCTGATACCACATATGATTTCTACAGAGGGGCCCGCCCTCGCTGTTGCTGATATTAATGGCGATGGGTTGGAAGATTTTTTCATCGGCTCATCCAGGACGTTTACAAGCGCAGTTTATCTGCAGCATGCCGGTGGAAAGTTTTCACGCATACCACAGCCTGAATTGGATCGGGACAGTATGTATGAAGACGTTGACGCCGTTTGGGCTGATGTCAACAATGATGGCCATAACGACCTCCTGGTCGCAAGTGGCGGTAATGAATATTATGGACCCGATCGCCACCTGTTGCCACGGCTCTATCTTAATGATGGAAGAGCGAATTTTAAAAAACTGGAAGACGCATTCCAGGGTTTGTTTGTTACGAGTTCCTGTATCAGGCCTTTTGATTTTAACGGGGATGGTTTCCTGGATTTGTTTATCGGCGGACGTACTGTGCCCTGGGAGTATGGTGTTACACCCCGTTCCTATTTATTGCAGAATGATGGGAAAGGAAAATTCACGGATGTTACCCAGCAAATAGCAAAAGACCTTGTCACGATAGGAATGGTCACGAGTGCGATCTGGGTCGATATTGATAAAGATAGTGACCAGGACCTTGTCTTAACCTGTGAGTGGGGAGGTATCGAGGCTTTTATTAATGATAAAGGTTCATTTTCAAGAACAACTTTAACCTCCGAGAAAGGCTGGTGGAATTTTCTGCTACCGGTTGATATCGACAATGATAATGATATAGATTTTATTGCTGGTAACCTGGGTTTAAATAGCCGATTAAAAGCTTCCTCTACAGAACCGGTGAGAATGTACTACGCGGATTTTGATGATAACGGCCGGAAAGAACAGATACTCACATACTATATTGGTGGTAAGGAAATCACTTTTGTGAATAAAGACGAACTGCAAAAGCAGGTACCATTTATAAAAAAGAAATTTTTATATGCGGGTGATTTTGCCAAAGCTTCCGTTTCAGAGATCTTTGGATCGGCTAAATTAAAAGAGGCACAGGTGTTAAGCGCGGAATATTTTTCAAACGCCATGCTGATCAATGACGGCAAAATGAATTTTTCCGTGCAGGCGCTGCCATGGGAAGCCCAGCTTAGTTCATATCGCGATGCAATAGTTAAGGATATTAACAATGACAAGTTGCCCGACATTCTTTTAGTGGGTAATTACTACGACAATAATATCCAGATGGGGAGGTATGACGCTGATTTTGGAACAGTGCTTGTAAACCACGGTGGCGGAAAACTTACAGCGGAGACAGCTAACGGGATGGCGATAAAAGGCCAGGTGAGGCGCATACTGGATATAAATGTTGCGGGACAAAAAGCATACATACTCGCTAATAATAACGACAGTGTAAAAGTGATCCGTTTTACATCAACACAATAGACTTCACTTCCGTGCCCATAGTGTCTTCCTCGTGCCCTCCGTGTCCATGCTGCGATGTAAGTTAGTTTGGTGTAAGACCAGTTCTATAGAATTGGGAATACGATCCTGGTCACCCATTTACTTGAATCTGCAGTATTCAGCCTGTCTGTTAAAAAGGACTGGAAAGGAAGTGCGACAACCTGGTATTGATAATCTCTCACGTAAGTTTCAAACTGTTCTACCGCCTGATCTACTGAGAACTGTCCGCCCGTAATATCCGCGGTCAACATATTCCCGTCTTTCAATAATTTTTTACTAAGGAAGATTCCTGAATCGGCTACGGGTTCTGTTATGGGCACTCCCACAACCAGTTCATAACGGGAGCTGTCGACCCGCGTACTATTGAAAAAAGGAATATCCTCTTCGGTGGCTTTTATTTTGGCGATATGTTTTCGGATACGATCGATACTCATATAAATTTCCGTATCCGATGGGCGATGGTCAAAAGGTTCTTTTGTCAGAACCATGTATTCCGTTTTGATCTTACCCCGCTTTATATCCGCACCGTACATATTCTCAACAATACTCATATATTTTTTCATGGCAATCAAAAGAGTTTCGAAATTCCCTGCAAGCTCTTTTGCCCTGAAATACTGCCTGAACCTGCTAACAGGGTTGATGCCGGCGTTGAGGGTAGCATCCCATGCAATCTTCAGGCTGTCAATGCCCATCGGAACCATATGAACCAATGCTGTGTCAGTTACCTGGCCCCTGTTAATAGCAACAGTAAACATATTAAAACCTACCGCGGCAACCACGAAGGTTTTACCGTTGTAACTCAACTGTGAACTGGCCTTTTCAGCTGGCCACCAGCGTTCCCAATGGCCGGGCTGGCTTAAAAACCTGAATACTCCATGGGAATTCGCATTGAAAGAAATCGACCTGGAAATCCGGATAGTGCCGGGGATGAAGATGTAACTGCCCGCCAGGATCAATAATAGAAGGGCTGCAAGGGTTCCGATCAACCATTTTCTCATACGAGTAGTACTTTTTTCCAAAGCTGACCCGCAAATAAAGCTAAAATCAGCCAATTTGAAATAAAGTGTTTTTGCAGCGTTCGTAATCCGGAATTTGTCTTAAATTACAGCTTTCATACTTCGGGTGAAGAAATTCGCTGCCATATTACTAATTGCTATTCTGTTCTTTAACTGGTACGGTTATCGGATAGTTACCAGCATTATGGCCATTGGCGCCGACCGCCAGCTCGAGGCCCGGTTGGACAATAATGATTACCAGGAGTCAGAACTGGTTGAAGTACGCGTCGCCCTCAACATGCCTTACCAAAATGAAAAGTCTGAGTTCGAACGTCACTATGGTGAAATCGAGGTGAATGGACGGCTTTATACATACGTCAAAAGTAAGGTTGAGCAGGGCTACCTGGTGTTGATGTGCATACCCAACGATTCAAAGGAAAAGATCAAAGCCGCAAGCAATGATTTTTTCAAAATGGCTAATGGCCTTACGCCAGAGCAACCGGGTAAAAAGCAAACCAATACCAATTTTGCTAAGAACTTCTGGAGCGAATACGACGGACGCGAAACAGATTTTAGTATCGATGTTCACACAGAATTGATCAATAAGTACTTCCTCGACAACGCGTCTTCGCTGTCCAATGTATGTCTTTCTACTCCTTCACAACCTCCGGAGGTTGTTACATTCAGTTAACTGATTCTTCCCATAATTTTTAGGGAAGTGGTTATCATGTCTTTTCAATCCATTTTTTTTAATTGCTGCTGAGATCAGCACAACTGTTCCAGCATACTAGTTTACCAGATCCATACTGCATATGCAGGAATGGAAAAACATGTTATAAGTAATGAGAACTATCACGTGTATAGCCTTTGCCGGCATCGTACTCTTTTCGTCATGCAGTGAAAAAGCGGGTGATTACAGGAAATTTACCAACGACCCGCAGTTATTTAGTAAGACTGTAAAGAAATTAAATGATGTGGTGTTGGAGAATAATTTTCCTCCCATGATCGCTACGCGCAACTACGCCTATGCTAATATCGCCGCATATGAAGCTATGGTTGCAGGAAGCGATTCTTTTGTCAGTCTTTCGGGCCAGATCAGGCACTTGCCGCCGATGCCCAAGCCAGATCCCGCTAAAGAGATTGATTTTTCCCTGGCCGCCCTGTTTTCATTCTGTAAAGTAGGTAATGCCGTTACATTCCCCGAGGGAAGTATGATGGGCTACTATGATGAATTGAAGCGCCAGGCGCGTGATGCCGGTATGACATCCACGATATTAAACAATACAATTGCTTTCTCCGATACCATCGTTGCTACGGTTTTGAAATGGAGTAAGGGCGATAACTATGCCCAAACCCGTAGTGCAGAAAAGTATACGGTTAAGGACGAAGAGGGCCGCTGGATCCCCACACCGCCGATGTATGCCCAGGCTGTAGAACCCAAATGGAACAGCATCAGGTGCATCGTTATGGATTCATGCGCCCAGTTCAGGCCACCAGCACCGCCACCCTTCAATATAAAAGACAAAAACAGTATTTATTATAAGTCACTTCTGGAAGTGAAAAACGTTGGTGACAGCCTCACCGATGAACAAAAGCATATCGCTGATTTTTGGGACGATAATCCTTTTAAACTGAATGTACAGGGACATGTGATGTATGCTACCAAAAAATTTTCGCCTTCAGGGCATTGGATGAATATCGTTGGCATCGCGGCAAAGGAGTCCAGGGCTGATTTTGAAACAACTGTTGCGGCTTATGCACAAACATCAATCGCACTTTTCGATGCTTTTATCAGCTGCTGGGATGAGAAATTCCGCAGCAATTATGTTCGTCCTGAAACTGCTATCAATAAATACCTGGGCGAAGAATGGCGACCTTATATTCAAACACCACCTTTCCCCTCTTATACCAGTGGTCACGCAACTATCTCCGCTGCTGCGGCTGAGGTAATGACCAATTGGTTTGGTGATAACCTTGCCTTTAAAGACACATCCTCGCTGGAGTTTGGAATTGAAAGCCGCAATATCAAATCTTTTCGTGAAGCAGCCCGCGAAGCGGCTATGTCAAGATTGTATGGCGGCATACATTATCGATTCGACAATGAAATTGGTAATCTCTACGGCGCAAAGCTGGGAGACTATATAGTACAAAGATTAAAATTTAAAAACCAGCATCTACTAACAAATAAATAACTGCTTATGAAACGTTGTTTAATTATCCTATTCGGTTTAATATTATATATGCAAACGGAATCCAACGCGCAGGGATGCGTGGCGATCCGTAGTACCGGTTCTTCCTGTTTATTGCAGGAGGCACATACGGGATCTGGCAAATGGCAGGTCAATGCCAACTACAGGTATTTCAGATCTTTCAGACATTTTAAAGGTAAAGAGGAGCAAAAGGAAAGGCTCGAACAAAAGACTGAGGTAATCAACTATTCTCATTCGCTGGATCTGTCTATTGTCCGTAAACTAAACGAGCGGTGGTCGCTGAGCCTGAACATGCCTTTACTGGCCACTCGTCGCTCATCCTTGTATGAGCATGGTCTTGTGAATGGATCTTACGTAAAAAGAGATAGGCGGAGCACAGAATCATTTGGTCTGGGTGATATTAGGGCCAGTGCTTACTACTGGATATTTGATCCTCTAACCTCTGCCAAGGGTAATGTGCAGGTGGGCATGGGTATAAAATTCGCGACAGGAGACTATGATTATAAAGACTACTGGCACAATGTAGGCCCTAACGGCAGCAGCGAACTGCGTACAGTAGATCAGTCAATGCAACTGGGTGATGGTGGAACCGGGATTACAGCTGAACTGAACGCATATTATAATGTTGCGTCAAACTTAAGCGTGTATGCCAATATGTTTTACTTGTCGAACCCTCGCGAAGTCAACGGCACCAGGACTTACCGCGAAACGCTTTCACCGGCACTTTATAACGAAACGATCTGCAGCGTTGCCGATCAATATATGGCAAGAGCAGGATTCGCTTATAATGTGAAACATTTTTCATTTATGGCAGGCGCCCGAGTGGACGGGATCCCTGTTTACGACCTCGTAGGTGGCAGTGAAGGTTTTAGAAGACCAGGTTATGCCATTGCTGTAGAACCTGCTGTAAGCCTGATGACTAAAAAAGCAAACTGGTTTATTGCAGTTCCTGTAGCGATAGCCCGTAACCGTACACAAAGTGTTACAGACAAAGAAAGAAGCAAAGAATCAGGCACGTTTCAACAGGGTGATGCGGCTTTCGCTGACTACGTCATAAATGCCGGCGTTTCTTTTCGCTTTTAGAAGTTAGTACAAGGCAACCGCAAAATGTTTAGCAGATTAAAATTTAAATAAGCATTCACGGCGTTGTAATTCTTTACTGACGCCTCTTTTTAAAAAAACATCAATCATTAACAGAATAAATTTTTGAGATATAAGCATTCACGGCGTTGTAATTCCTTACGGACGCCTCTTTTTAAATTTTCATAAGTAAGCTGGTTATAAAATTAATTCTTTGACAGCCGTCTATCTTATAAGATTAACGATAATGGTCATGCCAGGTAACCAAAGTAGGTGACCGGAATTCCAGCCTTCAAATATACTTTTGAACAATTTTGCATTTTGTTCAATTAATAGCGTCATGAAGAGAATAGTATGTATACTGGGACTTATATTCAGCCAGGTGGCAGTAGCTCAGACCGATAGTATTATGAAAGTGCGGTCTCTCGATAGCGTAGTAGTGATATCGTACCTCAACCAGAATGTGGTTCGACCGCTTGCCCCGGTTCTGGGGAGTTTTATTTTTTCCGGGAAGAAAACGGAGATGATTGACCTCGCCCAGATTCCGGCGGATATTACCAATAAAACGGGCAGGCAGGTATTTGCGAAAATACCAGGTGTGTTTGTGTACGACATGGATGGCGCAGGCAACCAGGTCAACATCGCAACCCGTGGACTCGACCCACACAGGGGATGGGAATTTAATATCAGGAAAGATGGTATTATTACCAACTCGGATATGTACGGCTACCCGGCGAGTCATTTCAGTATGCCACTGGAAAGTATTTCACGCATTGAGATTGTACGAGGTACAGGTTCACTTCAATACGGTGCGCAGTTTGGCGGTATGGTGAATTATATTACCCGGCAGGCCGACAGCACCCGGCCAATCAGTTTTGAGAATATCAGCAGCATGGGTTCGTATAACCTTTTGAGCAGTTACAATGCAATTGGCGGAAAACTGGGGAAGGTCAAATATTATGCTTACCTGTACAAAAAATCACGGGACGGTTATCGCGATGCTGAACATTCCAATTCGAACGCACAGGCCATCATGTTGACATATGAGCCGTTTGCAAATTTGTCGATTCGAGCTGAATGGGCGAGATCCAAATACATCTACAAACTACCCGGCGCACTCACCGATAGTATGTTCCAGGCAGACCCCCGACAGGCTACACGCAACAGGAATTTTTATAGCCCCGATATCCATATTCCTTCTGTCAACCTCAACTGGTCTATCAGCGATAAAACGCAACTGCAGGTTATTTTGTCGGCTGTGCTGGGGAGTAGGAACAGTGTGATGTTTGACAAACCTACCAATGTAAAGGATACGATAAATCACTTAACCGGCCAGTTTAACAACCGCCAGGTGGATATTGATAATTATCACAGCTATACCGGCGAGATTCGTCTTTTACATCACTATTACACCGGTAGCAGATCACATACCCTGACAAGCGGCATCCAGTACATGAACAATGATCTTCACCGCAGGCAAATGGGAAAAGGAACCACGGGAGATGATTATGATCTTTCACTGGTAGAACCTGGTTGGGGAAGGGATGTTCATTTGAAAACTAATAACCTTGCTTTATTCGCTGAAAATAAGTTTGAGTTGCTGAAAGATTTTTCAATTGGTGTCGGAGCCAGGATCGAGTTGGGAAAAACTGATCTGTCGGGTACCATTAGTTATTATCCAAATGGCGAACTGCCCGTGAAAATCAAACATGAATTTCCGTTGATGGGCGTTAATTTTTCATACAAACCCGGCGCCAGCACGGAGTTGTATGGCGGTTGGTCACAGGCTTACCATCCTATGTTGTTCAAGGATCTGATCCCGGGTTCATTGTATGAAAAAGTTGATCCGGGTATAAAGGACGCCGACGGGTACAATGCGGAGTTTGGTTTCAGGGGAAGCTGGCGGTTTTTAAGATGGGATGTGAATGGATTTTTGCTTCGTTACCATAACCGTTTTGGTACCCTGGCCGAGACAGACAATACAGGAACGTTTTATACTTATCGTACAAATATTGGTAACTCGCTATCCAAAGGAGCAGAGATCTTTATACAGGCCGACTGGTTATTGGGAAATCGGACGGGTTTAACCGTTTTCACTTCGACGGCTTTACTCGATGCGCGTTATACAAAGGGCACTGTAAAATCAGGCAATTCTAATATCGATATTGATGGGAACAAGGTAGAAAGCGCACCTAATCTCATCACCAGGAATGGTATCGCAATAAGGTATAGAAAATTCAGCTTTTCGACCCTTTATAGCTACACCGCCCGTTCTTATGCTGACGCGCTTAATACAGTAGAGCCGTTGAAGTCGACTGGTGCTGTAGGTCTTGTACCTTCATATGGTTTACTTGATATTAATACGACATTCCGGTTTAGCCAAAACCTGGAACTTAGGTTTAATTTGAACAATGTTTTAGATAAGCAGTATTTTACAAAACGTCCGCAGTTTTATCCAGGACCAGGAGTATGGCCTTCGGAAGGACGGAATTTTATTGGTACGTTAGTGGTTCGGCTGTAGATATAACCCGAAAAACCCTGTCTATAACTGCAGGGTTTGCTGATGGGTTGAAAACTTAAATAATGTTTAGATACTTCTTCAGGATTTATGGATGGTTAACAATTACGACGTTACTGTTTTCCTGCCGTAGCGGTACGGGATCAAATACGGAAATGATAAGGCTGCTGGCGTCCGTAGCCGAGAAGCATACTGACCCCTCAAATCCATTCAGCGAAGTCGCAAAGCTTCGATATTACGACTCGGTACTAAGATCTTCGCCACCATTTATTGACTCTATCAACGCAGAATTTTTCAAGGCTAATACACTGCTTGAGAAAGGTGAGGAACAACTCGCGATTGAGGGTTTTGAGCGATTAATATCCAAAGTCCCGTCTAATGACAAAGCAAGTATGGATGCGCTGCTCCGGCAACTTGCCATTGCTTACCTGAGATTGGGCGAACGGGTCAACTGTATCATCAACCACTCCGGCGAATCCTGTATTTTCCCAATTGCCGGCGCAGGTATTCATAAGGATAAATCCGGATCACAAAAGGCCATTGAGATATATGAACGTGTTTTACAAGATAGACCTGATGACCTGGAATCAAGATGGCTGCTCAATGTGGCCTATATGACCATTGGGGGATATCCCGACCAGGTGCCGCCCATATTCCTTCTAAAAGGATTGGACGATGACAGCTCACATGCAGTTAAACCATTTGTAGATGTTGCCGCGATCGTGGGGCTTAATACCAATAATATGGCGGGCGGAAGCATCGTCGAAGATTTCAATAATGATGACTATCTCGATGTGATCACCAGTGGCTGGGGGTTGCAGGAAGGTATGCACTATAATCAGAATAATGCTAATGGTTCTTTCTCAGATATCTCAGCATCTTCGGGCTTGAAGGACCTTGTAGGTGGATTACATATTGTTCAAACCGATTATAACAACGATGGAAACAAAGATATTTTTGTACTGCGTGGTGGATGGAAGAAAAAATTCGGGAGAGAACCGAATTCGTTGTTGAAGAATAATGGTGATGGTACATTCACTGATGTCACCCATCAAAGTGGACTGCTATCTTTTCACCCTACACAAACGGCAACCTGGAATGATTTCAATAATGACGGGTGGCTGGATGTATTTATTGGAAATGAAACCACGGAGGGGGAGAGTCATCCCTGCGAACTGTACATTAATAATGGCGATGGAACTTTCACCGATTTAGCTAAAGAGGCTGGGTGTGATATCACGGTTTGGGCAAAAGGAGTAACCTCCGGAGATTACAATAATGACGGGTGGCCCGACTTATTCGTTTCAACCGTGGACGGCCGTAAATATTTATTAAAGAATGAGGGTAATGATAAAGCCATTCGATTTCGCGATGTAACCCTGGAGTCGGGACTATATGTGAATACCGTCCGAAGCTTTCCAACCTGGTTCTGGGACTATGACAACGATGGCTGGCTGGATATACTTGTCTCAGGGTATGACTATGGCGGCTCGCTGGCCCAATATGCCGCAAGTGAAGCGCTTGGACTCCCGGTTCAAAATCTAGGCAATGTTTTTTTATTCCGAAACCAGCAGGATGGAACATTTGAAGACGTAACAGATAGGATGGGTTTGAACAAGGTTGCGTTTGCCATGGGTTCTAACTTTGGTGATATTGACAATGATGGCTGGCTCGACTTCTATCTGGGTACTGGAAATCCCCAATACCGTTCAGTAGTGCCGAATAAAATGTTTAAGAACATCGGCGGTCAACGTTTTGTAGATATCACACAGGCCGCAAGGGTGGGCAACCTGCAGAAAGGGCATGGTGTTTCTTTTGCCGACATCGACAATGACGGCGACCAGGATATTCATATTGACATGGGCGGCGCTTATACCGGCGACGCATATCAGAATTCTTTGTATTTAAATCCGGGACAAAATGGCAACCGCTTTATTGGCGTCAGGCTTGAAGGCACCACCTGCAACAGGGCAGCGATTGGTGCCAGGATAAAAGTTAGCTTCGAAGAGAATGGCATAAGCCGATCAGTTTATCGCGAGGTTAATTCAGGCAGTAGTTTTGGTGCCAATCCGTTACAGCAACATATCGGGATTGGCCAGGCCGATATGATCGAGTCAATAGAAATTAAATGGCCCGGAAGTTCAGAGCTGCAGGTTTTCAGGAATGTCAAACCGGGAGGTGTCATTAAAATTAAGCAGGGGGATTCCGAGTATGTACGCGTTGAATTGAAGAAGCTTGATTTTACAACGCAACATCCTGATACGAAGGTGAAGCATCACTAGATGCTGGATGCTGGATACTGGATGCTGGATGCTGGATGCTGGATGCTGGAATTTTTTCAAAAATAAAGTTGGGATGAAAAAGCTTTTTTGGTTTGGATGGCTGGGGTTATTGCTATTTGAAGTGGCGAATGTCTACTTTATCATGCCGATGCCTGGCAGCCAGCAAATGAACAGTCTTGATGCTGCTTATTTCCTATATAAATGGCGTTGGGTATTCAGAATATTGTTTGGAGTAATGATAGTTGTCGGGCTGCTAAAAGCAAAATGGCATCGGCGGGGGAAATGGGCGCTTATCGTTCCACTGGGTGTGCTGGCAGCGGTCATTTATATGGCCAATTTTAAAATGGCGGCGGATGCAATGTTCCGTCAACCGAAACAATTGGTATTTGCAGGTGTGACCGACAATAAGGTAGACCAGGAACGCCTGGTGATTGGGGTGGTGATCAATAACGAAGCCAGGGCATACCCGGTCCAATTTATAGGGTACCATCATCACCTGCAGGATGTCGTAGGTGGTAAGCCAATACTAGTGACTTATTGTACGGTTTGCAGAACTGGGCGTGTATATGAGCCGGTCGTGAATGGAAAGAATGAAAATTTTCGACTGGTTGGAATGGATCATTTTAATGCGATGCTGGAGGACGAGAGTACGAAAAGCTGGTGGCAGCAGGCGACAGGCGCCGCAGTGAGCGGGAAACTAAAAGGCTCGCGGCTACCGGAAGTATACAGTATACAAACCTCGTTGGAAAAATGGTTGAAGCTTTATCCCCATTCAAGGGTGATGCAGGCCGATCCAGCTTTTTTATCCTCCTACGACAGTACTTTAAAATATGAGAGTGGAGCCAGCAGGAGGAAACTTACGGGTACAGATAGTCTGTCCTGGAAAGATAAGTCATGGGTTGTAGGTATAAGGTCAGGAGGACAACAAAAAGCGTATGACTGGAATGAATTGAAAAAACTAAGGGTGATACAGGATACTATCGCACGAACGCCACTTGCACTTGTACTGGCCGGTGATGATAAAAGCTTTTTTGCATTTAAACTTCCAGAGTCTGGCAAAGAGCTCAGTTTGCAAAACGATACTATAGTTTTCTCCAACAAACATTTCCGGATTGACGGGAAAGGTATAGATACCAGCTACTCACTCGAACCGCTGCAGGCCTACCAGGAATTCTGGCATTGCTGGAGGACGTTTAATCCATAATAATTTAGTTCGGAGTTAGTAGTTAGTAGTTCGTAGTTAGTAGTTCGTAGTTCGAAGCCACCGCAGGTATTATTGAAGGAGTAAGTAATTGTTTTCAAGAAGGAATTGTGGTCACATCTTTTTGATGCCGGATGATGAATTCGATAAGCTCCTCAAGAGGGATATCGATCCGGGACAAAGCGTCCGTGATATCATCGCGGTTGACCTGGGCGGCAAATGAAGGTGTTTTCAGTTTTTTCAGGATGCTTTTTACTTCCAGGCCTTCATATTTCGTTGGTCGTATAAGGGCGGCAGCATGTACAAAACCAGATAGTTCGTCGAAAGCGTAAATCATTTTATCCATCGTGTTTTGTGGTTCCACGCCAAAATACCCTGGTCCATGTGAAGCAATGCAATGGATCACGTCTGGATCAATATTTCTTTTTTCCAGTTCTTCAATGATGACCCGGCAGTGATCATCCGGGTATTTTTCCCAGTCGGCATCATGTAGCAACCCCGCCAGTTCCCATTTCCTCGCTTCCTCTTCAGACGCATTTTCTTTTTCCAGGGCCCAGGCTTTCATTACAGCCGCCACCTGTTTCATATGCAGGCGGAGCCGTTCGTTGGGCACCCAGTCATTAAGCAGGGCATTAGCCTCTTCGAGAGGCATCAAATTGCCTTTATTGGCCGGATTACCAAATTCCGATCTTCCCAGTTGATGCGTTGCCATATAAAGTTTTGCCTTTAAAATTAGGATATCATCCTGAATCATCCCGCTTTTGACATTGGCGGTATCAGTGTCCTTAACAGGGGCAATTCAGGAAATTCATTTTGTATTCTATATATGTATCATGGAACGACCTACTAGTCCAACCTCTCCAACATTCAATCATGAGGATTTGGGAAAATTAGTCGCAAAATCGTTAGAAACCACTTTATTTTACCATGGTGTTTTAAAAATGGTTCAAAATATTTACTGAAAATCAATGCATTGCAAAGGTTCGGTAAAAAATACTGCTTGCTTTTCTTGGTTTGTCAGGTCAATCAGCCCTATCTTCGCACCCCCAAAAATAGCTATGCTATATTGGGAGCATCGGGGGATGGCCCGGTGTTAATATTTAAAACCTTTTGTCGTTTGCCTGGCAAACGGCGATGCAAAGAAACGAGAATGAGCAAATTACATTTTACAACCAAGCATGCGAATGCGGCTACCGTACAACGTAACTGGTATGTTGTGGACGGTACTAATCAAACTGTAGGTCGTATGTGCGCTAGAATCGCCGCGATACTCCGCGGGAAAAACAAGGCCTCTTATACTCCACATGTCGACACTGGCGATTATATCATCGTCATCAACTGCGATAAGGTGGTACTTACCGGTAACAAACTTGATCAGAAAGTATATGATACTTTCAGCGGCTATCCCGGCGGACGTAAAGAAGAAGTTGCCAGGAACCTGATCAACCGTCGCCCGGAAGTGGTGATCGAGAGAGCAGTGAAAGGAATGCTTCCGAAAAACAGGCTGGGCCGCCAGATGTATAAAAAACTGTTTGTATATGCTGGTGCCGAACATCCGCATGTTGCACAACAACCAAAAGAACTGAAATTCTAAAATTTTCAAATTATTATAATGGAAAAGCAAGCAAATGGTGTTGGTCGTCGTAAAGAAGCCGTGACACGCGTTTTTATCACCAAAGGTGATGGCAAGATCACGGTCAACGACAAAGACTACAAAGAATATTTTTCACTGGTCTATCTGCAAAACCAGGTAGAGCGCCCTTTTAAAACGATTGATGCCCTCGGCAAATACGATGTGAAGATCAATGCGGTAGGCGGTGGCGTAAAAGGACAGGCGGAAGCTGCCATGCTCGGCATTTCCCGTATCCTGGTTGAGATGAACCCCGAATGGCGTCCCGCTCTGAAAGCAGCAGGATTGCTTAAACGCGATCCACGTTCAGTAGAGCGTAAGAAATTCGGTCATAAGAAAGCAAGGAAAAGCTACCAGTTCTCAAAACGATAATAGAAGTCACGGGCCCGCAGACAGGATCGGCGTGCTTGTATTTCAAATAAATTATAACAACAATAGAAAATGGAAAATAACACATCCTTACAACAGCAACTCCTTGATGCAGGTGTTCATTTTGGTCACCTGAAAAAGAAGTGGAACCCCAAGATGTTACCTTACATCTTTGCTGAAAAGAAAGGTATCCATATTATAGACCTGAACAAAACTGTTGAATGCCTGCAGGAAACTGCTGCCGCGATGAAGCAGATTGCCCGCAGCGGGAAGAAGATCCTTTTTGTTGGCACTAAAAAGCAGGCAAAAGATATCGTCAGCGAATGCGCCCGCAGGGTTAACATGCCTTACGTTACAGAACGTTGGCTCGGTGGTATGCTTACCAATTTCAATACTGTTAGAAAGAGCGTGAAGAAAATGCAGAGCATTGAAAAAATGCTGGGGGATGGTTCTTTTGACAGCATTACTAAAAAAGAGCGTTTGACTTTGAGCCGCGACAGGGATAAAATGGATAAGGTACTGGGTGGTATCGCCCAACTGGGTCGTGTGCCTGCTGCTTTATTTATCGTTGATATCGGTCACGAGCATATTGCTTTGGCTGAGGCTAAGCGTTTAGGCATTACAACTTTCGGATTGGTAGATACCAATTGCGACCCCAATAAAGTTGACTTTGCAATTCCTGCCAACGATGACGCAACTAAATCGATCGCTATCCTGGCAAATTACCTGACTGCGGCTATCGCAGAAGGTCTGGCTGAGCGTCAGGCTGCAAAAGATGAAGAGTCTGAAGAAGTGATCGATGATGATAAGGAAAAAAGCGCAGCTCGTCTTGAAGCGGAAGCCCAGGCTGAAGCAGGACGTGGTCGTGGTGGAAGCCGTGGTGGAAATCGTGGCGGAGCACCCGGAGCTGGTGGCCAGAGACGCCGGATCAGTGGTGGTGGTGCAGCTGGTGGCCGTGGTCCCGGTGGTGGAAAGAGATAATCCGCTTACTCCCCGAAGGGGGGTTAGTTAAACCGATATTAGTAAACTCCTGGCTTTCAAAAATGACAGGAATAAACTTAAAAGTATATGAGCACAGTAACTATTAGTGCGGCAGATATCAACAAACTTCGCCAGGCCACAGGTGCCGGCATGATGGATTGCCGCAAGGCTTTGACAGAAACAAATGGTGATTTCGAAGCAGCAATTGACTGGTTGCGTAAGCAGGGCCAGAAAGTTGCCGCGAAGAGAAGTGATCGCGAAGCAAAAGAAGGTGTGGTAATTGCACAAACAACTGGCGATAATAAAACAGGAATTGTAGTCTGCGTAAGTTGTGAAACGGACTTCGTTTCCAAGAACGCCGATTTCGTAGCTTTTGTACAAAGCATCGCCGATGCAGCGATTGCAAATAATGTAAAAACGGCTGAAGAACTGAATGAAGTAAAGATCGGTGATGCGAAAGTTGCCGACCTGATCAATGATAAACTGGCTGCGATTGGTGAAAAGATCGGTATCACCCGCCTAGAAAGAGTGGATGCACCTTACGTCGCGTCCTATATTCATGGTGCCAACAGGATTGGTGTATTGGTGGGCCTTGATAAAGCTTCTGCTGAAGTAGGCAAGGATATCGCGATGCAGATCGCTGCATTGAACCCGGTAGCGATTGACGCTGCAAGCGTTCCTGCTGATGTTATTGCCCGTGAGAAATCTATCATCATGGATGTGATGAAGGAAGATCCGAAGATGGCTGGAAAACCTGAAGAAATGCTAGCTAAGATTGCCGAAGGTAAATTGGGCGCATTCTTCAAGGAACAAACCCTTTCTGCCCAGGCGTTTGTAAAAGATGCGGGTAAGTCAGTGGCTGACTATCTCAAGGAGTCAGGCGATGTGAAAGTTGTAGAGTTTAAAAGAGTAGCACTGGGTTAAGCCAGTTGATATAATTTTATGAGAAGCGCTCCGATTGGGGCGCTTTTTTTATGGGTGAATTTATCCGATGAGGTATTGGGCCAGGTTGTTCTTCAAGGTTGTTGTGAATGGTGTTAAAGTTTGCAAAACCTGGGTGGCAATGATTTTGAGTGTTGTGAGGTTAAAAAACCTTTATCGTTTGGATTCTAAGTGTCGTGTATTATTATACTAAGTTAATCTGACTGTCGGTAATTGGGCGAATACTGATGATGAGTATGTAGAAGTATGATGTGAGGTAGTCGAGGTAGCCGGGAGTTTTTCTCCTTTTGACAGATTTGGCTGCACCTCATGTTCCCTCGGGGCCCTCCCAATTTTGCGGTGAAGGTGATCATCCTTTTGCAGCAGGACCTGCCGGTAATGCACGCTCCTCCCACACCCGCCTGCACACCTGCCTGAAAAACTTTGTATACTACTGACCGGTCAATTGTTTTTCAGTGTAAATATCGTATGGACTCAGGTAGAGTTCCAGGGTTAAAAAAACATTATTCAACGTTTTTTTCTGTCCGTAGGATAAGTTTATCGTCGAAGATTGAACAACTTCTCCCATAAAAAGAAATATCATCTATGAATCTTGAATCAGATGACTCATTAGGTTGACTCCTCACTCCCCGGAACATTTGTATATTTATTTATGTCTAAATGGTTACTCTTCTTCCTGGCAGCGCTCCCATTCCAAACTACTATAGCGCAGTCTTCCGATAGCGTATATCTTTTCTCCTATTTTAAAGGTAACGGTGAAGATGGCCTGCACCTTGCCTACAGCGAAGATGGTTATCGATGGACAGCCCTGAAGAATGACAGCGCTGTTTTACGACCCACCGTTGCCAACGATAAACTAATGCGTGATCCCTGTATCATCCGGGGAACTGACGGGCTCTTCCACATGGTTTGGACTGTAAGCTGGAATGATAAGGGCATTGGTTATGCCAACTCGGCTGACCTGCTGAACTGGAGCCCGCAACAATTTATTCCTGTTATGGCGCACGAAGATTCAGCCCGCAATTGTTGGGCGCCCGAGATCACATGGGATAGAGAAAATAAACAGTACATGATCTATTGGGCGACGACAATTCCCGGCCGGTTTACAGTAGGGGATACTACAGGTGATGACCGCTATAATCACCGTTTGTATTATGTGAAGACCAAAGATTTCAGGGAATTCAGCAAAACAAAATTGCTTTATGATAAGGGCTTCAATGTGATTGATGCCAACATTGTTCATGATGGCGAAAAGTATATCATGTTCCTGAAAGATGAAACCCGGTATCCACCGCAGAAGAATATCAGGATCGCGACAAGCCGCCACGCAGATAAAGAGTATAGCCTGCCATCGAAGCCAATCACGGGCGATTATTGGGCTGAAGGCCCTACAGCCGTTAAGAAAGGAGAGGAATGGATCGTATACTTTGATAAATACCGTGATCATATATATGGTGCAGTAGTGTCGAAAGACCTGGTGAACTGGACGGATATATCAGACAGGATTGAAATGCCGAAGGGGATAAGGCATGGTTCGGTGCTGCGGATTTCAAGGAAAGAATTATCGGTGTGGCAATGAATTGTTTGTGAAATCAGAGCTATATTTATTTATCTCGTAAAATCCTTTGTAGGGTAGCGATGGTCACAGTGGGCACGGAGGGAACACGGGGAGCACGAAGGATGTTTTAGATGAGGAGATAGTATTTATACTTTATAAAAAGCCGTCCCATCTACTGGAGAACCAGGACAGGACGGCGGTAGAACACCTACACGTAATACGGACAAAGGTTGATGGCGTAAAATTTGATAATGAGAACTTTTATTATTTCTTCGTAAGCTCACTGAGGTTGAAGCTTACACCTACATTTATTCTAAAAGTGGTCACATCTGGTTCATCAGATATTTCAGTTCCATCCAGTTTTGCTTTCGATTTTTTGCCCACAGTAAAAATGCCTTCTGCAAATACTGATATCGGTATTTTGAAGAAATAGTTCAAACCTCCGCCAACATGTGGCTTACCGCCATAGAATTGCAAATCCACATAGCTGGCGCCATTGACCACTTCATCTACTTTGCCTTTTAGGAATGAATAACCTGCCTGAACAAATGGTCTTACCGGGTTGATAGTCCCAGCCAGGTTGACCCTCAGACCTACATCAATATGCGTCATGCCGAAAGACTTGGCATCGATATCTGACGTACCCAAAGACGTAAAGTCGAAGCCCACATATGGCTCCAGGAGTTCTGTAATGCCATAGCCTACACGCAGGCCTCCGCCAAATCCGGAGGATGCATTTTTATCGAGATACTGAAAATAATCAGATGCCCAGCCGAGAGTATGGATTCGTGCCGCAGCATTAAAACCTTTTATGGCAGACCGCTGGCGGACCTGGCCCTCCGATGCGATGCTAAAGGAGACAATAACCAGGATTAAGAAGATTGACTTTTTCATACGTAGTTGCTTTGAAGTTTTTTTAATAATGAATGGTGGTGCCTTTTTTCAGGGTTCCGGAATAACTGCGCGACGCAACAATATCTTCAATGCGCCCGCTTAGTTCAACGATTTCAAATGGTAAACTCTGTCCACTTGCACTGTTTACACTGCTCAGCACAATGGTCATTTTTTTCTTGCCGATAGTCTTTATACGACCTGTAGCAGTTGCGCCGCGAGGAATGATCGTTTCACCGTTGTAAGTCACCGGACGTGATACTGTGAAATTTAATACCTGGCCCTCGCGTGCCGTGGCTTCAGATATCGCCTGCTGCAGGTATAGATCTACTTCTACTCTTGTATTCAACCTGACTGATCGCGGTGTGTTCGGTTCCGATTTTTCTTCTTCAATCACCTCAGGCTTTTTCTCCGGCTCAGGTACAACAGTTGTCTCCTCTTTTTTGGGCTGCTCTTTCTGCTCCGGCTGACTACTACCTTTTTTCTCTTCTACTGCTTTATCCTTTTTGGTTTCTTCTTTTTTCTTTTCTGGCGGTGTCGATTTCGGATCATCAGCTGGCGGTGGGAGTAGCCTGTTGCCGGGTGTCAAAACCGGCGACTTGTCTTCGGGGAGCGAGATCTGGGTACCGCCACTACCGGCAATGCCTGAAGGATTATCATTTTTTTCTTCTTTCATTGTCGTGTTATCTGCATCTGTTTGCATCGCGATATCACGAACCTCTGCACCTGGCCCTTCTGCCTGTTCGCGAAACAGTTGCGGTATCAGAACTACAAGTGCGATCAATACACATACCGCTCCAATCAATACCGGCGCTTTTTGCCTGGTGATATAAGTCCGACTCAATTCACGTAAACGGCTGAGCGTTGAAGCAGCTGTTGACCCCGGACTGTCCTGCATCATAGTCGGCTTTACTTTTTTCGCCGGCCGGGTTACCATTTTTATCTCCTGCGTCGCTGCAGGTGATACGGGTGCGGCGTTGAGCAAGTGCATATCGATTTCCCTGTACTGGGGGAATGCCTGGGCGAGTGCCAGTTGAAATGCTTTGGCATTGGGATAACGATTATCGGGTTTTTTCTCAAGCGTCTTCATCACAATCGCACTCAGTGCGGAAGGTACCGAAGCATTGAGCTTATCGACCGACACAGGTTTCTTTTTCAGGATGTCCTGCATCAGAGTGAAGTCGGTATTTCCTTCAAAAGGCAATTTGCCAGTCAGCATTTCATACATCGTAACCCCGGCTGCATAGATATCGGAAGCGATTGAAGGATCTTTTCCCTCGATGAGCTCAGGTGCCATATATTCGATAGTGCCCACTACCCTGTTAACCTGCGTCATCCTTTGCTCGCCTGCTATTTTAGCAATTCCGAAATCCATCAGCTTCACGGTGGCATCAGGAGTGAGCATCAGGTTGGCAGGTTTTATATCGCGGTGAAAGATGCCTTTCTTATGCGCATGATGCAAACCTTCGAGCATCTGCAGAAAAACCGGGACAACCAGCGCCGGTTGCAGGTATTTATGCTTGCGAACGAGGTTGTCGAGGTTGTTGCCTTCCACATACTCCATCACCATGAAGTGATGATCATCCTGTCCGATGAAATTGTAGATCACCGCGATGTTTGGATGAAGCAGTTGGGCCAGTACTCTCGCTTCTTTTTTAAAGCGCTCGAGGAACTGAGGCTGGCTGACCAGTGTACCATGCAACATTTTCAATGCTACATCCCTGCCCAGCATCGTATCGCTGGCCTTGTACACGGTGCCCATGCCGCCTTCGCCGAGGTAAGATGTGACGGTATAGTTTTGTATATTTTTCCCGATCATGGCAGGTCGTATTCTTTTGTTTGAGGCAGATCAACATCACGAGTCTCCTTAGCCGTTACATTAGCCGGCTCTACGATTTTTTCAACCATCACTACCGTGATATTGTCGTGTCCCCCTCTTTTTTTTGTTTCCTGTATCATGTATTCAGCCGCGTCATGGATCGGGCGTTCGTTCAGGATCGCCTGCATCTCCGTTTCGGTGATGTAGTCGTACAAACCGTCGGAGCAAAGCAGTAATTTATCATTGATTGTAAATGACCACTCGCATTTTCCTGTATCGATCCTGATCTCAGGACGCGTACCCATGGCATTGGTAAGAATATTACGTTTGGGATGCGTGTCGGCTTCCTGGCTGCTGATCTCTCCTTTGTTGACCAGTTCCTGTACATAAGTATGATCCTCGGTCACGCGGAGTATGGCGTCTTTCTTTATAAAATAACCACGACTATCACCCGCATGTGCGTAATAAACTGATTCGCCCACGATGGCAAAAGCCGTACAGGTAGTGCCCATGCCCTGGTATGCTTTATTTTTCGCTGCCAGTTCGAAAATTTTTTTATTGGCAGCGGCAAATGCTTTGGAAAGATTTTTTTCGATGTTTCCGTTGTTGCCATTCTGCTTAAAGTATTCCTGGCTGATGGTTTCTACCGCCATGCGACTCGCTACTTCTCCGGCCTTATGACCACCCATGCCATCGGCTACCAGGAGCAGGTATCCTTTTTCCCGTGTGATCTCTTCGTCGGCGATGCGATAAAACATACCGATGTCTTCGTTATTCGTCCGCACATTGCCCAGGTCCGATAACACCACCGCTTTTATATTACCGGAATCGATGATCTCGGAATGGTTCTCTTTTTTTTGTTTGCGGCCGAAAATTTTATGTAGGAAGTTCATTATTTGATTTTTGCCAGTTCATAAGTATAAACACTCTTGCGGTGACTGATCACCGGTCTTATCAGGGTGTCCAGAAAGCCATTTGCCCTGATCACTCCTTCAACTATTTCCCCATTGCTACCCATTATTTCGAAGGGCAGCTTTCGCCTTTCCCCGTTGGCCAGTATGATTTCAGCATTATCAGTCCCCTGCACATTGATCACCAGTTTGAATTGACTCGGCGGCTTTTCAACCTCGGGAACCGTTACCACACCTTCCGCAGGTGGTGGCGGTGGGGGCGGTGTTTCGTTATCATCCCTGCTAACCAGGAATACAACCAGTAACACCAGTCCCATCAAAGCACCCACATGCACTTTGTTAAGTCGCGGCATTTTCAGCGCGGGTATCTTCACCTCCGGAATGTTCATCACCGGTAGTTTGAACGCTGGTAGTTTGAGCGCGGGCATCTGCAACGGTTTTCGAACTTGTGGTACCGATGCTGCTTTGGGTTTTTTATCTTTTAGTATGGTAAGAATTTCCTGTGCCGACATACGACTGGCGGGATTGACCCGCAGGCTTTTCTCAATTACCTGCGTTAATGACTCAGGTATTTGCGGTACCAGTACTTTGGGGTCGGTGAAACTTGCCCTCGCGATCCGCGCACGCAGCGTGACCTGGTTGTTGGCTTCAAACGGAAGATAACCGGTCAGCATTTCATAGAGCATAACCCCGAGACTCCAGATATCCGATTTTTTTTGAACCTGTTGCTGAAATTGTTCCGGCGCCATGTATTCCGTAGTGCCTACCACAAAACCCTGCTGCGTGAATTTTGGAGAATACCGGTGCTTGGCAATTCCGAAATCAAGCATCTTCACCGTACCATCCGCCTGGATCTTGAAATTCGCCGGCTTGATATCGCGGTGGATGATGTCTTTCGCATGCAGGTAAGCCAGCGCTGAAGTAATCTGCGCCAGTATCTTTTCCGCTTCCTCACCATTCAGTTTACCCTTGCGATGGATATATGCATCGAGTGACTCACCCTCTACATATTCCATGATAATGCAATGCACTTCGCCATTACAAACATATTCATACAATCTTGCGATATTGGGATGATTGACTGATGACTGGATGTAGGCTTCGTTTTCAAACCTGTTGGCCAATTCTTTTTGAAAAAGGATCTTGATAGCCGCTTCGCGGTTAAGCGTGGTATGGGTGGCTTTGTAAACATCGCCCATACCACCCGACCCGATATGCCGGGTCAGGCGGTATCCTGCGATCTCACTATAAGGAGTATTCACTGGTCTCATGAGTGATTTCTTGGCGATGAGTGGAAAAGGTGATTAAAGGCTGAGATTGATCTTAACGGGACGCTACTTTCTTGAGTCCAAGCAGTTCCAGGCCATATTTGATCGGTACAGCAAATGAGATCTTCGCACTACCTGAGTAGTAAATACCGATCACATTGCCTTCGTCGTCAAACATGGGACCGCCGCTATTGCCACCACCCGTTGCGTTGATGGTGAGCTGGTATGAATCACCAAAGGTGCTGATGGTCTTAGCCGACTCGGAACTGGCAGGGATGATCCTTCCGATATTTCCGGGCGTAACAGTGGGGGTAGGCACAGTGGTAAATTTGCTGGCCGGGTTGAAGGGATCGTTTGACCGGCGAACAACGTATTGATCAGGTGCCATAGCTGGGTAACCCATCACGGTAACAGCCTGGCCGGGTTTTACAGTTTCGTAGTTATCCTTCATTTTAACGGGTGTAAGGGATGGCGGAATATCAGCACGGATCAGGGCCACATCGTGGTTGTCTGATGGCGTGACAGATATTACAGGGCGACGGAGTGAAGTACCGGCAAAAACTACATTAATATATTTATTGCGGCCCTGGATGGTGCCGGGCCCTACGGGTCTGCCACCAAGCATCTTGGTTTCAGCAGGCACCCATATGCCTACATCCTGGGGCATAACGGTTACCGGGTTGCCCTGCTGATCTTTTATAATTTCTTTATTACCGTTGACCAGCAAACCGGGATAAGCAAATTCAGGAATGAAAGGATCATGACGTGTATGCCAGGTGGCGGCCACGTGACGGTTAGTAAGGATATAACCATCTGCCGAAACTACGAATCCCGAGCCCGTGCTGTTGTTGCCGCCTACAGGTAAGCCTGTGCCAACACGGTTTTGCGCATCGATATAGGGCTCGATCTGGCCATCGGGGTTTTGAATAAATAAGGCAGCAAACCTGGCCTGGTTACCTTTACCTACCTGCACATATTCATGCCAGAGCTGGTTGCCGTTGTTGGCATCAAACAGTTCCCATGAAAACTCGATCTGGACCACACGGTCTTCGTTTTCCCTGGAGATCTGGTCGGGTGATTTTTTATTTTGATTGGTGGTGTCTTTGATAATGGTTGTATTGTTTTGGACGATGGTTGACTTTTTGCCAAACAGGTCGTCCCTGAAAGTATATCCCAGCACCCCCAGTAGGATTATAAGGCCAGCGATGCCAAATGCCATAGTGCTGTAAGATTTTTTTCTTTCTGCAACCAGCATTCTTTCTACGGTTTGCTTACCGAGACCTGTTTTCACCGGTTCGATCGGCAGTACTTCAGTGCTTTGTACTTCAGAGATAGTAGTAGGTTTGATTGACGTAGGGATTTCTACCACCCGTGTGGCCATCATCATGTCCTGTGGGCGGGGATAGATGTCAAATGTGAAGATGGGGCCATTATTACCTAATTGGATTTCATCACCGGGGTTAAGGACGGCTGAGCCTTTAACGCGGTTTTTGTTGACAAAGATGCCATTGCGGCTATTGTTGTCAACGATGGTGAATTTAGGGGGTTCGGAGCTGTTTTTTACGATTTTGCCGTGTTCGCGGCTGACGACCACCTCTTTTTCGGGGTCAAACTGGATCTCGGAGCCGGCAGCGCGGCCGATGGAAAGTTCAGGTTTGCTGAAGTCAAATTCTTCAACCTGGTTGATTTTACTTCCGGATATGTGCTTGATCACATACCTTTCAATGGCAGTACTCATGGTGTGTAGGTTTTATTGATAAATGTTGAGAATGGTTCTACTGTTTTGGTCGTCAGGGGGACAGGTGAAACGGGTGGTTTTTATAGGTTGGGATAACAGTATTTAATCGGCAGAATGAAAAAAGGTCATCAGGCGGCGGGCTTTTTTTTGGAGAAAAAGGGGTGAGGGTATGATTTCAAAAACGGCAGCAGTGGCAGTAGCAACGATTACACGTACGATGTGAATGGCAACCTTTCCAGTGATTTAAACAAGGCTATCAGCAGCATCACCTACAACCATTTGAATCTGTCGCATGTAGTCACAATTACAGGTAAGGATTCAATTACATACACCTATAGTGCGGCCGGATATAAGTTAAGAAAGGAGACCATTGACAATACTGTTAACCCCTCTAGAACCACAACTACGACATATATCGGCAGCGCTGTATACGAAAACGATGTTTTGCAATTTGTAGCGGACGGGGAAGGGAGGATACGGTTTAAATCATGCGACAGCAGTTTCCAATACGATTACATGCTCAAAGACCATTTGGGTAATGTTCGGATGGTGTTGACCACGCAGAAGCAGACGGATGCTTACCCGGTTGCCTCATTGGAAACTACATCCCTGGCCAATGAAAAGCTATACTATAGCGGCCTTGATACAGGAAGGGTCAATAAAAATACGGTCAGTGGATATCCCAGCGATACCTATACCAATCCCAACGATTTTATACAAAAGCTGAATGGCAATGGCGCTAAAACGGGTACAGGTATCGTATTAAAAGTAATGGCTGGCGATAAGTTTAACATCAGGGCAAACAGTTGGTACAGGAAGAATGGCGTGACACCTGGTACACCGGTAAATCCCTTGGCGGATGTGGTGGCAGCGCTAGCAGGCTTTGTCGGTAGCATAAGTTCAGTGCATGGGGGTGCAACCACGACGGAACTAGCCAGCAGTGGCGTGTTCACCCCGGGCGTCACGAGCTTTTTAAATGGCCAGACAGTCGGCACCGGGAAGCCGAAAGCCTATTTGAACTGGGTCTTGTTTGATGAGCAGTTTAAGCTTGTAAGCAACAGCAGTGGTTTTGATGGTGCAGGCAATGACCAGGAGTTTAAGACCCACCTGATTGAGAATAAACCTGTTGACAAAAACGGTTATCTTTATATCTATGTTAGTAATGAAACGCCTAACATAGATGTGTTCTTTGATAATCTCCAGGTAACTCATATTCGGGGGCCTATATTGGAGGAAACGCATTATTATCCGTTTGGGCTTACCATGAACGGAATCTCTTCTAAAGCATTAGGCTTTGGTTCTCCTGATAATCATTATAAATACAATGGTAAAGAAGAACAGAGAAAGGAGTTCAGTGATGGCTCAGGACTGGAATGGCTAGACTATGGAGCAAGAATGTATGATAACCAGATAGGAAGATGGTTTACTCCTGATCCATTAAGTGACTTGTATAGAAGATGGAGTCCTTACAACTATGTAGTTAATAATCCTCTTCGCTTTACAGACCCTGACGGAATGGGTGTCGAATCTGTTCATATCGATGATAAGGGAAATGTGTTGAAGAATATTAATGATGGAGACAATAGAGTCTTTGTACATAAGAAAGGTACAACGGCTGCCGACGTAGATAAAAAATATTCTGCAACAGATCATACTGCTGGCGGAAAAGAAGTGGGAGAGTTGGGTAAGAATATTGATATGAAAGATTTTTTCGGAAATCTTTTGAGCCAGAATGGAGAGACAGCGAAAGGGCTTAGTACTCTTGAGTGGAAAAACCAAGTGAAGCAAGATGCGCCTTGGGATTTGAAGAATAATGAGAATACAATATTCGGTGTTGCGTGGAACTTCGACAAAGAGGCCTTAAAAAATGACCCAAATGCAAAGCATACAAGTTTTACAGATGGCAGCCTGTCTTTTAGTAGTTCCGCAGATGTAGGTAACTATCATGCAGGGTATACGGGTACTTATTCTGGAATCAATTACGATTTTCAATGGTTAGGCGCGGGCTGGGCGGAGCAGACGAAAAATAATGGTCTTATTTTGGGAACTATTACAACCTTGTTTCATCCTGTACGGCCGCATGGTGATAATCCAACAGATTATAAGTATAACACGCTTGGCATGACCGATGCAGCTAATAAACTGGGCAAGCCTACGCCAGCTACATACATCAATGCACAAACGGAAAAGGCTACAAAGTTGTTGAAACAGGAAATTCGGAATCAAATCGGAAAATTTTAGTGCCGTTAAAACATTTTAAATGAATCTACCTTATTTATCAAAGGTCAAATTTCTTTTTATTTTTCTTGTTGTATTCTGTTTAGGGTGTAGCAATGATCGAGATAAATCTAAGCACACTTCTACTACAAGGGTTTGTAGTAAAAATTTATTTGTTGAAACATATGAAATAGCTGGTGGTGGGGCCTACGGAGGAGATAGGGTATCTGATTATTTAACCGATTCGGTTAATTTTAGAATGCATGTTGGCGTCTATGATAATGGTGATGAGGGTTATTCGTATGAATGCGACGGCGATAGTGTGCATATTTATAAAATAACAGGTAGAAGAGATAATAAAAGTAAAATGAGTGATAAGAATACATATAGCCTCTTGGAGTTAGAAAAGAAAAAAATATTTGAATAAGAGATCCGCCTACAACAAAGCCCGGTCATGCCGGGCTTTTGCTTGTGCGCCACGCATGGCGATAAACTTGACGGTGCAAATCCGTTATGGGGGCATATAGTCGCCAACCATTAGCCAAGAGTAAGGGTGTTCACTGCGAGGTGAAATCTGAAGGAAGCTGGCGACAAAGTTCCGGCCCGAGGAACACGAACAGCATCAGGCATATTCTGTGGGATGAGCTTGCATGACAAAGCGAAGTCCGAAGACTATACAGACACAGAAGTGTAAATGTTGCGGGTATATGGGTAAGCCCACGGCTAACTACATCTGGTTAACCTGACTGTTGGTTATTAAGTTTGTTCCAAAAAATACGTATGGAACAGCATGAGATTTCAAAGGGTCGGATTCGCAGAACGCAGCAGCAGATAGATGATTTGATATCGCAGTATAAAGAAAGTAGCGTTGGTGTAAAAGAGTTTTGTGAGATGAAAGGAATTAACCCCGGCAATTTTCATAAATGGTTATCGAGGCGTAAAGCGGCGGGATCGAATAGCACAAAACCTTCAGGATTTTCCAGGGTAGTGTTGCAGTCGACTCCGACTGATCAATTGTTTGCCGAAGTCAGTGGCATTCGTTTATATCAGCCGGTCAGTGCCGCTTATCTTAAAGAACTGGTGCAATGAGTAGCTTAATCGTTCTTACAGATCAACGCAGTTATCATTTGTACCGCAAAGAAACTGATATGCGTAAAGGATTTAATCAGCTGTGCGGTATTATCACCAATGAACTGGGCAGAATAGTAACACAGGGCGATGCGTTTATTTTTATCAACCGTCCGCGCACGCATCTTAAACTACTGGTGTATGAAAAAGGGGGCTTCGCCATCTTCTACCGCAGACTGGAAAAAGGCGCTTTTGAAGTGCCGTCGTTCAACCTGGATGCAAACAGTATGCAACTGACCACAGACCAGTTACACTTTATTCTGCAGGGGATCTCCCTGCAAACAATCCGGTATAGAAAAAGATACCAACATAGCATTGCATCCGGTTGAAAAAAAAATTATTGGCATGCGTGATGTCATCACATCTTTGCAGTGATGTCCGCCAGTACAGATTATAAAAGTTTATATGAGCAATCGCAGTTTGAGATTTTACAACTCAAACAGCAACTGGCGCAGTTGCAAAAAATGATTTTCGGCTCCCGTCACGAACGCTTTATTCCTGCTGAGCCAACGCATCCACAGCTGAGTCTTGATATCCCTACCGAATCGGCAGCGACTGCTACGATCACTTCCATCAAACAGATCAGCTATACAAAATCCAATGTGGTTGTTGAACCCAGACCGCTGGTGCATCCCGGTAGAATGAAGCTGCCGGAAAGTCTTCGCCGGGAACAAATCATCATTGAGCCTTCTGAAGATACGGGCGACTGCAAAAAGATCGGTGAAGAGATCACCGAAGTACTGGAATACGAACCAGGAGAACTGTACGTGAAGCAATACAAACGCATCAAATATGCTAAGCCCGATAACACCGGCGTAATAATAGGAAAACTTCCGTCGAGGCCGCTTGAAAAGGCGATGGCGGGTGAAGGACTGCTGGCTCAGATCATTACCGACAAATATATCGATCATCTTCCTCTGCACCGGCAAATGCAGCGTTTTGAAAGAAGTGGCGTAAAACTGGCTTATTCTACCCTCACAGATTGGGTGAGCAGTACATGCGGCCTGATAACTCCCTTGTTTGAAGCGCTGAAAGCCGAAGTATTACAAAGTAATTACCTGCATGCGGATGAAACGCCCATCAAAGTGATGGATAAGGACAAAAAAGGTGAAACACACCGGGGATACTACTGGGTTTATCAAAACAGTATCGATAAGATCGCCCTGTTCGACTACCAGGAAGGCCGTGGCCGGGAAGGACCGGTAGAGATCCTTAAAGATTTTACTGGTTACCTGCAAACCGACGGGTATGTGGCTTATGATATTTTTGCTAAAAAGCAAGGCATTACGCTGATCCATTGTATGGCGCATGCCAGCCGCATGTTCAATGATGCATTGGATAATGATGAGCAGCGGGCAACTCATGCGTTGAAGGAAATACAAAAGCTTTATATCATCGAACGCATCTGCCAGGAAGAACAACTGAGCTTTGAACAGATAAAAGAAGTCCGAAAACTTAAATCAGTTCGTATCCTCAGAGACTTGGGACTATGGCTCCAGCAGCAATACCTGCAGGTGTTACCCAAAAGCGCGATCGGCAAAGCGATTGGTTACAGTCTTGAACGCTGGGAAAGATTATCGGCTTATGTAAATGATGGAAGACTGAACATCGATAACAATCCGGTAGAAAACAGCATCCGTCCTGTGGCACTGGGCAGGAAAAATTATCTGTTTGCCGGCAGTCATGAAGCAGCTAAGCGTAGTGGTATGTTGTACTCTTTACTTGGTACCTGCAAAATGCATGGGATAGAACCTGCCACCTGGCTCAAAGATGTGTTGCACCGCATCGCTGATCATCCTATCAATCAAATACAAGATCTGCTTCCACATCGATACAAGAAATAGTACGATCTAACAAGATGCACTTGGCCGAAGGCTTACGTATATGGAACGAAAGTTTATCGTCTTACCGTGGGAGATATCACAGACATGCGGAAACATTATGTATGAAGCATGGTTGAAACAGATTTACTGTGAGAAGTCAGCCGAGGCCATAGTACAACAGTAAGACCACTGTTGGAAGGGCTGAACCTTAAGAAGTAAGTAGTCAATGAATGTTACCAGATGAAAGGCAGAAGGCAGAAAATATCGCAAGATAGCTACCCGTTCTCAGTAGTTTGTTTTTCCGGATCAGTAAGCCAATAAAAATTATAGGATTGTTGTGGTGGGATTGCATCTCACCATCGGCTTTGAAAAAGCCGTCCACTTTGTGTAATCGGAAAATAGATGGCTTTGAGATACCCTAAAGAACCAAAACAAGGTTGACTTCGATTATCCAATGGTTGCTATGGCCGGGTGGACAGTCCGCTGAGGCGGACTGATGATTAGTCACAGACTAATCACAACAATCCTAGAGTTTAATATTTACTTTTGGTTGTGGGAACACTAAGAACAACTGGGGTGCTGGAGATGTCGATATAATGACTTCAAAATTTAATGTTGAGGTAAAATCAGGGGGTAAAATGAAGCTAACTCAATCATTAAAAAATTTAGACTATGCTAAGAGCCAGGGTAAGGGTTATATTTTGTATATGCCAAAGGCTACTACAGCACAAATTAACGAGGCTGCAAAGCAGGGAGTCACTGTTTACAAAACCGAAGAAGAATTAAGAAAAGCTCTTGGGAACTAATTATGGAAGTACTATCATTTATTACATCTAATGCAGAAGTTATAGACTTGTTCAAAGAGTTTATACACTCCTATGATAAATTGCTTTTACAGAAAGAAGATAATGACACATCATACTTCTCAAAGAAAGGAGACAATCGTTTGGAAATATATTACCATTATCAATTAAATGATGTGTCGGAAGAATTTTCTTATAACTACACCAAAGAAGATATAGATAAAATCAGAAGCTTTTTTACGGATAAAGAATTGTTCATTTTTGATCTATCATTTAGAGATGAGAATTTTTTAAGAGACATGATAGGCGATTTTCAGCAATATCTTCATTTGCATGAGAAGAAGCATCTCATATCAGATGTTCTCTTAAGCCATCCGTTCAATGGAATTATTCGATTATCAAAAAACAACAAAGCCGCTCATTAAGAGGCTTTTGTTTTACTCAGCACAATGTTTTTTAGTTTTTCTGTCACGAAGAAAAGCATCGACCATCTCAAGGACGGTGGATTTATCCTGTTCGTTGAGTTTTTGAATATCCTGCAACCGCTTCAGCGTTTTGCTATTCACTTCAACGGAGGTTTTACTTTAAACTCCCCCAAAATTCAGCCAGTTGTAGTTAGCGTTAAAGCCACCACGGCGATACAAAGAATATGGAATACCCAGTCAACAAAACTGGTTATTTATGTGCCAGTCAGCAACGAAACGCCTAATATTGATAGGCCTGGATTTTGAATGAGACGCATTGTCAACCGGCCCGGCCCCTAAACCCTGAATTCCCCTATCTTCGCAGCGCAAAAACACACCCCATGTTGCCTAAATACAAACGAATCCTGCTCAAGCTCTCCGGTGAATCTTTAATGGGTGATAAAA
>JAEZRB010000147.1 GCA_023412975.1 Bacteroidota bacterium | reverse complement strand
CATGAACATCGCGCAGATAATATGTACCGGGAAGATTCTCCAGGGATTTTAAATTCATAAACATTAAGATACAACATATTAACACATGATTTTCCCCTATTTGAACATGCCTTTCAAAACCTTACCTTTGCGCAGTTTCACGCGGTTCCAGCAGTGACATATGTATAGCCGGGTGACCCGCACTTCGACAACTTAATAATATGGCAGATATATTTGATCGTTTATTGAAGAACTATGGCCCTATCGGCCAGCACAGGGAAAGAGCGCATGGTTATTTTGCCTTCCCAAAACTGGAAGGAGAAATAGACAGCCGGATGAAATTCCGCGGAAAAGACATGATCGTCTGGAGTCTTAACAATTATCTCGGTCTTGCCAACCATCCTGAAGTAAGAAAAGCGGACGCGGATGCCGCCGCCAAATACGGCCTTGCCTTGCCCATGGGCGCCCGCATGATGAGCGGTAATAGCAATTTCCACGAACAGCTTGAAGCGGAATTAGCTGCTTTCGAACAAAAAGAAGATGCCATCCTGGTCAATTTCGGTTACCAGGGTATGGTAAGTTTGATCGATGCTTTGTGCGGCCGTCATGATGTTATCGTTTATGACGCGGAAAGTCATGCCTGTATCATCGATGGTGTGCGTTTACATCCCGGACATCGTTATGTTTTTAAACACAACGATATTGAAGATTTTGAAAAACAGTTGCAGCGAGCCACGTCCCTGATCGAAAAACAAAATGCCGGTGGTATTCTTGTAATCACGGAAGGCGTATTCGGCATGGCTGGCGACCAGGGTAAACTGGTTGAGATTGCAGCTTTAAAAGATAAATATCAATTCCGTCTTCTTGTAGACGATGCTCATGGGTTTGGTACCTTAGGAAAAACAGGTGCCGGTGCCGGTGAAGAACAGGGCGTGCAGGACAAGATCGATCTGTACTTCTCCACTTTTGCAAAATCCATGGCCTCTATCGGCGCTTTTATCGCCGGCGATCGTAAGATCATAGATTATATACGCTATAATATCCGCTCACAGATCTTTGCGAAAAGTCTGCCTATGCCGCTGGTAATAGGCAACCTAAAAAGACTTGAACTGCTGCGCACACAGCCGCAGTTAAAAGAAAAGCTTTGGGAAAACGCGCTCAAACTTCAAAACGGTCTCAAAGAAAGAGGTTTCGACATCGGCAATACTGATTCCGTGGTAACTCCGGTATACATGAAAGGTGGCGTAGAAGAAGCTACTGCCATGGTCATGGACCTGCGTGAAAATTACAGGATATTCTGTTCCATCGTAGTTTACCCGGTTATACCCAAGGGACATATCATCTACCGATTGATCCCAACTGCGGTTCATACTGATGAGGATATCGAAGAAACATTAAACGCTTTTTCAGTTACAAAAGAAAAACTGGACGCTGGTAAGTATAAAGCCGAAGCGATCCCGGATATGGCTGAAGTGAGTGCCAAGCGCTAGTGGGAGACTCTTACTTGTGCTGGCCGTAGTTGAAATGTATCGATGTGTAAGGATACCACGGCGCACACTGCGGACACAGCGAAGTATTCGCATCAGGTCCTGTTCAAAGTAGCAGATTTTATAACAAAAACGGCTTTCGCTGTGCTCGCCGTGCCCGCCGTGGTTTATAGTACTCCAGAGTTCCCCGGACAATAATGATTGGGGATTGGGAATTGGGAGTGCCCTATCCTACCAGGCTCTCATTCCAAATTGCCAAATACTAATTACTAAATCCCTCTTATTTTGTAATAACGTAGATCACCGAACTACACCTCTTCCTATCCCCCAATGCCTTCCAATTTGAACTGAGCCCACTCCAGAAAGAAGATATCCAGTCTGATTTTGCGGGCCGGCCTTTAGCCTGATTACGGTATTTGCTGCTCATAAGAGAAATATAGAAGCTGTCATACCACATCGGCAGGTATTCTGAGATCTTCAACCCGTGTTTTGACATGAGCTGTTCGACCGAACGAGGAGAGAAATGATATAAATGTCGCGGTACATCGTAGGCGGCCCAGTTTTCAGCATATACTTCCGCGTCATGAGAAGTGTAATTGGGTACAGCAATGAACAGCTTGCCATTTTCATGAAGGACTGTTTTCAATTGCTGCAGGTAGGCATGCAGATCATGTACATGTTCCAGGACATGCCAGAGCGTGATTGCATCAAAATGGCCGGCAGGTAAATTAAACAGCTGGCTTGTATCTGATAATTCAAGCCCATACAACTCCTTTGAAACCCTTCTCGCATCCGCATCCGGTTCCAGTCCCATCACGTCCCACTGGTTCTGACTCATTTCATTCACAAATGACCCGGTTCCACTTCCTACATCCAGCAACTTTCCACGTTCATGCCCGGTTATCCTTTGAATAAGTTTTCTTTTCGAACCAAGTGTTCGCCTCCTGACAACATGATAAAGCCGGTTGATCAGTCCCGACGCGGTGTTGGTATGTGAAATATAATTATCCGACTTATAATAAGGAGCTATCGCATTTACACCGGGCACATCCTGTGTAAATCGCAGCGAACAGTTTTCACATTCCACGATCGGAAACGTTTCTCCACTTACGGTATGATCTTTAACCTGGAAAACATTTTTTAAAGCAGTTGAAGCGCAGGCCGGGCATGATGTGTAGTGTATGAGATCGGACATAGTTTTGGATGCTGGATACTAGATACTGGATGCTGGATACTGGATGCTGGATGCTGGATACTGGATGGATTAGGGTTTCGGTTGGTAGGTTGGGGAAGTTTTTTGAGGTGTTAGTTGCTGCTGATTGCCAACAGAGGATGTTTTAACGCCTTTTGTCGACAGGTAAACACCTATAAAAATAAATGCCAGCAAAGACACGATCAACGCGATACCCCACCACTGAAATCTCCGTTCATTAGAAGGTGAAAGGATTTCCTTCATTTGCGAAGATGTTTTCTCATGTTCCCCGACCATCATCGTATGCTCGGCATTTTCCCTGATCACCTTTACAGCAGGTATGGGCACACCAGCCTTTTTATCCTTCAACACGGCTTCAAAACGAATTTCACCGGCCATACCTTTGCTAAATTCACCAACGCCTTCCCAAAGCAGCCTGTCACCAGCCAGCACCTTATTTTTTATATCAAATGAAAAATCATTGAAACGCTTTACTGCATCCAGTTCTGATATATCCAGCTTGGAAGAAAGCCAGGTGAAAACATTCTTTGATGCAGGAACATTGCCATGATGCAGGGCTATAGTATAAGCGGGGGGTTCAGCTACTTTATTGACAAAATCAATATATGCAGGCTTTCTTTCAAGCAGAAAAGTGCCGATACCCGGCATATTCAGTTGCTTATGCAGGATGAGATATTGATAAAGTTCCCCGTACATCTTTAATTCTTTTGGTCAAAGGAAAAAATGATTCCGCCCACGAAATTAAATCCATACACCGGGTACTGGTTCCAGCGCTGGTATTCTTTGTTGAAGATATTATTAAACTGCGTCCAAAGGCTGATATTTTTTTGAATTTTGAATTCCAGGCCTGCGTTCAGGTCAACAGCGCCTTTTAACTTGCCATCGCTGCCATCTTGCCTCAGATACCTTGGACCGTTCCATGCAAACAGATCGCCTTTGAGCCAGAGGTCTTTGATGACCTGGAGGCGTAAAGCGGTGTTCAGTTCAAGCGGGATCAGGCCCCAGGCTTTTTGTTGTCCCCGCAGCCCGGTAAACTGGTTGAACTGAAGACTGGTGACCACAGAGAATTTCTCCTCCACAGTATAACCCAGTTCTCCGCCGAGGTTAACTACATTGACACGCTTTGCATTCACGACCTGGAAAGACTTACCATCTCCCCCTGCAGTGGTATCGTTGATAAAAAGAGGCTGGTTATTGAGTTTATTGAACGCAACCTTAGCACTATAGGTAAAATGATCACCCACGGCACCTTTAAATCCGGCATATCTTTCTTCGACCCAGGTATTCAGCTGTTCTGTTGGTGCCCATAACCAGGGATTCTGTGAAGCCAGGTATTGGTATGTGGTCTTGCGGATATATCCGGTCCAGCCAGCCTGGAGTGTGAAACGCTGGTCTGAGGTTCCCACTTCCGCGAGGATATTGGGAAACATCTTAAAGGATCCGTTATCCCATGATGGTCTTATTCCTCCCTGTAACCTGAGTGTTGAACTTTTGTACAACACCGCGGGAGAAATATACCAGGCAGTATTATTGACAACGGATTTTGCTTTTGGCGAGTAGCGGGTAAGATCAAAAGTTACACCGAGCTGAACAGCGAAATCCTGCCCTACCTTTTTCTCAAGCGGAAGGTTGACCACGGAATTGCTTTCATTATTTTTAAGGTGGTCGCCAAAGATATCGATCCTGATCTCCGGGGCATAAGAAAGGCCATATTCCGTATTGTTGATATTGTGCATCCCAATACGAGCCGAAATAGTCTGGAATCGCTGACGTATCGAGTCGCTTACAAACGAGAGCGACTCAGGTTGGTAACCGTACTTATATGTCCTGTTTTGTTTCATCCCGATGCTACCATTCCATTCCAGGTTCTTAACCGTTTTATAGAACGCACTAAGCTTAACTTCTGTATTGGTAAAGTCCTGGAAATCTCTTTTACCCTGTGAAGAAACATGTTTCGCGTAAATATTGGCTCCCGCTGTATTGCCGTCACCAAATGAAAAGCCGGCTTGTATATATGGCGTCTTCAAGCTACCAAAACCGGCCTTGATATAATTACTATTATCAAATATTCCCGTTGAGTCTACCTGCAAGGCCAGCGGCTTAAGTGTACCGGGCTGGTAGGCAAACAAAAGGTTGGGATTGGGGATATCGTATTGTAGTCGTGGCTTTGAAGTATCAGTCGAAGGTGGCGAAGGGTTAAAATTGATCTTTGCTGCATCACGCAAAACCGGTTTAAATGCGGACGTGATATCAATAGCCTTCGGCTTGCTGGGATCCTGGGCTGCGGATATCGTGAAACCAATGATGCCAAGGCCCAACAAGATAATCCTGTTTAATCCACCCACTTTCAAACCAACTCCCGCATTTTGCCTTCTCTTCGCTATCTGCATATTGTTTTGAATATTCATTTATCAATATGTTTATAAAACATTCTCAGTAATCAAATCCCCAATTCCTAATTCCCAATCCCTAATTGCCAACCTTACTACTCCTTCCCTCCTCCTCCGTCACCTGCGCCAGTTTCTCTTCGGCCTCTTTTTTCAAATTCGGCTCGATCGTATTATCTGCTACGCTCTGGAATGTAGCTTTAGCATTGAAGTAATCTTTTTGTTTAAAATAAACATCGCCCAGAAGTATATAGGCTTTGGTTACCCAATAATCGTATGAGCCAGATTTATTGATCACTTCAAAAGCCGCTTTCTCCGCATCGGTGAGTTTGTTTAACTGGAACCAGCTATCTGCAATTTCATATCGCGCTTCTGCCGCAAGGGCTGCCTTGTTTAAATTCACTACAGTTTTGAAGTTGGATATTGCCTGGTCGTGTTGTCCGCTGACGGAATGGGATTTGCCGATCGCCATATTCGCTAACGCCTTATCATCGGTACTGCTTCCTTTGGCATCCACTAAATCTCTGGCATTTGTAACCGCGTCCGACCATTTCTCCTGCTGGTACTGGCTACGCAATAATCCACGCATCGCTTCCAACTGGTTTTCCTGGTTTGAAGCTTCTTTCTTAAGCTGTATATAGTATGTTTCCGCCCTCGCATAATTCTTCAGTTCGAAAAAGTTGATACGGGCTGCCGCCAGTATCGCTCTTTCCGCATAACTATTGGGTGCATTAGCTGCTACCGTCTCGTAACCGGTCAAGGCATTGGCCCAGTCCTTTTTGCCATAGTAGATCTCACCGCGGTAGAAATGCGCATCAACAAAATAAACACCGTTGGGGAATTTCTTTATGTAGTTGTTCAATGAAGTCAATGCCGCATTAAGGTTACCATTCGCAATCTGGTTTTCGGCAGCAGCATATGAAAGTGAATCTTCAGTATCGACGCTAAGCGGCTTTCCTGACTTACGCATAAAAGCGGCATACTCATCCGTCTGACCCAATTCCACATAAATCAGTTTCACATTGTTCAAAGCGTCCGCTGCTTCAGGGGAGTTAGGATACTGTGCAACCAGTTCCTGGTAGTGCTTCAGCGCTTCATTGTTATTGTTTAAGTTGTAGTACGAAGTTCCCAATTTGAGATAAGCCTGAGGCTTCAGGCTTGCATTACCGGTACTCTTTATTACATTATTAAGGTATGGGATGGCTTCGCTGAATTTTTCATCCGCCATATAGGTATTGGCGATCTCGAGGTTTGCATCGGTGATCAAAGGTGAAGAAGGGAACTTCCTGTTCATGGTATTGAGCAGGTTGATTTTATCCTTTGAGCTTTTTATCCCGGTGATCATGGCATCCTGGAAAGTGGCATAATCCTCAGCCGGCCATGAAAAACGGATCACGTTTTCATACATGGTTTTGGCCTTTGAAAAATTGCGCTCCATATAATAACAGTCCGCGGTGCGCAGGTAAGCGTCCTGGGTAAGATCATCAGAGCTGAGACCGGGGTTCCTGCCCAGGGGTTCGAAGAAACCAAGTGCAGCCTGGTAATTTTCTTTTCTCAGGTAACAATAACCCAGGTTATACCTTGCATTCGACACATTTGCTTCACCACTCGCAGGTGAACCCGCGCTGATATAGGCATTATAATGCTTGATCGCCTCATCGAGCCTATTGTTTCGATAGGCCACCTCTCCTTTCCAGAAATTTACAAAGGGTAATACTGCCCCGTTGTTAGGATCCTTTAGTGCTTTATCCAGCAACGCATCTGCTTCTGACAGACGACCATCATTGATCAACTCCGTAGCACGGCCATAGAGTATTCTTGGATACAATCTTTTTGCGTTGGGGGTCGGATTGTTCATGCCATCGAGCAGCGATAGCGCTTCACGGTAATTGTTTGTATTGGTCAAAACAGCCACCAGCAGATCCTTTGCTTCGGTGTTGTATGTAGAATTGGGGTAATCGGTCAAAAATGATCTCAAACTGTTCAACGCTTCATCCTGGTAACCGAGTTCATAAGAAAGCTTGGCGTATTGGAAACGGGAAACTTCCTGTTGCTTCTTGTCGCTGCTGTTTGATGCACAAAATAAAAATGCATTGCGGGCATTGCTTTTCTGCCCGGTCTTTAGGTAAGCGTCACCAAGCAGGTACATGGCACTTTGGCTCAGGGTATCTTCTTTTCCACTCAACTGCCTGAATCCTTCGATCGCTTTTGTGAGGTTATTGTTCATATAATAGGCATATGACAACTCGTACAGGTCTTCGCGGCGAACCTTTGGCGAACCTTTTACAAAGTCCTCCAGGTAAGGCAGCCCTTTGTCATATTCTTTACGCTCAAAATAAGCGTGACCGATCATTTGTTTTAATTCCAGGTCATAGTATTGCGACTGTCCGGTCTTGATCTTTGTCTCCGCATATTTCAACGCCTCTTCTTTTTTTCCCTGTATGTAATAGATCTGTGCGATATAGTAAGGGACAACAGTCGCGTAGGCTTTTTCATTTTCCACGATTTTAAAGCTATGTAAAGCTTCGTTGTATTGCTTATCCCGAAAAGCCAGGAACCCATAATAATAATTCGCATCAAGATAATTGGGATCATCCTTCATGGTGCGAATAGTATTGAACAGGGGTTTGGCCTGCGCAAACTGCTGAAGCGTGAAATAGGAATATCCCTGGTGAAATTTCATGGTCGCGATATCCTTATTGCTGAGATTGGCAATATTGGATTGCTCGTAGTGGTCAAGGGCTTTCTTGAAGTCCTGTTGGCGGAAATAATATTCTGCCAGTTGGAAGTTCATCATTTGCACCCTGGCCGTATTCTTTTCAAGATCGATATAATCAATAGCCTGGTCAACCGCGTTTTCCTCCTGTTGCTTTAAGGCGCATGCGGTGGCGTAGTAATTGATCTCCTGAACTGTTACGGGATTGTTAACCACATCGGTCTCACGTACCGATTGCTTCAATTCCTTCAGCAAGGGGTAAGCGAGGCTGTACTGCTCTTTCTGAAAATATTCCTTGGCTTCTTTGAATTTTGTGTGGGGGTCGGAGTAATAGATCGTTTGCTGTGCGCGCACAGCCATGCAC
>JAEZRB010000106.1 GCA_023412975.1 Bacteroidota bacterium | reverse complement strand
ACTCCTGATGAATTCCGGGTCACAAATACGGAGTCTCCATTAGCCGTGGTCACTTTTTCGTTGGGTCCTGCAGGCACATTTGCCGCCAGCACTTTACCACTCAGGGCATGGTATAAAAGAATATTCTCAACCTGTTGGGGTGACAGACTACCGAGAACGGCAGGAGAAATACCCGATGCAGTGAAAGCAGCGTTGTCAGGAGCAAAAACAGTAAAAGGCCCGTCGCTGCTGAGTGTGGCCTGCAGGTTCGCTTTAATCACTGCGGACTCGAGCACACTAAAGTCATCATTGGCTACCACCGTTTCGGTGATCGTCCGTTCTGCCATCATATTGTTGTCATCCTTATCACAACCGGTCATTGCAACCAGTAAAACGAAAGAAACCCCGATAGCCCTAAGGCTAAGATCTTTTTGACGTAACATAATTTGTTTTTTTTAAATGAATAATTTTTAAGAAAACTTATTAACCTCCTGGTTCTTCTAACCGAAACGCCGGCGATCATTATAACCACGCTGTTGTGCTTTTGTTTAAATTTTATTCAATTTATTTAAACACAAGAATGAGGCCAATTTTTTTTTGATTTGCCGGGAAGGCAAAAAAAATTGCCCCACCGGGGGCAATTACCGTTCTGAACTCACAAACGGATCAGGAGATAGTGATCTTACGAGGCGGCTTTGGCCTTGCCTCTTCCTTCTTGGGAATCAACAGGCGCAACACGCCATTTTCATACCGGGCATTAATGTTTTCGGCATCTACCACGTCTTTGGGCAGCGCAAAGGAGCGTTGAAAGGATTGGTAACTAAATTCCCTGCGTGTAAATTTTTCATCCATTTTTTCTTCTTCCTGTTGGGATTCAGAACTGATGGTGAGCAGGTTCCCATCCAGCTCTACTTTAAAATCATCCTTTTTCATACCCGGTGCGGCCATCTCTACCTCATAATCATCTGCCCGTTCTTTGATGTTCACGGCAGGGAGCGTTGTACCTGTGTTGGAAAAATTAGATTCGCCCCAGTTCAGAAATTCCCTGTTGAAAAACTCGTTGAAAAGATCAGGGAAGTTGCTTAAGAATTTTCCGTTTCTTTTTACAAGTGACATAATTACCTCCTTTAATTTGAGTTAAGGAAATATTTACATCCAGCCTTTTTCAAGGAATGTGCCAGCGGAATCAGGGCGATTTTGCTGCGAATTTTTGTCAGCGAAAATTGTCAGAATTTCTTTTTGTACCGGCAGGGCTGAAAAAAAATCAGTCGCGTAGCGGGTTGTGTAGAATTCGGCTGTAATTGACTCTTCATTTCAATAACTTCGCGATCATATGAAACTGGCTTATTATCCATTCCAATTAGAATTTCGTCACCCGTTTACTATTTCCAAAGGCACTAAAACCCACCAGCCCACACTTATTGTGGAACTTGAACATTTTGGCATAAAAGGTTATGGTGAAGCACCCGCAATCAACTATTATAATATCACGGTGGAGAAAATGATCGAAGACCTGGAAGCAAAGCGATCGATGATCGAAAAATTCTCTTATACCGAACCTGACCGATACTGGCATTACCTGCATCACCTGTTGCCCCAAAACCCATTCCTGGTATGTGCCCTCGATATAGCCTCCTGGGATATTTATGGAAAGATGCAGAACAAAAAGCTCCATGAGATCTGGAAAGCCGATACCAGCAAGGCTCCGCTGACTGACTACACCATTGGTATCGATAGCATTGAAAAAATGGTGGAGAAGCTAAAAGAAAAACCCTGGCCGATCTATAAAATAAAAGTCGGCACCGCAGATGACATCGGGATCGTGAAAGCCTTAAGGGAGAATACCGACGCAACCCTCAGGGTTGATGCCAATGCCGGCTGGGACCTGGAAACGGCGCTGAAACTAATACCGCAGCTAAAGGAGTTTGGTGTGGAACTAGTGGAACAACCGCTGGCAAAAGACAATTGGGAGGGAATGAAAGTATTGTTTAATGAATCATCACTCCCTTTGTTTGCTGATGAATCCTGCGTGTCCGAGCATGATGTTGAAAAATGTAAAGACCATTTTCATGGCATCAATATAAAACTTACAAAGTGCAGTGGTATCACACCAGCCCTGCGTATGATCAAAAACGCCAGGCAGTTGGACCTGCAGGTAATGTTGGGCTGTATGAACGAATCCACGGTCGGTTCCGCAGCAATGGCCCACTTATTGCCGTTTTTAGATCATGTGGATATGGACGGCCCCCTGCTACTCGCAGAAGATGTGGCAACCGGGCTTGGCTATGATTATGGAAAGATCATTTTGCCGGAAGTACCCGGACTTGGCATAAATTATTGCGGGCTTTATAAAAAATAACATATCCTTTTATCCACGGCGATACGGGGTAACTCTTTTATTTCGTTACCTCTACAAGAACGGTTCCGGCCCTAAATTTGCTGAATGCTGGCAATTTTAATGCAATATGATTTGAGTTTTACCTGACATTATTGATTAATTCCGGCGTCCATACACGGTGGACTTAAAACAAAGACTCATGAAAAAAGTATCCCTGGTATTACTCAGTTTATTTTGCCTCGCAGGTTTCGCCGCAGGCCAGCGACTTCATATTGGCGTCTTTGGCGGACTCGCTGCCTACAGTGGCGATCTTACAGATAAAATATATCCCAAAAAAGTGACCAATGGTGCGATTGGTCTCACAGCCAACTATGAACTCACCGACAATATTATGCTCCGTGCGGGTTACACTTATGCAGTTGTGGGTGGCGCCGACCGATATAGCAGCAAGGAAGGACTGCGCGCCCGTAACCTGAGTTTTGAAACTTCTATATCAGAATTCAGTTTGCTGGGTGAATATTACCTGCTTAACCTGTACGATCACCGCATTTCACCATATGTATTTGCGGGTCTCGCCATTTATCATTTCAATCCTTACGCTTACGACAGCAGCACCAAAGTTTTTCTAAAACCGCTTAGCACGGAGGGGCAGGGGTTGCCGGGATATGCCGACAGAGAACCTTATGGACTGACCCAGGCCGCTATTCCATTTGGAGCGGGCGTCAAATTTGCAGTAACGGATAAACTTCACCTGGGCCTGGAACTTGGAATCAGAAAATTGTTTACGGACTACTTAGATGATGTAAGCACCGATTATGCTGATCCTGCAGATCTCCTGGCAGGCAGGGGCCAGCTTTCGGTCGATATGTCTTACCGGGGTGATGAAGTGGGCAATCCGGTATATCCTGCCAAAGGTGCGCAACGTGGGAGCTCAAGAAACAAGGACAACTATTATTTCACCGGTCTTCATC
>JAEZRB010000094.1 GCA_023412975.1 Bacteroidota bacterium | reverse complement strand
CCGTTCTCGAGTGGATTTTCTCCTTCAGGATAATTGGCAAGACGAAGATTTTTTGAATCAAAACCATCTGTATTGACAATGATCTTACCTCCTTTTTTCAGTGCCGTAAGATTTGCTTTCAATGCAGCCGCATTCATCGCCACCAACACGTCACAGGCATCTCCAGGGGTGAATACCCTGTCACTTGAAAACCTGAGCTGGTAACCACTCACACCGGGCAGGGTACCCTGCGGCGCCCTGATCTCTGCCGGAAAATCTGGAAAGGTGGAAAGGTCGATACCAAGTAGCGCTGTGTTATTAGTAAACTGGGTTCCAGTAAGTTGCATCCCATCACCACTATCCCCGGCGAACTTTATCACCACGTCCTGTAGAACTTCTTGCTTGCGGATCATCTGAAAAAATTGTTTTGCAAAATTAGGGTAGTTTGGTGGTGTTAGGACCTGAGGAGGAATTTGAAAATTTGAAAATTTGGGAATTTGAAAATTGGTACGCAAATGAGAGAATGTGGAAATGTGAAAATGTGAAAATGGCAGCCTTGCCGGTCTTGATAAATTGGCAAATATGCCAATCCCAAATAAATATATCCTTCCCGGCTTCCCGCCTCCCCGGCCCCCGGCCCCCGGCTAAAACTTCCTTATGAATAGCTTAGCTAATTGACAAATGGCAAGGTTAAAATGCCAGATTATCTTATTTTGCCGGTTATCCGGATCAAATCACATAACAACACATGAATATGTCGTAGAATATGTTCCGGCTGATTCAATATTCACGACAGAACGACTCAATTAAAAACTAACGACTGATGAAACACAAACTATTACTGCTGACTGTATTGGGCCTGTTTTGCGCAGTGCTCGCCGACGCGCAGGCCAAACTGGTTGAAAAAGTGGTACGCAAGGGCGACGAACTGGTGATTCCTTATGAAAAATATGTATTGCCCAACGGGCTTACGCTGATCATACATGAAGATCACAGTGACCCCGTAGCCCATGTCGACGTGACTTACCACGTTGGTTCAGCACGCGAAGAGATCGGCAAATCAGGTTTTGCCCACTTTTTCGAGCACATGATGTTCCAGGGTAGCGATAACGTAGGTGATGACCAGCACTTCAAGCTGGTAACCGCTTCAGGAGGTAGCCTGAATGGTACCACCAATACCGACCGCACCAACTATTTTCAAACCGTACCTTCCAACCAGCTTGAGAAAATGATCTGGCTGGAAGCAGACCGGATGGGTTTCTTACTCGATGCTGTTACGCAGAAAAAATTTGAGAACCAACGCTCCACCGTGAAGAACGAACGCGGAGAAAGGGTGGACAATGTTCCATACGGACTATTGTTCGAAACCATGTCGAAAAACCTTTACCCTTATGGTCACCCCTATTCCTGGCTGACGATCGGCTATGTGGAGGACCTGGATCGTGTAACGGTTGATGACCTCAAAAATTTCTTTCTCCGCTGGTACGGACCCAATAACGCCACTATCACTATCGGTGGCGATGTTAACACCAAAGAGGTGATCAAAATGGTCGAGAAATATTTTGGACCGATACCCCGTGGGCCCAAGGTAGAAAAAATGCCTCCCATGGTGCCCACATTGGATAAGCACCGCTTTGTGTCTTATGTCGACAACTATGCACGACTGCCTATGATGGTAATGGTATTCCCTACAATACCGGATTATCATCCTGATAAAGCTGCCCTGGCATGCCTGGCGCAGATACTGGGACAGGGTAACAATTCACTGATGTATCAGCAACTCACCAAGAAACAACAGGCACTGCAGGCTGGCTGCTTTAGCTTCCAGATGGAATTGTCGGGCTTGTTTGCATTCCAGGTGATCCCATTCCCCGGCAAACCTCTTTCCAATATGTATCACCAATTGCACAATGCACTCGACAGTTTTGAAGCAAGAGGTGTGACCGATGATGACATCACCAAGTTCAAAGGTGGTTACGAATCACAGCTGATCAATGGTCTCCAGAGTGTGTCGGGTAAAGTTTCTCAGCTGGCGGCGTTCGAAACATTTACCGGCAATCCCAACATGATTGGTGAGCAACTCAAACAATACCTGGCTGTCACCAAAGAAGACGTGATGCGGGTTTATAATAAGTATATCAAACTCAAACACCCCGTTGTGGTTAGCATCCTTCCCAAAGGACAGGAGTCTGCGATCGTGGGTGATAATAATTACCAGATTGATCAGGCAGGCTATCAGTTACCCGATTATGGTTATGACGGTTTGAAATATGTAAAAGCGAAAGATAAATTCGACCGCAGCAAGATGCCGCCAAACGGCCCTAATCCTGTTGTAAAAGTACCTGCGTTCTGGAGAAAAGACTGGCCCAACGGTATCAAATTTATTGGCACCGAAAACCGTGAACTTCCCACTGTCGCATTATCCATCAAAATCCCCGGCGGTCACCTGCTCAATGCAAACGACCTGTCGAAAGTTGGCCTGGCTTCGATCTTTACCGATATGATGACCGAAGACACGAAAAACTATCCCGCCGAAGAAATGAGCCGTGAGCTTCAGAAGCTGGGAAGTTCGATCAATGTGTTCAGTGGTAATGAAGACATCACCTTCCAGGTACAGTCGCAGGTTAAAAACCTGGATGCAACACTCCGCCTGCTGGAAGAAAGAATGTTGAATCCGAAATTCACGCAGGATGCATTCAGCCGTATTGAGAAACAAACCCTGGAAAGTTTTAAGGTTGCAAAGACACAGCCTTCTGTAGTTGCTGACCAGGTTTTCGCTAAGGTCAATTATGGCGATAACCATATCCTCGGCGTACAGGGAAGTGGTACCGAAGAAACTGTCAAAACCTTTAAACTGGATGACATTCAATGGTACTACGACAACTACATGACCTCACAGGATGCGGAAGTAATCGTGGTAGGTGATGTAAGCGAAGATGAGATCCTTCCAAAGCTGTCGTTCCTGAACAAGCTTCCGAACAAAAAAATAGAGATCCCCGCGATCGCGCCGGCGCCTGCTGTAGAAAAAACAAAAGTGTACCTGGTGAATGTGCCCAAGTCGGCACAGACCGAGTTTCGTGTTGGTTATGTGACCGGTCTTAAGTACGACGCCACTGGCGAATACTACAAATCAGGTTTGATGAACTACAACCTCGGCGGTGGGTTCAATAGCCGTCTTAATATGAACCTGAGGGAAGATAAAGGCTGGACTTATGGCGCACGCAGCGCTTTCAGCGGTGGCAAGCAAACCGGCGATTATGAATTCAGTTCGGGTATCAGGGGCAATGCCACCGATAGCGCACTGGTTGAGATCATGAAAGAGTTGAAGGGATTTGCAGAAAACGGTGTTACGCCGGAGGAACTGGAATTTATGAAGAGCGCGATCGGTCAGCGGGATGCCTTGCGTTATGAAACCGGTTTCCAGAAAGCGGGCTTTATCGGTAATATCCTTGAGCACAATCTGCCAGCCGACTATGTTGACCAGCAAAACAAGATCATCAACTCTATCACCAAAGAGGAGATCGATCGCCTGGCCAAGAAATGGCTGCAGACCGACAAGATGAATATCCTGGTTGTGGGTGATAAAGAAAAGATCCTACCGGGTCTTGAAAAACTCGGCTACGAGATCATCGAGCTTGATGCTGATGGCAAGCCGGTGAAGAAAGCGTTTTAAAATTTAATCTCTTAGATACTGCAAAGAGGCTGTCCTGATGATGGGGACAGCCTCTTTTTTTGGGACACGAACATGAATTGTTCCAATTCCGTTATACTTGCCTCGTATATTTTCTCCTGGGACTTCTGCTTGTATGAAAAACAGAAACGATCGCAATTGTGTTCCTTCTCTTATGAATCCGGTAAATAATCAAATAAGGAAATCCTTTCACAATGCCCTCCCGGTAATTTCTTCTTCTTTCGGGATACCTTTCAGGGTTTTTCTCAACGGCCCGGATGCAAATATCTGCCTGATGCTTAAATTTATCTCCCAGCCCTATTTGCTTATCCTCGTACCATTCCCATGCTTCCAATAACTCCAAACGTGCCCTCCTGAGAAATTCAATACTGTAAATCATTTTGCAGTACGCTTTTTCTTCAGTTGTTCAATGGAAGCTTCCACGTCTGCCTGTGTATAGCCTTTTTCTTTTCCATCTGTCCAGGCCTTATATCGGTTATCCAATTCCTTTACAAATATCTTATCCTTCCACCATTCCAGTTCTTCAGTAATGTCATCTTCCAGCATCATGTAAATAGCTTTCACTTTTTTATCATCAGCCACACGGATATAGTCATATAACTTTTCTCTTACTGCTGCTGTTGTCATAATAATCTCGTATTGGTTTCCTACAAATTTAAGTGTAAAAACAGGTCTTTCCAAGCCATCATATTCCTTGTTTCAGATTGATAATCAGATTTCTACGCATGCGAGGTGAAATGGGACACGAGGACATGGAGTACATGGCGAGTTCTTTCTGTGCTCTTTGTGTCCGCTGTGGTTTTCCCTAAGCACTGATGTCAATGGTTGGAGATCGATTGTGCGGAATTGTCCCCTGGTGCTAATTTAATTCCGGCGGCCATTGATTCTTACTGAACTTTTGATTTTAACAGGCAATATCTTACCCATAACCCGGAGATTGCCTTCGAGGCTAGCTGTTATTCTGCTATTGATCATCATGCTTGTTTATACACTTAATCCTGTTTCGCAGCTAAAAGCCGTGTCAACCATTTTTCAAAAACATCAAAATAATGAAAAGATAGTTCTAAAACGATTTGTATATATTTATTGTACTGATCAATAGCATCCAAACTATTACTTATCAGGTATTTTTGTTCTTCTTCTAAGAAATATATTGCAGGCTCATCATCTTTTCTTTTAATATCTTTTAATCCTAGATTTCTATCTACACTATAATTATGGCTATCCGCATAAAAAAATAAGAAGCTATTTCCTGGTAGAAACAACAAATTTCGCACATCAATAGAACCAAAATTAATACATCCTTCATCCCGTACATTGATTATTAAAGAAGGAAACGTGTAGCCGCTTATACCTTGCAATTCGAAATATTCCCTGTCCGTATTAATTGTTAAATCAACGAATTTCGAAACACGTTTCGTATGAAGGTGTATGTTCTCGGATTCGGTTTTATAATCTTTCAGTTTATCCAAAATAATCTTATCAAGTTTCTTGTGAAAATCCTTCCGAACAAAATGATATGCAGAGGGAAACTTCTGTTGCGCTTCTTGATAGCTGTTAGCCTTAAAATTTGAAAAAAATGTGTACCTATCGAAACTTGTGTAGGTATTTTTCAAAAAAGGAATTTCGTCGACTTCTTCCCTGGTACCAATCCTATTGATGAAACTATTGCCTTTAAATCCATATTCATAAAAGGATTCAACGTCCATTTCCTTTAGCCATTCTTCTATAGATTTACTTAAAGGAAAGAAAACTAAATTGACAAGGTTTGCAGGTGCAACATTTTTTCTCAATTCATTGAGCAAATACTCTTTGTATTCACTTGCTTTTGAATTGATATAGCCTATATAGTCCAAAGTAAAAATCTATTTTATCAAATGGAATTGGAGAAATAACATGGTTAGGAATAGGCCTCTTTCACAATTAGTTAAAACAGAGAATAATTCATCACTCCCTTCCATCCAACAAATTACCCAAACCTCCCAGCACACTTCCTTCTTCTTTACGGTTGTAGGTACCATAGGCAACGATACGGCTGGCAAGCCTGCTGATAGGCAAAGACTGAATCCATATTTTTCCAGGGCCGGTGAGGCGGGCAAAGAATAAACCTTCGCCACCAAACACGAGGTTCTTGATACCTCTTACAAATTCTATGTCGAAGTCGACACCAGGTGTGTAAGCCACGACGCAACCGGTATCCACTTTCAACACCTCGCCCTGCTTCAATTCTTTTTCTATCACATAGCCTCCTGCATGAAGGAAAGCAAAGCCATCACCTTCCACTTTTTGCATGATAAAACCTTCCCCGCCAAATATACCTGTACCGAGTCGACGCTGGAAATGTATACCCACGCTAACTCCTTTGGCCGCACACAGGAACGCATCTTTTTGCGCGATGATAGTTCCTCCCAGTTGCTGCAGATCCATTGGTATGATCTTCCCGGTATAGGGAGCCGCGAAGCTTACTTTCTTTTTATTGTTGCCGGTATTG
>JAEZRB010000070.1 GCA_023412975.1 Bacteroidota bacterium | reverse complement strand
GCACATTCTTGGTCACTATAAACATCTATGGCAACCCAACACAACTTTAAGAATGAGGAACAAGAGGAATCTTTACCCCTAAAAGAGGAAACGCGACCACCTCTGGGTACTGGGAAAAAAGCAGGAGTCGCATTAGTCGGTCTTGGAAAATACAGTGAACAACAACTTGGGCCTGCATTGCTGGAGACGAAACACTGCCGCCTGGCAGGAATTGTCACCGGTACGTCATCAAAAATCCCCGATTGGCAGACAAAATATAATATCCCCGACTCAAATGTTTACAGCTATGAGAATTTCGATAGCATTAAGGAAAATAAAGAAATAGACATTATATATATCGTATTACCGAACGCGTTACATGCAGAATTTGTGATACGCGCAGCCAGGGCGGGGAAACATGTAATCTGCGAAAAGCCCATGGCGATTTCAGTCGCGGAGTGCGACAAGATGATCAAGGCCTGCCGTGAAGCCGGCAAATTACTTTCCATAGGATACCGGCTGCATTTTGAACCTCATCACCAGCAAATGACGCAACTGGGTCAAAACAGAGGATATGGGCGATTAATCGAACTGTCTGCTAAACATGGCAGCAGTACTGTCGAAGGCTGGCGTCTTGATAAATCACTTGCCGGTGGTGGCCCGCTTATGGACCTGGGCATTTATTGCATACAGGCAGCAAGGTATACCACCGGTATGGAGCCCATTTCAATTACAGCAAAACGCGGAGCTGACTCCCGGCCAGGGCGGTTTAAAAACATCGAAGAATCCCTCCAATGGGAAATGGAATTCCCTGACGGGATGATCGCGCGATGTGAAACCAGTTACACCAGCGATATGGATCTGCTTCATGTGAATGCAACGCATGGATGGTTTGAGCTTTCACCAGCATATGGCTACTCGGGTATCCAGGGTAAAACAGCCACAGGGTTTATGGACCTTCCACAAGTAAACCAGCAGGCACTGCAAATGGATGATTTCGCCATTTCTGTGTTGAACAACACACCTGTCAGTGTCCCGGGTACTATGGGCAGAGCAGATCTCGTGATCATTGAAGCTATTTATGAAGCCATGGAATCGGGGAAAAAGATTTCAATACCCGAAGTCGCGAATTTAAAGACTGTCTAAACTTATGACCACATTAAAATATTTTAAGCAGTCTCCTCTGCTAATTTTGCGCGCCTGTTAACAATATTCTTTGCAAGTGTATTCAACTTAGTATCCGCCTGCTGTTCTTCCTCGAGGGTCAGTCTAAGACGCTTGGCAATGGCATCATATCCCAGCATTTCAGCGTAGTGTGCCGCTGACCCATAACCGGAGATTTCATAATGTTCCACTTTTTGCGCTCCTGCAATCAGGGCAGCATCCATTCCTTCAGCTGTTGCATCCTTAGCCATCACTTTCTGTCCTTCTTCAAGGATGCCTTTCATACCTGGATTGAAATCACCTTGCGGATCTATTCCCAGCCCTTTACAAATCATTTCAAGCGCAACTTTATGCTGCTCGGTTTCTGCCAGGTGCAAAGCCAAACTCTTTTTAAGACCTGGGTTTTTTGCACGTTCGATCATCGCCGGCATGGCTTCTACCAGCATGTTCTCGGCGCTCCAAAGTACCTGTAGTTCATGAAAAAACAGGTCTTCAAGGTTTTTAATTGCCTTCATAACTTAAACTTTTTGATTAAAAAATGATCTTTCAAATCAATAGCGATCCAAATCTGGTTTAAGCACCACTTTCACGCAGTTGTCTGTCTTTTCTTTAAACATGTCGTAAGCTTCGGATGCCTTGCTAAGTGGGAGACGATGGGTTATGATATCATCAAGCGTAACTTTACCGGTTCGAACAAGCTCAAAACACTGGTCGATGTACATGTGCACCTGTGCCTGTCCGAATTGCATGATCAGCCCTTTATCGAATATCCGGTGAATTGGAAAATTATCATAGGGACTTGCGTAAACACCTACCACCGAAATGATCCCGCTACGTCTTACAGCCTCCGTACACAATTCAATCACTTTGGAGGTCCCTTTTTCCATATTGATAACCGCTTTTGCTTTCTCGAGAAAATTTCGGTTAGCTTCCATACCCACCGCATCAATCGCTACGTCCGCACCCCGTCCATCGGTCATTTCATAAATTTTCGCGATAAGGTCATCATCGTTCGCGTTGATAGTATCAACCCTATTCACAGTTCTGGCTTTTTCAAGCCGGTAATCCAGGGGATCCACTGCAATTACCCGTTCGGCACCGTGCAACCATGCTGCTTTTTGGGCCATTAGTCCCACAGGTCCGCTACCGAATATCACGACATAGTCTCCATGTTTCACTTTACCCCATTTGACAGCACTCCATCCCGTGGGGAAAATATCAGTTAGAAAAAGAACCTGTTCATCATCCAGTCCTTGAGGGATAAGTTTAGGTCCCGCGTTGGCTCTCGGCACCCTTACAAACTCTGCCTGACCACCATTGTAACCACCGTATAAATCGGTATAACCAAACATTCCCCCGCCTTTCTCCTTCAACAGGTCACCACGAGGACCATAATGATCAGGATTGGTATGCTCGCAGTTCGGATGAAAGCCCTGCTGGCAAAAAAAACACTGACCACATGCAATTGTAAAAGGAACCACTACCCTGTCGCCCTTCTTCAAATTCCTTACATCCGGACCGGTTTCTTCTACCACTCCCATAAACTCGTGCCCGAGCACAAGATCCCGCGCCTGCGGAACAAATCCATCATATATATGCAGATCAGATCCACAAATCGCAGTGGATGTAACACGTACTATAATATCATCGGCCGCTTCGATGCCTGGATCAGGCACATTATCTACACTAATCTTGTTGATCCTGTGGAATACTGCTGCTTTCATAGCTTTTGTTTTTAGGAGAAAAAAGAAAATAGGTTAAGTAAACAATTGCGACAGATATTATGCCAGCACTGATCTGAAAGAAGAGCGCAGTGATCGGGCGGATGAAAGGAATTTTTTTCTCATCACCTGAATATATGGGGAATCAGGCCTCAGTTTTTTGATCCGGGATATTTCTTGTAGAACTTCCGCGAAAAAGTTCCCACCGGCAACTCTGGCAAATAAAGATTGGAGGGAAAGAAATTCTAATTCTACATGCCTAAACAAGTAGCGATGCCATTTTAATTTAAAGCTATTCACTCATGCTGGCTGACCGATCTGACCGTTCGCGATTGATCCAGTAGAGCCCTTTGACATTTTGCTTTGGCTCTTTTAATGTATAGACGATAAAGATCTCCTCGATCAGGTCAAGTGCCGTAATGAAAATGGCTATAAAAAATAATACCCTGCTGGGTTCAGGCAGAAAAAAAGCTGTTATTAAAAAGATCCCCTGTGCAACTGCTGCAAGTTTAGCAAGGTAGGTATGAAAACTGGTCATTTCCCCATAGCGGGCAAATGCCGATATCACCTGTATGACAAATAGTATTAACAGGATGATTAACCAAACATAATACTGGCTGACAAAATCGTACTTATAAACCATCAGCCCTATAACACCCATGGCCACCGTAAGGTCATCACCAATAGAATCAAGTTTGGCTCCCATAACACTCACTACCTTATATCGTCTGGCCAGGAAACCGTCGATTGCGTCGGTAAAAAAGCTAAAGGCCAGGAACCACTTGAAAATTTCAGCTTGATTGGTAATAAGCAGGTACAACAGGATCAATGAAGCAGCGACCCGGTAGATAGTTATACCGTTAATGATATAGTAACTGGTTTTGTGCATGGTGGCCTTTACTCAAAAATAATTAAAATTAGATGCTGTAATATACTGATCGATAAGATATTCTTAAAGAGCCACTGCTACGACGTGGAAAATCATTCCCTGAGGAAGCTATGCCACATAAGTTTTGCCCCAAAATGTATTGCAGAAACATGATTGTGGATGGCTTGTTCTTTGTATAAGAAAAGAATAATAAAACCTTTAGTTATGAAGAAAACATTCTTAGCAGCATTGTTGGTTACAGCCCTCTCCCTGGGATTAAACGCACAGGACGGACAGAAAGTAAAGGACGCTGATTTACCCGCAGCCATTAAAACCAGTTTTCAATCTGAGTTTCCTAACGCAGGTGATGTGGAATGGATTTTAAAAGACGGTCATTACAAAGTAGAATTCGAAATCAATGACGTGGATAATATCGCGGCCTTTGATGCTTCCGGTAAGCTGATAAAGAAAGGTGTTGAAATAAAAGAAAACGAACTGCCGGCAGCGGTAACTTCAGCCTTACAATCCGCACATGCCGGCAAAGGCATCGATGATGTGTATAAAATGGAGAAGGATGGAACAAGCTATTACCTGGTGAAATTTAACGGCAATCCAAAAACCAAGGTAATGTATTCCGAAGATGGACAAGAGATCAAGGAAAAATAAGCTTTGATCAGCCATGATCATAAATGAAGTTGTTTGAAATATGCCTGTTAATTACAAAGTTGAAAGTACATTGGACTTCCTTCCTCTTAACGTTGCGCATATTTTTAAAACAACTTCATTTTTTTAATACGCTACAGGGCAACCCAGATTGATTCTCTCCAAAACATGACATCTCAATCTTGCACACTTATTGTTGCAATCAAGATAGACTCCGTTCCCGCTATTCCTTCACGCTTAAATTTTTTGTGATGAGAAAATTTTTACTCCTCATGGGAATTGCTGTATTTATCTTTCAAACCGGCTATTCCCAGGTAAACCTCGCCACCGCACCCACCGTTACTTTTTCAAATGCCACAGGATTTGCTGATAATGTTGCCAGTGATGGCGATGGTGGATCTGTGACTATCACCGACTTTAACCTGGAAGCAACACCGATTGATAATACCGGTGCAACTTTGACTGCAGACCCGCTTCAATACCACGACAATAGCGATTGGCCCGGATATCCACCTATAATTACTTACGGAGATGCCAACCCGCTTTATGCCTGGTCCATACGCTCTGCTTCAGGCTCCGATTTTTCCCTTTTGTCCATTGACGTCAACGACTGGGGATCCGCAAGTGGCGATCTGTATAAAATCGAAGCCTACCAGGGCGGTGCGCTAACAGGAACTTTGACTTTTGTTAGCAATATCGATATCAGTGTAAATATTACCCTTTCGCAATCGTCTACCGACCCGGATTTTATGTTACCTCCCGCATTTGGAAATGTGGATGAAGTAAGGATATTAATGGAAGACGAAAGTGGATCCCTTATTGGTATCAATAATATACAGGTTGGACCCGCGAATTTTGTATTGCCACTCACACTTCTGTCGTTCAACGCAAGTATAGAAAGCGATGCCGTTCGGCTTCAATGGGAGACTGCGGCAGAAATGAATGTCAGCCATTTTGAAATTGAGCGAAGTAACGATGGCCGTTCCTTTAGCAGCATAGACCGCGTGGCCAGTTCTTCAAATGGCGGGGGCAAATATTCTTATCTCGACAACTCGGCACCAGCTACCCAATACTACCGACTAAAAATGGTTGACCTGGATCTGAGTTTCACTTATAGCCATGTCTTGCTTGTACGTAACAGCGCTGTCACGGGTTTACATCTATATCCCAATCCTGCCAGTTCTTCCGTACAGTTGTCCATCCCACGTCTCGATGCAGGCAACAGTTATATCCGGATACTGAATGTTCAGGGTGTACAACTAAGTACAAGGAATATTAATAACCAGGGCCAGGCTTCTACTATTTCCATGGATGTTAACTCCCTTCGACCGGGAAGATATTTTATTGAAATAATTGCTGGCAGTGAGGTGAGATATCGGTCAGGATTTATTAAACTATAACAGTCCCCCGAAATTTATATGAGTCGCATAAAAAAAGTGACAGGAGATTTATTCCTGCCACTTTTTTAAATGCAATTATTAAGAGCAAAAATAGTCCACATCGATGTGAACCTTAATGTGGAGCTGAGCGGAATCGAACCCCTGTCCAAACATATTCATCAAAAGCTTTCTACATGCTTATTTCATTATTATTTGTCGGCAAAGACCCGGAAATGAACAAACCAAGTCCATGCTTAGCTGATCCGGACAAGTCCGGTCTTTTGCCGCAGTAACAGCTTCCTGCAGCAGCATCCTGTTTTGTTTTTAAGTCGGCGGCGGGGCGTGGTAACAGAACAACCTGCCCGGCGGCCCTAATGACTACTTAATCACTGATTATGCAGCCATGGCATACTGTGTATTGCCATTTAAAGTTTGAATCTTCAGATTTAAGTGCTAATGATACAACGCACTGCATGCTTACACTTTCAAAGACCTATGCTGTCGAAACCGGAACAGCCCCTTTTGTGCAGTCGGGAAGCGGTAGTCGGGAGTCAGTTATCTATAATACAAAGACCCAACACCCTTACTCGATTCTCCTTACTACAACTAATTATTAATAAAAAAGTTTATTTCAAAGTCTAAATTAACAACCACCTAACACACTCCCTACTCACGACTCACCGCTCACGACTCACCTACCCCATCCAAACCAATCATTCCCATTCGCATAAAGCATCAGCAACAGCAACAAAATCATGCCAGCCACCTGCGCATATTCCATGAATTTCTCATTGGGTTTACGACCGCTTACCATCTCATACAGGGTGAACATCACATGCCCGCCGTCCAAAGCCGGAATAGGTAAAAGATTCATAAATGCGAGAATGATAGAAAGAAACGCGGTAATATTCCAAAACGCTTCCCAGCTCCATTCGGTCGGGAATACCGAACCGATGGCTTTGAAACCACCCAGGCCTTTATATCCCCCGGTCTCCGGGTTTAATATCAGTTTAAACTGGTCGATGTATCCGCTGAGCTTCTCTACCGACTTGGCAACACCTGCAGGAAAGGCCGGGAAAAAGCCATACCTGGTGTGTACCACCTGGTACACGCCCAGGCTATCATATTGCTCATCGCTCAATAGCGCGAGTTCCAGTCTTCCGTCTTCGTTGACTTTACTTTTTAGCTGTAAAGTATCTGCGTTGCGCATCACATCCAGCACCACTTCCCCATTCTTATTCCTGCTTCCGATCGAATTGATTTCATCAACAAACTGGACGGGTTCCCCATTGATCGCCAGGATGCGGTCAAAAGGCTGAAGCCCGGCTTTTTTACCCAGTGAAGAAGTGTCCTTTTCGCGATAGGTGCCTACAATGGCCGGCAGGCGCTGCGCCATCAATATTCTTTTCTTATCCTTGCGGGTGATCACTTTGTCGATCACATCAACGGGTAATGCCAAATTCATGAGTTTCCCGTCTCTTTCCAGCAACACATCCTTGCCCCCTATCAATACTTTTAATTGAACATCGTCAAAATTCTGAATAGTGTCTCCATTGATGGAGATGATCTTATCACCATTTTGAAAGCCGAATTTGTGCATCACTGAATCGATCACCCAGATACCATTCTTAACACTTGTATTGGGAACTTTTTTCTCGCCCCATATCATCAGTACAAAAGCGTAGATGATAAAAGCGACCAGCACGTTCATGATGATCCCTCCCAGCATGATGATCAGTCTTTGCCAGGCTGGCTTACTTCTGAATTCCCATTCTTTTGGGGGTTGTTTCATGGCTTCTTTATCCATGCTTTCATCGATCATGCCGGATATCTTCACATAACCACCCAGAGGTAGCCACCCGATACCATATACTGTTTCCCCTACTTTCTTTTTCACCAGCGAAAACCACGGATCAAAGAAAAGAAAGAATTTCTCCACCCGGCATCCAAACCATCTCGCAGTTATATAATGCCCGAATTCATGAAGCACGATCAGGATTGACAAAGCCAGCAATAGTTGACCTACCTGCACACTTACCGCTGCCCAATTGATTGCTAAAAAATACATAGAGTAAAATCTTCAAATTTTAAGAACCGCAAATATCTGCTAAATATAAACGATTTTATAACCGCCGGCCATTTATTTGATTGCCGGAAAGCCGCCTGCCATGGTCATGAAAGTTTGTTATTTACCTGACCCATAATGCCTTGATCTGGTATCGCCCCTTCCGGGTTATCCAAAATGACAAGCCCATTACGGTATTTGGTTCCGGAAATAAGGGTATAAAATGCATTATAATTTTATCAGGTCTGCCGCATAGTGCCTGGCTTCACCATCACTTTCATAATACTCCTCCAGTGTTGGTTTTTCCACAAACGAAACCTTCTGCATGGTCTTTTCTATCACATCGGTCATGTCGAGAAAATTAACCCGGTTGCGAAGAAATGCAAATACAGCGATTTCATTGGCAGCATTCATCACTGCCGGCAGGTTACCTCCCTTGTTGAGCGCTTCTATGGCAAGACCCAGATTGCGGAATGTTCTCAGGTCGGGTTCTTCGAACGTGAGTGTATTAACCTTCTTGAAATCATAACGTGGAAACTGGTTGGAAATACGTTTTGGAAATGCCAGGGCATACTGGATCGGCAATTTCATATCCGGCAAACCCATCTGTGCCTTAATGCTGCCATCTTCAAACTGTACCATACTATGTATGATACTTTGCGGATGAATGATCACCTGTATCTGGCCGGGCTGCAGGTTGAAAAGCCATTTCGCCTCAATCATTTCCAGGCCTTTGTTCATCAGTGTAGCCGAGTCGATGGAAACTTTCGCGCCCATATTCCAGTTGGGATGTTGCAGGGCGTGTTCGCGTTTTACATTAACGAGGTAGTTTGGCTTTCGTCCCAGGAAGGGACCGCCCGAAGCTGTCAGGATGATCTTTTCAATACCATTGCGGCCTTCACCCACCAGGCATTGAAAAATCGCGGAGTGTTCCGAGTCCACCGGAATGATCGGCACCCTTTTCTCCACCGCTTTCTGCATTATGATATCACCGGCTACCACCAATGTTTCCTTATTAGCTAGAGCCACCGGCTTTCCAAGATCGATCGCTTTCAAAGTTGGCCTCAGGCCTGCGTATCCGACGATGGCGGCCAGCATCAGGTCGTAGCAATCAACAGCCGCAGCCTCTTCAAGCGCTTTTTCACCTGCAAAGACTTTTACATGTGTAGATGCAAGCGCGTCCTTGACCTTTGTATATTTTTTTTCATCGCCGATCACCACGATATTCGGATTGAAACGAAGTGCTTGTTCAATTAACAGCTCATCGTTGTGATTTGCGGTAAGTATCTCCACAGAAAAAAGATCGGGACTACCGGCAATTACTTCCAGCGCCTGTGTGCCGATGGAGCCAGTTGAACCAAAAACGGCTATCCGCCTTGCTGGTTTCTCAGGTGCAACCCGCTCACTACTCTTATTCTCTTGCTCTTTCATTGTGTACATCTTACTTTATTTGCCAGATTATGAAAATTCCTGGTGCTCCATCCACTTCATTAATTCATCCGCGATGGTGCGATCATTGCTCAGCCTCGGTACTTTATTTTGTCCGCCAAGTTTACCAACCGATTTCATATAATCAATAAAGCCATTCTTTTTCACCGTTGTCAGCTTCAGCGGTCTTAGGATATTACCACTGATAAGGTCGTCATAATATACATTCTTTTTCCGAAGATTCTCGTCCACTTTCCGGGCAAATTCTTCCAGGTTGGAGGGTTTGTTTTCAAATTCAATAAACCATTCATGATAAGACTTGCCCTCTCCCTCACTTACATAAGGCGCCACGGTAAATTCGGTGATACGCACCTTCTCCTCCTCCGCAACTTTTAAAAGGCTTTGTTCCACTTCTTCTCCAATCACATGTTCTCCAAATGCGGAGATAAAATGTTTGGTACGTCCGGTAACCACCAGCCGGTAAGGATTGGTTGATACAAATTTTACAGTGTCGCCAAGATTATATCCCCAAAGCCCTGCATTACTGCTGATGATCATAGCATAGTTCTCCCCGACTTTTACATCACCTAGTGAAAGCCGGGTCGGGTTATCGCTATTAATTTCAGCTGCGGGAACAAATTCGAAAAAGATCCCGCTATCTGTATTGAGCAACAAGCCCGCGGCATTTTGTGAATCCTGGAATGCAAAGAATCCTTCGCTCGCAGGGAAGAGCTCTATCGTGTCTATCTTTTTCCCGATACTCTCAAACAATTTTGCCCGGTACGGTTCAAAATTCACACCGCCCTGTACCATCAGGCTAAAGCCGGGGAAGATCTCTGAGACTTTTTTACCCGTGCGTTTGATCAGCTCATCAAAATACATCTGCATCCAGGGTGGTATGCCACTGATCAGGGTCATATCCTTGTTCAGTGTTTCGTCGACGATCCGGGATAGTTTTGTTTCCCAGTCTTCGATACAGTTGGTTTCAAATGATGGGAGCTGGTTGGTTCGCAGGTAACCGGGTACATGGTGATTGACGATTCCGCTCAGGCGGCCGGTTGGAATACCGCCTACCCTTTCCAGTACCGGGGAGCCCGAAAGGAATATCATTTTGCCGTTGGCAAACTGGGTATTACCCGTTTCGGCCATATAGCAAAGCAGGGCATTCCTGGCGGTGTTAATATGGTTGGGGATTGAATCTTTGGTGATGGGAATATATTTTGTCCCGCTGGTCGTTCCTGAAGTTTTGGCAAAATAGATCGGGCGGCCCTTCCAGAGGACGTTGTGCTTGCCCTCCTTAATCTGCTCGATAAAAGGCTTGAATTGCTCGTAATCCCGGATAGCTACCGCCTCCCGGAATTCGGCGTATGTATTCACTTTATCCAGCCCTGCCTGTTTGCCGAATTCGGTGCTACGCCCGGTTTTTATGAGGGTTTTTAAGATATGCTCCTGGTCGGCAACCGCTGTGGTCATACCTTTGCGGATACCTTTATATATATAGGATGCGAACGGTTTTGCAAGCAATGATTTGATTTTCATCTGCATATGTCTGTTTACCAAAAGAAATTGATAAAGTACAACGGCTTATACCGCAATTCGCAAAGATAAAGGAAGGGCGGTCAAACCGCTTGTATTTTGGTATTTAAAACTTTGAGTTTCCGTTTGCTGGTTGAAAAAATCCCCTTACCTTTGCCACCCTCCGAAGCAGTCCTTCGGGCAAAATTTCAGACTATGATAGCAGTTGTAAAAGTAGCCGGTCAGCAGTTTAAAGTGGAAAAAGACCAGACCCTGTACGTTCCCCACCTGGAAGGCAAGTCAGGTGATAAAGTTGACCTGGAAGTTTTACTGGCAGATGCCGATGGTAAACTTTCCGTGGGTTCAGCACTGACCACAAAAGTTTCTGCGGAAATTCTGGACCAGGTTAAGGGTGATACCGTGATTGCTTACAAGCAAAAAAGAAGAAAGGGCTTTCACAAAAAGAAAGGCCATCGCACGGTATATACAAAGATCAAAGTAACTAATATAGCATAATCTCATAAACTTAATATCATGGCACATAAGAAAGGTGAAGGAAGTGTAAAGAATGGCCGCGACTCACAAAGCAAACGCCTCGGTGTAAAAATATTCGGAGGCCAACCTGCTATTGCCGGCAATATTATCCTTCGTCAGCGTGGTACTGTTTATCATCCTGGTAAAAACGTTGGTGTTGGAAAAGATTTTACATTGTTTGCATTAAGCGATGGTATCGTTGAATTCAGAAAAGGACGCAACGATAGAACGTATGTATCGATAACTGCTGCGGAAGCCTGATAACTTCGATTGTCATTTTTGTGGAAAAAAAATTTGGGTAGTATAAAATAATTATTATTTTTACTAACGATAACCCATTTCACTAAACATTAAATTCTAAAAAATGGCAACAAAAAAGAAAGCCGCTAAAAAAGCAGCTCCTAAAAAAGCAGCTAAGAAAAAAGCAGCTCCAAAGAAAAAAGCGGCTCCAAAGAAAAAAGCCGCTAAGAAAAAAGCAGCTAAAAAGAAATAAGTTAAATTTCTTAGAAGTTAATAGAAGTCTCTCGGTAACGGGAGACTTTTTTTATTTGCCCCCTCTCCTGTCAGGCAATCAATTAAGATATCCCATACCATTCGAATCCTTTAGAGAAAGGTACTGGCTCAAGGCCGTTACGACAATAGCAAGACAAACGCTATCGTTCAGGTTAGATACAACGAAGGTCACCATGCTGTCACCCCGGGCGTTGCACCTGCGTAAATTTTGCCTGGAGAAAACCAGACCCGGGGACTTTCTCTTCTTTCTTGTAACGTTAGATAGAGAAATATTATCATGGATTGAAAAATTATTGACATCATTTGAATCCCGATTGAACTGCCGATTTGAATTATCGCAGATCCTAAGCCCCATCGGGGCGCCGCTTTGGTAGCAAAGTGATCCCCAGGATACCTGGGTGCCGTAGGCACGACGTTTTGCATCGTCCACAGGAAAAAACATTCGGTTTAAAATTTAATACATAACGCCACACCTACGGTGTTCAGGTTCTTCTACCAACCGCATTTCTACCAAAACGTCGTTCCTACGGAACTTTTCGATCGCCCGATGTAAATACGAACATCCATCTATAGTAGTAGTAATTCAAGTCGACTTAGAGAAAGATACCGGCTCAGGGCCGGTATGACAATAGCAGAAACGGAGTAGTCAGTTCAGCATCCACTATGAAATCCAATCACAATTAAAACTAAGTTTTAAATTGCGGGCATGGACAACAGCGCGATTGCCGACAATTTTTCACTCCTGTCAAAACTGATGGACATCCATGGAGAAAACTCGTTCAAAACGAAAACATACTCCATCGCGGCATTTAATATCGACAAACTTCCACTTCAGCTTAAAGACACCCCACGCGAAAACCTGTTCAGCATACAGGGTATCGGAAAAAGCGTTGGCGAAAAAGTAATAGAAATGCTTGACCAGGGAAGGCTGGGTGTACTAGACGAGTACATCGCCCGAACCCCGGTTGGAATTATCGAAATGCTGAACCTGAAAGGACTGGGACCTAAAAAAATTCATAGCATCTGGAAGGAAATGGGTATTGAATCGGTAGGAGAACTCCTGTATGCCTGCAATGAAAACCGTCTTACACTTTTTAAAGGATTTGGTGAAAAAACACAGCAGAACGTACAGGAGTCGATTGAATATTACCTGCAGCACGCCGGTAGTTACCTATACGCGCAACTGGAAGAGATCTTTCCGCAAATTGACGGTTACCTGAAAAAGTTGTTTGGCCCCGATCGCGTATCAGTTACGGGAGTTTACCGCAGGCAGGAACTTACCATCGAAGAACTTGAATTTGTGGTGCTGGAAAAAAATGAAACGATCAAGCCAAAGTTTATTACCGCCCAGCCACCTGAATTACTGGAAGAAACAGAATCCAGCCTATTGTATAAATTAAAGAACGGCCTCAAACTGCGGCTATATACCGGTGGAAATAACCTGGCAGAGCAACTTTTCCTAACTACAGGGTCAGCAGAATTTATTAACGCGTTTCAAAAAGAATTCCCTGATCATGATTTCACAACAAAAGACAGCGAGTCGGATGAAGCTGTTTTCTCCAGTGTGAAAATTCAATTTATCCCACCCTGCATGCGCGAGACTGCATCAGTAATTGAGCTGGCAAAATCAAACAACCTCCCAAATTTAATCCAGCCCGGTGAAGTGAGATCGGTGATCCATAGTCATAGTAACTGGAGTGATGGCCTCAACACAATAGAAGAAATGGCGACGGAATGCGTTAACCGCGGATTTGAATACCTGGTTATTTCGGATCATTCCCGTTCTGCCGCTTACGCAAAGGGACTTTCGGAAGACAGGATCAGGGAACAACACCGCTACATCGATGAATTGAATCAAAAATTCGCACCCTTCAAAATTTTCAAAAGTATTGAATGCGATATCCTCAACGACGGGAGTCTTGACTATTCCAACGAAGTGTTGTACTGGTTTGATCTCATCATAGCCTCGGTACACAGCAACTTACGGATGACAGAGGAAAAAGCCATGTCGAGAGTGATGAAAGCCCTGTCCAACCCGTATGTCACGATCCTGGGTCACATGACGGGCCGGCTCCTGCTCAGTCGTAAGGGTTATCCGCTTGATCATAAAACCATCATCGACACCTGCGCAGCAAACAATATTGCCATAGAAATCAATGCCCACCCGCGACGACTCGATATGGACTGGAGATGGATAGATTATGCAAAGCAAAAAAATGTGTTGTTGTCCATCAACCCCGATGCGCATAGCCTCGATGGTTACAACGATATCAAATATGGCGTGCTGGCTGCGCAAAAAGGCGGGCTGACCAAAGAGCAAAACCTGAGCAGTTTTACAAGGCAGCAATTCGAAACGTTCTTATTAAAACGAAGACAGCAAAAAGGTCTCTAGAACCTTTCCGGCTTATTTACTGACTACTTACATTAGGATTGATCTGCTAGCGGTATTTCGACATGGAAGGTTGTACCATTTCCTTTTTCGGTATCAAACCAGATCTTTCCTTTCACCTGTTCCACGATGCCCTTACACATCGCAAGTCCCAGCCCGGTACCGGAGGATTTTGTAGTGAAATTGGGAATGAAGATCCGCGATTGCATTTCCTGGGGAATACCTTCACCATTGTCTTTTATGTTGATTCTTACAAGTCCGTCGTATAGTTCTTCTGTCACCACTATTCTGCAGGCATTTCCTTCACAGGCTTCCACCGCATTTGCAAACAGGTTCGTGAATAGCCGGTTCATTTGAGTTTTATCGGCATTTACCATCAGTTGTGTATGAACAGGCCACCAAACAAAATCAATATTTTCATCAGCCTGGTAAAGTTCTTTCAGCGACCTCAATACATCGTGGAGGTCAAATTGCTCGATATTGGTATAGGTGATATTGGCAAACTGTGAAAAATCAGCAGCGATTTTCGACAGGTGATCGATCTGCTCTACCAGTGTATTGGCCACATTGCTTGAAAGCTCCTTTACATTGGGATGATTGCTATCTATCGATTTTTGCAGGTACTGCAGGCTTAGTTTCATTGGCGTCAGCGGATTTTTGATCTCGTGCGCAACCTGCCGGGCCATTTCCCTCCACGCTCCCTCTCTTTCAGTTTTGGCCAGGGCTTCGGCGCTCTCTTCCAGTTTCGCCACCATCTTATTGTATTCTTTTACCAGGTCACCGATCTCGTCGTTCCTGTTCCAAACAATTTCTTCATTAAGCCTTCCAAGATTCACCTCTTTCATTTTATCGCTGATGATGGAGAAAGAGCGTGTAATCCTGTTAGTAATAAACAGCGCGATCAGGCCGGCGATCAACAGGATAAACGCGTTTAGGTTGATCACCGTCACGATAAAGTTTGATATTTCCTGGTCGAGCTCAGACTGGGAAGTAAAATATGGAATCCCCAGGTAGGCATAGGCTTTCCCGTCTTCACCTCGAACCGGTGCATAAATGCTGAGGTACGACAGGTCGGCAATTCGTTCTTCCTGTACATATTCCACCAGGTTGAGGTGACTAAGCCTGAAAAAAGCATCGGGATTCATCTTCGTACTCAGTACCCCCTTATCGTAAATATTTGCATCGGAAGACACCTGCAGGTCGCCGTTGAGATCATATACGGTAACATCGACACCATGGATACCTGAAACTTCCCGGATCAGGTCCTGCAGTGAATAGTTTGAAACGGTATCGTAAAACTGTGCTACAACGCCAAATGGATGTTCGCTGTCGATACGCTTCTCCATCTCGTTCACCATAATGCGCATGGTACGGCTTAGCTTGTCACTATTATTTCGATTATGCCTGTTCTTGAAGAATGTAATGGTAGCGACACCGATGATGATGAAAGAGAAAATGCTAACGAAGATGATCGTGCTGTGAACCTGGTTCCGGATATTGAAATGGAAAAAATTACGGAAACCTTCCCGATCGTATACAGCCTTCAGCAACAGCGACAATACCTGTACAAAAAATACAAGGAAAAGGAAGGAGCAAAAAATATAGGAAAACAAAGTGATGGACTCGATGATCGTATCACCTTTACGGGCCATCACTACTACCTTATCATTGCTGGCCCTGTACCAGAGCTCATCAAATTCCCCATTTGTTCGCCGTTCAAATTCGCGGTTCACAGGTATGTCAGCTTCATTGATCTGGGTGGGGAACGGGTAACGATTTGTTAAGCGGGTCAGTTTCTTCTCGCTATACACAGCATAAGAATAGATGGGCGAATTTTCCGGATCATTCCCCTTATACTGCCTGAAAAACTCCGGGAAAAGTGCATCGCTACTGAATTTCTTGGGATTTGAGATCAGGAAGAAATAACCGAGTTTATTGCCCGCTGAATCAGTCACGATTCTTTGGGTGATATAAGTATACTTGTCAAACGCGGTTTCGTAGTAAAAAAGATCCGGTGTGCTGGTGGGATGCGACTGAAGTGTCACGATAGTATTCAAGGCATCATAGGTAGTAGGATCGTCATTATTCAAAGCATTGCCCGAGGTGTCGTACGCGTAAATGCGAGTGTCGTATTTATTGATATAACCGCTGTAATTGCTCGATACAATACTATCTCTCATATACCGGTTGCTGGCACTATCTGCAAACCGGTAAAAATTTTCCTGCAAGAAATCGTTGTCGAGATAGGTCATGGCGATATTCATCAGCCGCTCACTCGAGCGATCGGTCTGATCGGCCAGTTTTTCAGCATAAAACTTCCGCTTACCCCACTCTACTTTCCGGTTTTCTGCCAGCATGATAGCCGCGATTGAAACAGAGAAAATAAAGATCCAGAACAGGATACCTGCGA
>JAEZRB010000062.1 GCA_023412975.1 Bacteroidota bacterium | reverse complement strand
GTCCGCAGTGTGCGCTGTGGTATCCTGACACATCGATACATTTCAACTACGGCCAGCAAAAGTAAGAGTCTCCAGGAAAAATAAAGCAAAGCCCCTGTAAATGTAAAAGTCATAGATGCCGCGCGGGTCAAAGGTTCTGACAACTATTCAAGATTTTATTCCGGACAGCAATGATTACCAATTACTAATCCCTAAAATTCGCTTCAATCACCCGCATTACATTACCACCGAGGATTTTTTTGATGGACTTTTTGGAGTAACCTCTTTTTAATAAAGCCTCCGTTATTTTTGGATAGGTGGTCACATCTTCCATTCCCAGGGGGAGTGAACTAACACCATCATAATCAGCCCCAATACCGACATAATCATCACCAATTAGTTTAACGACATAGTCGATGTGATCGACAAGGTCATCGATCGTTGGACGTACCTTACTTAATTCAGCCCTGAAATACTCCCTCCACTTTTTCCTCATTTCAACAGAATCTTTGGTGATGCTGAATAATGAATCCTGTACCGCTTTTCTGCCCGGTCCACCTAACCATTCTGACCGCTCATGATAAGGTTTGCTGATAAACCCTGAATAGAAGTTTATACAGATCACCCCGCCATTTTTTGCTAAAGCACGGAGCTGGCCATCTTTTACATTGCGAAATACTGGGCAAATATTCCAAACCGAACTGTGTGATAACAAAACGGGTTTGGTGGTAACGGCCAGTGCATCGTAAAAAGTTTGTTCGCCTGTATGAGAAAGATCGACGATCACGCCGAGATCGTTCATACGCTTTACAACCTGGCGACCAAAATCATTTAAGCCTTTATGCGCTAAAACATGAGAAGAACTTCCAGATTCATCCATGGCACTGCTGGCCCATGAAGTACTGTTGTTCCAGGTCAACGTGAGATATCGCATGCCCCGCGCATGGAGTGCTTCCAGTTTTTGAATATCGTCCTCTATCATATGGCCGCCCTCGACACCAATCAATCCCACCAGCTTTTTCTTACGTAAACCTTGTTTAATTTCTGCCACAGTTTTTGCAAGCACCATCCTGTCGGGGTTGCGAGCCGCAATACTTTGGAGTGAATCGATTTCTTCGTTGGCATCTTTATAAGTGCCCTCTTTGTTACGGGGTTCAGGACCCGTGTATACGGAGAAAAACTGCAGGTCCACCCCACCTTCCTTGAACCTCACCAGGTCACTATGGCCTTCGGGGATCCTGTTTGAAATATCTTTACCATCCAGCACAGCTGAAGAGAGTACATCATTGTGTGTATCAACTACAATAGCTTTCTGGTGGAGCTTTTGATAGGATTGCGCAGATACGTACATGCAACTAAACACGGCTGCGGAGAAAAGAAATCTTCTAATCATAAAAAAATTTTGACATCTTTGATAACTGTTCCAGGTTTTCCAAATATAAACCAGCTCGTCCAGAGGAATGATGAAAAAGAGGACGGGAAGCCGGAAAATTTATATTTATCCTAACTTCCCGCCCTCCCCGAAAATGTTTACCTGCTACTACGTCAACAGGTATTTGTTATTTCATTTGAAACGACTCTAAAAATTTGGTATTGAAATCTCCTGAGCGGAAACGTTCGTCCTGCATTAATTGCAGGTGAAATGGTATCGTGGTCTTCACACCTTCAATTACATATTCACTTAATGCACGGTACATCGTATCGATCGCTTCGTTTCTTGTCCGGGCGATTGTGATCAGTTTACCGATCATGGAATCGTAGTATGGAGGAATGGTATAACCCGCGTATACATGGCTGTCAACACGCACCCCATGCCCGCCGGGCTGGTGTAAAGTGGTGATACGGCCGGGTGAAGGACGAAAATCATTCTCGGGATCCTCGGCATTAATACGGCATTCGATCGAATGCATTTCCGGAATATAATCCTTGCCGGAGATTCTTTCGCCTGCTGCAATTTTAATTTGCTCTTTGATCAGGTCAAAATTTATCACTTCCTCGGTCACGCAATGCTCTACCTGGATACGTGTATTCATTTCCATGAAGTAGAAGTTGCGATGCTTATCAACCAGGAATTCGATGGTACCGACGCTTTCATAGTTAATAGCCTCCGCCGCTTTCTTGGCGGCTTCGCCCATTTTCTGCCTAAGATCGTCGGTCATGAATGGCGAAGGAGATTCTTCAACCAATTTCTGGTGTCTGCGCTGGATCGAACAATCCCGCTCGCTCATATGGCACACATTACCGTATTGGTCTCCTGCAACCTGTATCTCGATATGACGGGGTTCTTCAACATATTTCTCCATGTAGATCCCGTCATTTTTAAAAGATGCTGCGGCTTCTGCCTTTGCCGTGTCATAAGCTTTTTCCATTTCGGAATCTTCCCACACGATGCGCATGCCCTTACCGCCACCTCCGGCGGTAGCTTTCAAAATAACGGGGTAACCCATATCTCTTGCCAGGCCTTTCGCTTCATCGAGGCTTTGCAACAGACCTTCCCCACCTGGAACAACCGGTACACCGGCTTTTATCATGGTTTCTTTGGCGGTTATTTTATCGCCCATGCGGTTGATCATTTCAGGCGTAGGGCCAATAAATTTTATCCCATGGTCATTGCATATGCCGGAGAATTTTGCGTTCTCAGCTAAAAATCCGTAGCCCGGGTGAATGGCATCGGCGTTAGTAATTTCCACCGCCGCCATCAGGTGTGCCATATTCAGGTAAGAGTCGGTGCTTTGGGGCTTACCGATACACACCGCTTCATCGGCAAATTTTACATGAAGACTGTCGCGATCGGCAGTTGAATAAACCGCCACTGTCTTAATACCCATTTCGCGACAGGTTCTCAGAACACGAAGGGCAATTTCACCCCTGTTTGCGATTAATATTTTTTTAAACATTAAGTTAATTTGAAAATTTGTCCGCAGGACCTCGCGGGAAAATGTGTTGATTTGAAAATAAATTCAGGATGTCAATTGAAAAATGAATTTCTAAACTCAAGTTTTCAAATTGACTCATTTTCAAATTAAATCGGTTCTACCAGGAACAACGGCTGATCATATTCAACCGGAGAAGCATCCTCAACCAAAACCTTCACGATCTTTCCACTTACTTCACTTTCAATTTCATTGAAAAGTTTCATGGCTTCAATGATGCAAACCACTTTTCCTTTTGAAACCTCATCTCCCGGTTCTACAAAGTTGGGTTTGTCGGGTGCTGATTTGCGGTAGAAGGTACCGATCATGGGGCTTTTGATGGTAACCAGGTTGGAGGCGGGCGTCTCGGCAGCGGATTTAGTCTTTTCGCCAGCCGGAGCAGGTGGTAATGATATGGGCTGTGGCGGTGCCGCTACCTGGGCAGGCGCATTAAAAGCGCTACCTGACGGACCCGATAAAACCTGGGTGATATGTTCTTCCTTTTGTTTTATGGTCACTTTAAAATCCTTTTGCTCAATGGTCAATTCACCAATGTTTGATTTATTGACCATTTTGATCAATTCCTGGATTTGTTTGAAGTCCATGTTTTTCAATTTAATAGACAGTTTAGTTTATGACGGAAATGGACGGCTAAGGTAAGGAAATCGAATTCAGATTATCAAGAATTTTAGCCGTTTTGGCCAAAATCCGGCGGTTTTTGACCAAAAATGGCCCAAAATCAGGGGAATTTGGGCCATTTTGCTATAAAAGGACGTAAGGGTTATTTTACTCTTTCCAGGTATTCACCGGTCTTGGTGTTGATACGAATCATTTCCCCTTCGTTCACGAATAAGGGTACATTCACCGTAGCCCCTGTTTCTATGGTGGCGGGCTTAAGGGTGCGGGTAGCGGTATCGCCTCTCAGACCTGGTTCTGTGTATGTCACCAGAACAGCGATCTTATCGGGCAGTTCCACACTCATGGGCAATTCTGTTTCTGTATTTATCAGGAGCGAGACTGTTTGTCCCTCTTTTAGAAATTGCGGTGCGTCTACCAGGTTCTCCTGTACGGCTACCTGTTCAAAGGTTTCATTATCCATGAAATTATACCCCGTATCATCTTTATACAGGAATTGGTAGTCCTTTCTTTCTACGCGAACGGGGTGTATCACATCACCTGAGTTCCAGGTTTTTTCGATCGACCGGTTGTTGTCAACACCTTTCAGTTTGGCCCATACCTTCGCTGCCGCACGGGCTGTCTTATTTTCTCCAAATTCCACGACGGAATACAAACTGCCATCCAGTTTGATGATAAGGCCACGGCTGATGTCTGCTGTTGTTGCCATACATTTAGCTTTGAGCTGATAGCCGCGAGCTGCGAGCCATAAGCTAGTGATAAATCTTTTTTGAGGCGGCAAAGATAGGGAATGGGAGCCACGAATTGCACGAATTTCACGAATGAAAAACTCTGTGCTCCTCGTGCCATAATTCGAGCCCTCCGTGACCAAAATCAGGACACGGAGGGCACAGAGGTAAACAAGGTGAAACGGAAAATCCGTATAAAATGATACAAGCCCAACAGAAAATTCTGTTGGGCTTGTATCATTAAAAAACTAATCCTTCCCGCCTTCCCTTCTTCCCGGCCAGAACCCAAACATTTGTAAGGCTAACAATTATCTTTTTTCTTCCCGCTCTCCACGATTTTCTGAATATCCCAGGCATGTGTCACTGGCTTCTTCACCTGCCTGATAGTTCCAGCAGGTTGGGGTATCGCGATCTCGATCACCCCATTTTTGCCTTCGTCACCGTATTTGTCTACAGCTTTTTCTCCTTTCAGCACATCAACGGATTTGATCTTCACAGGATCGATTAGTTCGATGGCCTGGCGGGTAACCTTTTTCCCGTTGAGATAAAATACAGGTTGTGATAATTCAACCCCCGATCGCACCTTCATCTCTGTGCCGCCGGGCTTTATATCGATCAATATCACGCCATTCTTTCCTTTATTACCATATTTACTGGTGGCAGACTCACCCTTTAAGACTTCCAACTTATTAATCCTGCTCGCATCGATTAGGTTTATATCCAGGTGAGATGGCCATTCTTCTCCAGCCACAATAATAAGTGGCTTTTCACTGGTATCCATGGATACTCTTTGCACGATATTTATGACCGGGCGTGTAGTTTTCACGGGGGCTGGAGGCTGGGCCGGGGTAACGGGTGATATAGTTCCCGCAGGCACAGGCGGCCTGGCGGGAGCCACATCAGATGATGTAGTTTCTACCGCCGCAGGTGGACGCGCTGGGGCGACCGGAGCTGTTATATCCGGAGCGGCTGGCGGCAACGGGGCCTTTGCTTTTTCAAGTTTATTTAGTTTACCTGGTACTGTGTCCGAAAGCGCAGCGGTAAATAAAGTTTCGTAATCCGTCGTCTCGTAGGCCTGAACATCCTGTGATTGGCGTGCAGGAGCATTACGAAAAGCAACCAGGATAACTGCCAGAAGTGGAAGTATGAAAAGAAATTTCAACAGGTGCACTTTTGCAGTTTTGATTTTATTCATCATGATAATTCTTTTTTTTAGTGATGTAAAATTGAATTGACTGGCTATGCTAAAATGATTGTTGCCAATCACTTTGAGAAGCAGGTACTGATATTTTTTCTTGTCGATCCCGTCTGAGATCACTTTATTGTCGGCAATAAACTCGAGGTTTTGTCGCATCGCCTTTTTGATCAGCCATGCAAAAGGATTATACCAGTTAAGGATGCAAAGCAACTCGCTCCAAATAATATCCACGGTGTGCCTTTGCCTCACATGTACAAACTCATGACGAATGATCTCTTTCAATTCGTCGCTGGTGTGCAGTCGTTGGTTGACATAGATCGAATTCCCAAATGAAAACGGAATGATGCTCCCATTGACCTGGTAAAAGCGTACGCCATCTTCACTTACCAGTTTTGCACCGGCCTTTATTCGCTGGTAAGATCTTAACTGGATGAACAACCGCAAAGCCAGCAAAACCACACCAGCAGCCATCACTATTGACAGCCAGTGCCAGGCTGACCATCCTGCTCCATCCTCAGCAACGGATGCTGAAACTGATACCGTAGACAGGCTATCAAGGGAGGGCATCATTTTGAGCAAAGCATATCCATCGTCGGCATTCTCAGAAAGAATAGGTCCGATATTTATCAAAGCAATAAAATAGGACAATATGGAATATCCAAACAGGTACCATCGGTTATGATTATAAAAAGTAAGCCTGCGTAAAACCAGTTGATAAAAGATATACACTATCGCCAGGCAGATTGAGACTTTAAGCAGGTATTGAAATAATATGGGCATAAATCAAAAATTAATTGCTGATAGTTTGAAACTCTGTTCTCACATTTTCTTTTCGATCAAATCCAGGATCTCTTTCAATTCCTTTGCTGAGAGTTTTTTTTGTTCCACGAAAAAACTAACCAGTTCTTTGTAAGAATTATCAAAATATTCCTTCACCACCGAGCCGAGATACTTTTTCTTATACTCGTCTTCCGATACCAGTGGTTTGTAGAAATAAGCATTTCCGATCAGCCGGCTGCTCAGGTAACCCTTTTTCTCGAGATTTTTAATGGTGGAGGCTACCGTTGTATAAGGAGCGGGTTCATCCATATTTTCCATAAAAGCTTTTACGTTACCCTCCCCTGTTTGCCATACGGCCTGCATGGTGGCTTCTTCTGCAGGTGTGAGTTTCTCCATATCTACGAATTTTTCGTAAATCTACGAAAGTTTCGTAAATAGGCAAAATTTTATTTTTTGAACTTGGTAATATTATATTCAGGAAGCTATGCTTTTGATTGATATAGGGCCATCAAAGTGGTGGACTTTAAAGGATTCTCCATCTTGTTAAAACCGGGTTTCAGTCATGCATAAGTCGTTTCTTTGCGGCATGAAATATTCATTACTCTTCCTGACAGCATTTTCCACTGCTTTATTTACCATCGCGCAGGATGCCCCACAGCCACCCTACAAACGCTTTCCCAGTGTGCCGCCCTTTAAAATATTGTTGACCGACAGCAGCACATATTTTACCAAGGAAAACCTGGATAAGAAAAAATCGGTTATGTTCATGCTGTTTAGCCCGGATTGTGAACACTGCCAGCATGAGATGGAGGAGATCATTAAAAATATTAAGTCTTTTGACAAAACACAGCTGGTGCTATCGACCACCCGTGATTTCGACCAGATGCGGGAGTTTTACCAACAGTACGGCCTTGATCGTTTCGGTAACATTATTGTGGGCAAGGACGAAGCCTATATGCTGCCCGTATTTTTCGGTATCCATAATTTGCCTTTCCTGGCATTTTATAATCGCAAAAAAGAGCTGATCTCCGTATTTTCGGGGGCTATGCCTATCGAAAAGGTGATCGAGGAGTTGAAGAAATAACCGGAAATCGAGAAAGCATAAAACAGGAAGTTTCTAATACCTTTGCAACTCAAAATCTGCCGGCTGGCCGGCAGATCATTTCCTCACCAAAAAATTTTTTCGTTCATGAAAGTAACCGTTGTAGGTGCCGGTGCCGTTGGCGCAACCTGTGCTGATAATATTGCCCGTAAGGAACTGGCCGCTGAATTAGTATTACTCGATATAAAAGAAGGTGTTGCCGAAGGAAAGGCGCAGGACATGATGCAAACTGCCGCCCTACTCGGTTTTGATACAAAGATCACAGGCTCTACTAATGATTATTCTAAAACCGCGGGAAGTGACGTGGTAGTGATTACTTCAGGTTTGCCACGCAAACCCGGGATGACACGTGAAGAACTGATCGGTGTGAATGCAGGGATTGTGAAAAGTGTGACCGAAAATATTTTGAAACATTCTCCTAATGCTATCATTATCGTGATAAGCAATCCAATGGACACGATGACCTACCTGGCCCTGCAATCTACAGGCCTGCCCAAACACAGGATCATTGGTATGGGCGGCGCACTCGATAGTGCCCGTTTCAGGTACCAGCTGAGCCAGCACCTGAGCTGCAGCCCCGCCGATCTGAATGCCGTAGTAGTTGGTGGACATGGTGATACAACGATGATACCGCTGATCAGGCTGGCAACCTGGAATTCGGTGCCGGTAACAAAATTCCTGAGCGCGGAACAACAAAAACAAATAGTTGCTGATACGATGGTAGGTGGTGCTACACTTACAAAACTGATCGGCACATCAGCCTGGTATGCACCGGGTGCGGCTGGTGCAGCGTTGGTTGAATCCATTGTTAGGGATGAAAAGAAATTGTTTACCTGCTGCGTGGCACTGGATGGTGAGTACGGGCAAAAAGATATCTGCCTGGGGGTTCCGGTGATCATTGGAAAAAACGGATGGGAAAAGATCATCGATTTTGAATTGAATGATGCGGAAATGGCCGAGTTCAATAAGAGCGCTGCGGCGGTTAGAAGCATGAATGATGTGTTGAAAACGCTTTAAGAGCTTAATAGCTGACTTCTGTTCCTAATTTTTTTGGACACGAAGTTCACGAAGGAAACACGAAGGGCACTAAGGGTTTTGATGAATTCTTTTTGCACTTCGTGTTTTTTTTTGGACACGATGGTCACGGAGGAAACACAATGAGCACGAAGATTGGCTTTGTCCCGTAGGGACAATTTATTTGTAAAAAAATAGGTCATAGGAAACATCCACCCCTTCGGACGGTTTATGCAAATTTGAAAATTCAATTATCGATAATCTCATTCGAAACCTTAGAGTGGAGGAAAGGGAAAATCCTTGTTTCAATTTAATGCTTCACACACCAGACTTTCCGGGATCGCTGGCAACCTTTTTTTATTCTTTAACGCTTTCTAGTAGGGAACTATTTCGTAAATTCAGGTGAAGCCGCAGCCAATGCAACGACTGAAAATTCAAATACTGATCCTTTCGCTGTTCTTATTGGCATTTTCTTATTCCCCTTTTTCCCAACCGGCGGGCATGCGGTACACACCGGTGATATTCTCTCTCGAAAATCCCGTTGAAATTGTCAGCCCCGATGATGATACCCGTCGCCTTTTTGTAGTGGAAAAACAAGGCACTATTAAAGTGTATAACCACGCGTACGAACATCTCGCAGATTTTCTAAAAGTGGACGGTATTACATCGTCTGGCGAACGAGGCCTACTCAGTATGGCGTTTCATCCTTCGTATAAAACGAACGGACTGTTTTTTGTTTACTATACCAATTCACAGGGTAGCCTCGAAGTAGCATCGTATAAGGTTAGCAATGATATGAATATTGCCAATCCTGCTTCCAAAAAAATCATCATTACCATCCCGCACCCCGGTGCCGCCAATCATAATGGTGGCAGACTTTCCTTCGGTCCCGATGGTTATTTATATTTCGCCACCGGCGACGGTGGTGGCGCAGGTGACCCCAACAATAATGCACAAAATGGCGCTTCCCTCCTGGGTAAAATGCTCCGTATTAATATTGATATTCCGAATCCGCCATTAAACTACAGCATCCCTGCCGACAACCCATTTATAAATAACCCGGCCATTGCCGACGAGTTATGGGCGCTAGGTCTGCGTAATCCCTGGAGATGGAGTTTTGACCGGTTAACCGGCGATATGTGGATCGCGGATGTCGGTCAGGGAGCAAGGGAAGAGATCAATGTAGCAAAAGCCGGTAATACCAAAGGCTTAAACTATGGCTGGCGTTGTTACGAAGGAACCAGGGCTTACAATTTAAATAATTGTGCCACGGCCGACCAATATGTTTCACCTGTCTTCGAATACCCGCACAATAGAACTACCGGTGGTTATGCGGTTACGGGTGGGTTTGTTTACCGCGGCCTCGAATATCCAGGGTTCTACGGATATTATATATTCGTCGACTTCGAAACTGGCAATCATTGGGTGATCAGGGATTCCGCCGATGCCTGGCAGATTATCAAACTGAATGGCGTGACGCCTATTAACATTTCCGGCTTTGGGGAAGGGCAGGATGGTACCATTTATGCCTGCTCACTTTCATTTGGGATTGTATACAAACTTGAGCCTCTCACCGGAGTCATTTTCCAGATATTAAATTTTACAGCGTCTGCAAACAATAATATCATCGATTTAAACTGGTCGGCAGTTGAGCAGGAACTTCAATATTATGAAGTGGAACGTAGCCTTGACAGTTTGAATTTTGAAATAGTGGGTACACTACCTGCGCAGAATCTTACAACAGTCAATAATTACCGTTTCACTGACATTGCTTCCGATTCAAAAATATTTTACCGGTTACGCTCGGTTAACAAAGATGGCCAATGGGATTATTCAGCAACCATTACTGTGTTTAACCAGGCGGGGGAGCATTTTATTTACCCCTCTACTATCAACAACAATATCATCAGCATTTTTCTTCCAGATACATTCGACCAATTGGAGGTATTCAGCATGACAGGAGCGCTGGTAATCAAAAAAGATATCCGGGGCATGACAGGAAGGATCGATATTCCAGTATACCACCTCGCCCGGGGATTGTATATGGTAAGATTAGTTCGTGGCTCAGAAAAAAGAGTTCAACGAATTTTGATCCAGTAATTTCAGGATTCATTGTTGCAAGTCGGCAGGCTATTTAATGATATAATAGCACCATCGAAATAACTTTCCCTCAAAATCAAAAGGCGTGGTGGCCCGGGTAATATCGCGGACCGATGTGGCGTTGATATTATCCTGGTCGAGTACAAACTTTCTGAAGTTAGTACTGAAATACAATGCACCACCTGGCTTTAATGAAGCAATACATTTATTGATCATCGCCACATGATCTCTTTGGATATCCAGGAAATCCTCCATCCGCTTGCTATTACTAAAGGTCGGCGGATCCATGATGATCAAATCAAGTTCACCGGGCGGAAGTTCATCCAGGTATTGCAGTACATCCGCATGGACGAACTTGTATCGAACTGAATCGATAAAACCATTTAAAGCCATATTTCTTTCAGCCCAGCCCAGATAGGTTTTTGAAAGATCAACTGTTATAACGGATGATGCGCCGCCTGCCGCCGCATACACCGAAAAAGAACCGGTATATGCGAAAAGATTTAAAACATGCTTTCCTTCCGACTCCTGTCTGACCCTTTGCCGGGTAAGCCGGTGATCGAGAAAAAGTCCTGTATCCAGGTAATCGCTTAGGTTGACGATAAACTTTAAGCCGTTTTCCTCAACAACAAATTCATGCTGGATCGCGTCCAGTTTCTGGTACTGTCCCAGTCTGCCCGGTTTTCGCTGGCGAAGCTTTAAAAAAATATCGTCTTTGTCTACTTCCAGGACTTCGCAAATCACGACAATACTTTCTTCCATCCACAGGTCGTGTTCTTCCTCCGTCAAACCGTGACGGCGTTTATATTCTGCCACGTATAATTTATTATCATAAAATTCTATGCATAAAGGATACTCTGGCAGGTCATGGTCATATACCCGGTAACAGGTTACCCCCTGTTTCCTGGCCTGTTTCTGCAGGTGGCGGTAGACTTTGGCAAGCCTGTTCCTGAACATTTCAATTTTTCCCAAATCCTGGTATTTTTTTTTACGAAATTCGTGTTTTAGCCGGCAGTCCGGCACAGTCCGCAATTATTTATGTACGCCATTGTTGATATAGAGACTACCGGGGGTTATGCGCAGGCAAATGGCATCACGGAGATCAGCATACATGTATTCGATGGTGAAAAGATCGTCGATAAATACGAGACCCTGATCAACCCACGTCAGCCAATCCCCTATTATATTCAATCCATGACCGGGATTACCAATGAAATGGTGGAAAATGCACCGTTGTTTGAAGAGGTTGCCGGTGAAGTGTATCAGTTATTGCATGATAAGGTCTTTGTGGCGCATAATGTCAACTTCGACTATTCCTTTGTAAAAAGTCATTTGGCAGCCAGCCAGTACAACCTGAATACGAAAAAGCTTTGCACGGTACGGTTGAGCCGAAAAATATTTCCCGGCCTACCCTCCTACGGACTCGGTAATCTTTGTCATGCCCTGGATATCCCGATCAATAACCGTCACCGTGCGGGTGGTGATTCAGAAGCAACGGCAAAAGTATTTCACCTCCTATTACAAAATGATAGGGAAAACCTGGTTGAAAAAAGCTTGCAGCGAAATTCAAAGGAACAGATACTTCCGCCCAATGTGCCGAAGGAACACTTCGAACAATTGCCATACACACCGGGGGTATATTACTTTCACAACGAAAAAGGGAAGATCATATATGTTGGTAAAGCTAAAAATATCCGCTACCGCATCAACAGTCATTTCAGTAATAATTCGCAGAGCCGGCAAAAACAAAATTTTTTAAAGCATACACACGGCATCAGCTTTCAACCCTGTGCTACCGAACTGATGGCGCATATCCTTGAGTCCACGGAGATAAAAAAACTCTGGCCGGTTTTCAATTATTCTCAAAAAAATGCCGAGAGTGTGTATGGTATTTTTCTCTACGAAGATCAAAACGGTTACCTGCGACTGGCCATCGAAAAAAACAGGGGCGGGCTCAGACCTGTGCATACATTTCATTACCTCACAGATGGCCATTCCCTGCTGCGAAAGATGATCCGTGAGTACAATCTCTGCCCTAAGCTTTGTTTTTTACAAACCAGCAACGGCACCTGTGAGGGAATACACGGGCTTTATTGCCATGGTGCCTGTGAGCAGAAAGAAACTCCCGAGTCTTACAACATGCGAGTGCAGGAAGCCATTGGTTCGTTGTCGACCCGCAACAGTTTTGCTATAATAGAAGAT
>JAEZRB010000215.1 GCA_023412975.1 Bacteroidota bacterium | reverse complement strand
GCATAGGAACCGACTCACAGGTAAAAGGAAAAGAAACTGAATTTGCTACAGTCATTGTATTCCTGCGGGAAGGTCATGGCGGGTTCATGTTTATTCACAACGACAAAACCCGGCAGCAGTTTACCATCAAAGAAAGGATGCTGATGGAGGTCGCTAAAAGCATCGAAATTGCCTACGAGCTGTGCAATTTGTTTACCAGCTACAATGTGGATATGGAAGTGCATGCCGACATCAACACCAACCCGGGTTTCAAAAGCAATGATGCCCTCAAAGAGGCCATGGGTTATATCCTGGGTATGGGCTTTGCTTTCAAAGCCAAACCGGAAGCATTTGCCAGCAGCAGTTGTGCCAATAAGGTGGTCAACTAACCATTTGAGTTTGGGAAAATAATAGATACGCCTTCGGGGCTATATTATTCAGGCGCTACCATTTGTGGTATGTCAGCAGTCTTTTGGGGAGTAGGGATGATCTCGGAACTGGCAGACTCATTCTTGAAATACATTTTTTCAACTCTTTTCGCGTCTTCCTGGGCGAAAGAAAAGACGACTAATGCCGCCAGGAATAAAAAAACAACCATATTTCGTTCGGAAAAGATCTTCCTCATAAGTTTCGTCAATTGTGTGCAAAGAAAAGAATTAATCCTAAAAAAAACTAAAATTTAACGCCTTACTACTGAATATTCCCGGTTGAGGTTGCGGATATATTGCAGTAATGGCTCGCGTCCCTCCCTGCTGATGGCGGAGCTGGTAAACCAGACGGGCAGCTCCTCCCAGTATTGCTTCATTTCATCCATGAATGCCTTTACATGACGCTCTGTGGCTCCTGGTTTGTTCTTATCGGTTTTCGTAAAAACGATCACGAAAGGCACCTGCCATTTGCCCAGGTCATTTAAAAATTCCAGGTCGATACGCTGGGGCTCATGCCGGCTATCGATCAATACAAATAAACATCCCAGGTTTTCCCTTTTGCGAACATAGTTTTCGATCATTTGTTGCCAGCGTCTCCGGCTGCTCTGTGACACTTTCGCATAGCCATAACCAGGCAGATCCACCAGGTACCAATGGGTCTTATCGTCAGATACCACATCAAAATGATTGATCAGCTGCGTTTTTCCCGGGGCCGCGGAGGTCTTGGCCAGCGACTTCTTATTACATAGCATATTGATCAGCGAAGACTTGCCCACATTACTCCTCCCGATAAATGCATACTCGGGCCGGTCGGGCGGCGGACATTGCTTATAATCCGCATTGCTGATCAGGTACCGTGCATCGATGATCTCCATGATACTGCAAGTTAGGGCATGAACGACATTCGGCAGCGCTTGTCTGCCGCTTATCAAAATAACCTATCTTCAAAAAAAACTCACATGAGACCTTTTTTGTTCATCACACTAATTCTTTTTCCTTTTTTTTCATTTACGCAAAACCTGAGATCCGGAGGCAAACTGGATCCCGAACAGGCAAACATGGATATTCGTCATTATACCATTGCGCTCACGGTCGATCCCACCGATCAATCCATCGATGGTTACATGGAAGCCGACCTTATCCTGTTAGAAACTGCGGCACGCCTGGTATTCGACCTAACTCAGGTACTCCAGGTAAAAAAGATTTGGGTGAATGGCAAAGAACATAAATATGAGCACCGCGACCATAAAATTTTCATACCGGCTGCTGGTTCATTTGCGGCGGGCAAACAAAAAGTAAAGATTGCTTACGGCGGAGTACCCGTCATAGCCGAAAGGGCACCATGGATCGGTGGCTTCCAATGGGAAAAAGATTCGAAAGGGAATCCCTGGATCGCGATCAGTTGTCAGAGTGAAGGCGCTAAAGTTTTTTTTCCCTGTAAAGATCATCCCAGTGATGAACCCAACGAAGGTGCTGACTTGATCATTACGGTTCCCAAAGGCCTCAGCGTTGCAGGTCCGGGATTATTGAAGAAAGTGAGTCATAAAAAAGGCTGGTCGACTTTTCACTGGAAAACCAATTATACCATCAGCAATTATTGCCTGGTCTTCAATGTTGGAAAATATAAAGTCGTTAGTCGCGACTATACAACAATCGAAGGAAACAAAGTGCCTATGCAATTTTATGTGCTGGAGGAAAATGCCGCCAAAGCCGAAAATCATCTCGATGTACTGGAAAGATCATGCCGTGTGCTCGAGAAATATTTTGGCGAGTATCCCTGGGTAAAGGAAAAGATCGGCATCGCCGAAACGCCGCACCTCGGAATGGAACATCAAACGATGAACGCCTATGGCAATAAGTACCAGTACACCAAACTGGGTGGCCAGGATTTCGACTGGCTTTTACACCATGAATTTGGTCATGAGTGGTGGGCAAATAAAGTCACCAACCGCGACTGGGCGCATATGTGGATCCAGGAGGGTATTTGTTCCTATGGCGACGCGCTGATTGTAAGGGATATGGACGGTGAGGACGCTTATATAAAACGCATGCAACAAACTGCCCGTAATTGTCAAAACAAATTACCAATTGTACAGGGGGACGAAATTGACTCCGACCAGACCTATCATGGCGACATTTATGGCAAAGGCGCATTTTTTATGCATACCCTGCGCTACGTGATGGGTGATGAGATCTTTTTTCCCACGCTCAAAAAACTGGCTACCGAACCGCAATACACGTACGACAATACCGTGGTGACTGCTGATGTCGAAAAACTTTTTAGCGATGCTTACGGTAAAAGCCTGCAGCCGCTTTTCCACTTATTTTTATACACTACCGATAAGCTTGAAATTAATATCCGGCAGGTTGATGCGGATAAATATTCAATTCGTCTCGTAAATCTGGATATGCCCATTCCCATCGATATTGTCACGGATGCCGGCGCCAAAAGGATCACCCTCAGTTCCAAACCCGAGACCATTACCAGTAAAACGATGATACAGGTGGACCCTAGGGTTTATTACCTGAAAAAACTTGTTTACGAATAGTGGGCCACGAATGACACGAATCACACGAATATTTGCCGCGGACGAACTGATTGCACAGAAGAGAACGATCTAAAGTGAAAGGGCCTTTTGAGTAAAAACAGGGACTTGGATCCTGGTACTAATCCGTGAAATCCGTGCAATCTGTGGCTCATTCGTGTGATTCGTGTCATTCGTGGCTCCCTTCCTGCCTCAGGCTGATCAATCAGTGTAATCTGTGTAATCCGTGGCTCCCTTTCCTGCCGCAGGCAGATCAATCAGTG
>JAEZRB010000052.1 GCA_023412975.1 Bacteroidota bacterium | reverse complement strand
CCGCCAACCAGAATTTCTATTCACTGATTTACCACTACGCCGTTGTATTCCAGGATCCGAATCACAACATGTATCAACAACCGCGACTGGAAATTGAGATCACAAATGTTACGGACAACCAACTTATTCACTGCTCTTCCTTTACCTTCTTTCCATTTGGTTCACTACTTCCCGGTTTTTTTATCTCCCCGCTCGTGGCCGATAGTACTAGTGTCTGGTGCAAAGACTGGACAGCAGTTTCGATCAACCTAAACGGACATGCGGGAAAAACGATCAGGCTGATGTTTAAAACCGGCGACTGTACATTTATCCGCCATTTTGGTTATGCTTATATAGATGTCAACACCGAATGCAGCAGTGAGTTTGTAGGCGCCGCGTTTTGCCCTGGTGATTCTGCTATCAACATTTCAGCACCCTGGGGTTATCAGAACTATAAGTGGTTTAATAATAATTTCACCCAGGAATTAGGCACCAACCAGGCCATTGGCTTTTCACCCCCACCACCACCCGGTACCCGGCTGGCGGTAGAAGTAACGCCATACGATGGTTACGGCTGCCTGGATACATTATTCACCACACTGACGGATACCCTCACCCTTCAATCCTATGCAGGAGAAGACACATTATCCTGCAATCAAACGCCGGTACTTATAGGCGCCAACCCCAAACCGGGTTTGTACTATCACTGGGATCCACCCATTGACCTGTCAGATTCGCGCGCAGCTAATCCCTTCGCCGGTCCGCGGGTTACGACAGAGTATGTTTTGACCACCACTAATTTTGGTGGAGGATGTAGTGCAAAGGATACCGTGATCGTAACCGCTTCTATCACAGATACCACACTTACATTACTGGGAAAAGATGCTTATTGCGTTGGGTCCGGCGACAGTACAGTTTTATTATTGCCACCCACAACAAGTATCCAGTGGTTTAAAGACGATGTCCCGATAAGCATTCCTAATACCAGCCGGTTTACTGTTACACAGACCGGCTCCTACTATGCCTTACTTACCAATAGCGATGGATGCAGTATATCGACCGGCAAAAAAGATATCCTGATTGAAGATCCGGTGCCCGGTATCAGATATCCTACGCAATATGTTGTCGAGGATTATCCCCACCAATTGACGGCACGTGATTTCGGCATCGCGTTTGAATGGGCGCCCTCTTCCCAACTGAGCGACCCCAATATTTTTGACCCTGTCTTCGACGGCCCCGACGACATGTTATACACGGTGGCCATTGAAACACTGGCGGGTTGTGTAACAATCGATACGCAACTGGTTCAGATCACCAAGGAAGTAAAAATCCACGTACCCACAGCGTTCACACCTAATAACGATGGGTTGAACGACTATTTCAGACCCATACCCATGGGTATTCGTGACTTTAAATTCTTCCGCGTGTATAACCGATGGGGACAGCTGATCTTCGATTTGCGGTCGGATCCACGAGGGTGGGATGGAACTATCGGAGGAAAGCCGCAGGCCTCCCAGGTATTCGTCTGGGTGGCAGAAGGCATTGGTGTCGACAATCGAACTTACCGGGAGAAAGGTACGTTTACGCTTGTACGATGAGGATGCGCAAACATCATTTGGTATAGGTGAATAATCCATTAAGTATCTCCTCTATCATTTCTATATTCCTCCTTTTAACTATACCGGGAGTACACAAAGGTTTAAATAGACCGTTGGTCAGGTTTCCTTCTTTCTGACTACTTTCACGGCATGCATCCCCATATTCAACGGCTATTGAATTGTATAGAACTGGAGGAAAAAGAACAGGCAACCCGTTATCAACTTGATCAGCAACACACCCTGAAAATCCTGAAAGCTGAAGGCCTGGCTTTGCACCCCATAATTGTGACCAGGAAAACTTATGGCTACGCAGATTACCCGGAGATAAGTTTCAAATTACATTTTCCACCCGAAGCCAACCTCTTCAGGGATGGCGCCGCTATTGAATGCTTTGTACAAGGGGAACAACCGATCAAAGGAATTTTACTTAGCCTCGATGGCAAATCAGGTGAGTTTCGTTTGTTCGCGCCGGATTTTCCCGACTGGATAGAAGATAATGGCGTTGGCATTAAACTCGCTCCGGATACCCGGACCACCACGATCATGAAAAAAGCCCTGCATGAACTGGAGAACAATAAACCACTTTTCAGACTATTTGAACAACTTCACCAGGATAGTCAGGTTAAATTAAAGACTACGGTGTCGTCACCTGTAAATGCATCCAACCTTCATTTTCAAAACCAGAAGCTAAACGAAAGTCAGCAGCAGGCGATAAATGCCATCTTACACAACGAAGATCTAATGATCGTACACGGCCCTCCCGGTACTGGTAAAACCACTACACTGGTTGAAGCAATATTTCAACTGGTAAAAACAGGAGAAAAGATACTGGTGTCTGCACCCAGCAATGCAGCGGTGGATCATATCTCCAAAGGATTGATACAGCAGGGTGTCAAAGTGCTGAGGGTGGGAAATACCAGTAAGGTGGATGAACTGGTTTTCCCGCACACACCTGAAGGCCGGATGGTCAACAGCCGGCAACAAAAAGAGATCAAAGAATTGAAAAAAAGAGCCGGCGAATTTCGCCGCATGGCCCTTAAATATAAACGCAGTTTTGGAAAAGCAGAACGCGAACAACGCAACCTGCTTTTTAAAGAGGTAAGAAATATTCTGTCTGAAATAAAAAAACTCGAAGCTTACAACGAAGAGAAGCTTTTTGCTGAAGCAGAAGTTATCACCGGCACCCCGATAGGGTTGTATGATGCAGGAATTGATCAGAAGGATTTTGACACCCTTGTTATTGACGAAGCCGGGCAATGTATCGAACCCCTGGCCTGGACCATTTTTCCCTTAGCGAAAAAATTAGTGCTGGCAGGCGACCACTGGCAACTGCCACCCAATGTTCTGAGCGCGGAAGCCGCTATACTTGGATTCAATCGTTCCATCCTGGAGGTCGCGATTGCAAACTGCCCGTCGGTACACCTGCTCAATACACAATACCGGATGCGGGAATCTATCGCCGGATTCAGCAGCGGTTACTTTTATAATTCCCTGCTTCTGACAGCAGCTCATTTAAATAATACGGGTACACACCTGGTCTTTATCGATACGGCCGGTACTGGATTTGAAGAACAAAGGGGTAATGATGGCATCAGTTTGCAGAATAAAGGTGAACTGGATATTGCGCGCCAGTTGATCGAAAATGAATCAATACCTCCACCCGGTTCGGCCTTTATATCCCCCTACTCCGCACAGGTGGCTGCTGCCCGGGAAATTTTGCCCAAGGAGTTGCGCGTAAGTACCATCGACAGTTTCCAGGGACAGGAGAAAGATACTATCATCGTATCGCTGGTACGAAGCAATGAAGATGGCGATATCGGGTTTTTAAAAGATTACAGGAGGATGAATGTGGCGATGACCCGTGCCAGGGAATTGCTGATCGTTATCGGTGACAGTGCAACGGTAGGCTCCGATGCTTTTTACAATGCATTTATCGCGTATGTTGAGAAACATGGAACCTATCGTACTGCCTGGGAGTTTGAGATGAATATTTAATACCTAATCCCAAATTCCCAACCATTATTGTCCGGTGAACTCTGGAGTACTATAAACCACGGCGGGCACGGAGAGCACTGCGAAAGCCGTTTTCGTGATAAAATCTGCTACGTAGTACAGGACCTGATGCGAATACTTCGCTGTGTCCGCAGTGTGCGCTGTGGTATCCTGACACATCGATACATTTCAACTACGGTCAGCAATAGTAAGAGTCTCCAGGAAAAATAAACCAAAGCCCCTGTAAATGTAAAAGTCATAGATGCCGCGCGGGTCAATGGTTCTGACAACTATCCAAGATTCTATTCCGGACAGCAATGATTCCCAACTACTAATTACATAAGAAAAACCAGTCCTAAAACTGATCAATATCCTGCCAGGGCGTGGAAGCATTTTGCACAAATGGCCAGAGCAACCCGTCCAGATCTCCATCGAAACTACCTGAATAGCTACGGGAATTGCATAAGACCACCCATCCAAATCCATTTGAAGCCCGAATAATCTCGGCTGCCGTTCCGGGCAGACTACCTGTATGCCACCAATGATTCGCATTGTTCACACCCCAGCCACTTGCATAATTTGACGAAGGTACCGAGCGGGTAGTCATAGTTGTTATCGTGGCAGGCTGTAGAATATCAGGCTTATCATTAAACCCGTTTACCCGCACCAGGAACCTGGCAAGATCAGTGGCGGAAGCGATCCATCCCCCATGTGAGTCCATCCGGGGAAAGTTATATTGATAGGGATCATAACCCTGTCCTGTATAAAGAACTTCATCAGTCTTTCGTTCTGCAAGGGTACTGCCGCCCAATTGCATATTTGTGATGCCACAGGGTTTCAATACTTCATCCTTGATAAATTGCTCATAGCTTTTTCCGGAAAGCTTTTCAATGATGCGACCCAAGAGGCAATAACCAAAATTGGAGTATTTGTGCACTCCCCTTGTTGACACACCGCTGTAGTTGTCGAGCGTCCATTTAATAAGCTGGTCGTGATTATAATTTTTCTGCTTAAACATCGGATCATTGCCATCATTCGGCCAGAGATTGCTGGTATGATGCAACAGGTGCCTGACGGTCAGGTCACTTACCTGCGAAAGATTGCTGGATGGATAATCATTACCCAATATCCCCCCGGTGCCAAACACTTTGGAATCCATGGTGAGTTTATTAGCTTCCAGCAACTTCATAATCCCAACAGCGGTAATGGGTTTTGACACACTGGCTATCCGGAAGAGGTTTTTATTTGTGACTGGAGTATTATCCGAGGGTGACATTTGTCCGTAAGATTTTACATAAACCAGCCTATCATTCTTTGTAATGGCAACTGAAACGCCGGGAATACTATGCTTTAACATAAAATCTTTTACAGCATTATCCAGTGGCTCAATATCCTGCTGATCGGTCCGCGGCGGATTTATAAACTCTTCTTCCTTTTTGTCCTTTTTACAACTGCTGAAAAATAAGGCTGCCATCAGAGGCACCAGTACGAAATTCTTCCTCATGAATAATGTTTTTGATTAATGAATGGCTTTGCGGGATATCGGGAAAGGGCGAAAAGGTCATCATTTCGTAATATTTATAGCACGGTCAAACAAAATCATCACCAGCCTGATGACCTTTTAATGGTTGCGACGATATGCTGGTAATAAGCCTGTTCGGGGTTTGGATAAAACCGATTTTTGGCTATATTGAGTTGGAATACTAGTAGTAATGGATCAAACCCTCTTTCCCGGTATCTCACTCAATACTTTATTACCAGCCATTAAAGCAAATGATGAACAGGTTCTCAGGCAGTTATACACTGGCGCCTATCCCACGGTAGCGCGTTATGTGCAGAAGAATAGTGGCACCGAAGACGACGCAAAAGATATCTACCAGGAAGCTTTTTTGGCAGCCTGGCGAAATATACAGTTGGATAAATTCCAGGCAACCGATGCTTCGGTTTTACCGGCTTATATTTTCCAGATAGCGAAGAACAAGTGGATCGATCACCTGAGAAGCAGGAAAAATAAACATATTGTAAGCCTGGAGGATTCGATGGTAAATAGTACGACCAATGATACTGATATGGTATCTGCAGAAAACGCGGAATACCTGGACACTGTGAAAAATGAAATGAAGTCACTGGGCGAGCGGTGCCGGGAATTGTTAAACCGGTTCTACTACCATAAACAATCAATCCGTGAGATCGCGCAACATTTCAACTGGACCGAGCCGAGTGCTAAGAATAACAAATACCGTTGCCTTCAGGAACTAAGGACCCTTGTGAAAAACAAAGTTCAAAAATGAATTCTATGAAGCTTGATTATGACATTGCTCCCGAAGAGATGGAGCTCATCGAAAATTACCTGAGGAATGAACTCAGTCCGGAACAAAGCCTTGCCTTTAATGAAAAAAGGAACTCTGATCCCAACTGGGCCAATAAAATAGATGAAGTGAAATTATTGACCGTTGGTCTACAGGAAGCTTCACTCCAACAAAGCATGAACGAGTTCCATCGTTCAATCGAAACCTCAAAGCAAACAGGGACAGGAAAAGTTATCCGATTCAATACACGTTGGGCAGTCGCCGCCTCCGTCATTTTGCTTGTTGCAGTTGCCGCCTGGCTCCTCCTGCCGATCAAAGACAGGTATGAAAAATTATATGCCGGCTACTACACACCCGACCCCGGTTTACTTACGGCTATGAGCGTAAGCGACAATTACGCTTTTGAAAAAGGAATGGTGGAGTATAAAAATGAAGAATATGAAAAAGCGCTGCAAACATGGAATGCGCTTAATAAACCCGGTCAGTCAAATGATACATTGCAATATTTTTTAGGAATGGTTAACCAGGCCCTTGGCAAAGATGGTGCTGCTAAAAAACACCTGGAAACAATTGTCACCGACAGCAGTCATTCATTTTACAACGATGCCTGCTGGTATCTCGGTTTGATCCTCCTGAAAGAAAAACAAACTGCCGCCGCAAAATCCCTAATTGAAAAATCAAGCCACCCTAAGAAAGCAGAATTATTGAATGCCATTAACCAGAATTAATGCTCCGAAAATTCCTTTCTGTCTTATCGCTCGCCTGCCTCCTCGTAATATGGCCACTAACCGCGCAACAGGAAAAGATCAATCGTGCCGACCTGGAAAAAGCCATTGAATCGAAGGATTTCAAACTTGCCGAAACATTGCTGCAACAATATATCAGGCAATTGGATGCCACTGGCAAACAGGACAGCATACTGCAATGCGTGTCACTAGCCGGGGATATTGCCATCGGCCTCCATGGCGAATCCGGGAGTGGCGCCGAGTTGCAAAAATTTGTCGACCAGGCTAAACAGGTTTCCAATAATCCCGCTTTTCACAGTCAGCTTGAGATACAGGTTGCATCGCATTATGTCAATTTGGGCAATTATAAACAGGCATTTAATAAATATGAAGATGCCCTTGGATATGCCAATCAACTTTCTGTACCCGATCCCCTGCTGATAGCCCAGATCGAATACAATCTTGGAGTGATGGCCCAACGAATGGCTAATGTGAGCCTGTCAGCGAAACATCATCGTAAAGCCATGTCGATTCGTGAAACGGCAAAGAATACTCCCTTGGAAGATATTTACCTTAGCTACAACGCTATGGGAACTATCATGTGGTATGGATCACGCTATGACAGTGCCACCCTGTTTTACAAAAAAGCCCTGGATGTATTGGGTCAAATGCCCGAGAACGAAACAAATCGTTTTTACCGCCCTTCCATCATACAAAATAATCTCGCCGGTTTATATGGAGCAGAAGGCAAAGTGACCGAGGGCATTGAAATGATGAAAGCCTGCATCAGCAATACACAGAAATTCATTGCCAGCCAAGGTTTAAATCCCAAAAAACAAAATGCCCTCTCTGGTTTGTTTGAAGGCATGGATAATCTCGCGGGCTTGTATCGAGACATTGGCGACTATTTTAAAGCAGGTGATCTGCTCCGTTATTCTTACCAGCAAAAACAGGAAAAACTTCCTCCCGGGCATCCAGGTGTTTTTATCTCGGAAATATTATTGGGCCAGCATTATAATGATATCCATGAATACGACAAATCCATACAGTATCTAACCAGTGGATTGCAAAAATTAAGAGCAGCAGAAGGAGATTTTCTTTTTTGGGAAGGCGATGCCTGCTACCAGATGGCCATGGCATTGGAGAATAAAAAGAACATCGCTGAGGCTGCCAAATATTATCAGCAAAGTGAAAAATTGTTTGAAACCTCCTACGAAGGTGAATATGACAATATCTACCTGCAGTTCTTGAGAACAGCCGCTTCATTTTATGCTGGCAATGGCGATTATTCAAAAGCGAAGTCCATGGCTAAAAGAGGCCTTGACTATATACAGAAGGTGCAGGGACTTGAAAGTCTTGCCGCCTTCTACCAGTTGCTCAACCTCGCAGAATTAAGTAAAACAGCCAAACTGTATAATGAAAGTATTGACTACAGCAACCAGGGGTTAAATGCGCTGAATAAGCAACTTGCTCTGGCTAAAAACCTGCTGGATACTGTAAAAGTACAGGTATACCAGCCTAAAGCGATATTGCTCAAACTACAGGCACAATATGCGCTGCAGGAAAAACGCGATACTGCTTTCCTGAGATCAGTGTCGTTACAATTGCAGGAAGCCATGGAAATTCTTAAGCGTCGCAGGTCGATGATCGATAGTGAGGAAAGTATCAATATTCTGGTGGCGGAGAACGCGGAACTGATCGAATTTTCGAAGCAGGTAGAAATGGAACTTTACCAGCAAACGCAGGCTGAAATTCATCTTGACAAATTCATCAATCTCCATGAATCCGGGCTTTACAACCGCATTCGCGGACGACTTGATAAAGCCAAGCTGGTTGCATTCGAAGGTATACCACCCGCCATTCAGGAAGAAGAAAAAAATCTCAGATCCGCGATCCCCGCAGCCCTGCAGACCGGAGCGGCCGATAGTGTGTTAATGAATAAATACCTGCAGGCGACAAACAATTGGAATAACTACCTTGAAAAAATAAGACAGCAATACCCCGCCTATTACAATCTTCGTTATGGGTCACCCCGGCTTTCTACAACCGAATTTCAAAGCGCTGTGGCACCTGGAACTTCTGTAATCCGCTATTTCTTTTCCGGCGACGAATTGTATGCGCTGGTTGTAGACCAAAAAGAAAAGAAACTCGTACAACTCACGAACAACAGGCTGGAAGAAAAGATCAACGCGTTGCTGGAACGAAATTCAAGTGGAAGCATACAGGGTCTGTTGTTGCAGGAATTGTATCATGATCTCTGGCAACCACTTGAAGCCGCAGTCAAACATGAAGATATCATCATCATACCCGATGGCGTTTTGTTTGCTCTTAGCTTCGAAATGCTGACCCCAAATAAAGCCAACACATTCCAGGAGCTTTCTTCCAATAGCCTGCTGGCCCGCCATACCATTTCTTATCATTACAGTTTATATATGATAGGAAATGAGCTGCCGGTTGAATCAAACGATAACTACATCGCTTTTGTACCCGGTTTTACAGAAGAAGCCAAAAAAAATTACGCGCAGGCAATAAAAGATTCCATCGAACTTGATCTGCAATACCTGTCACTGCTTTCACAACCGCATACCATTAAAACGGCAAGGAATCTAAGCCGGCTGTTGAAAGGCCAGGCATACCTGGATAATACGTCTACACTGAATAGTTTCAGAAAAAACGCGGCTGGACATAAAATTGTACATATCGGCACCCATGCTGAATTTAATAACCTGGTACCTGAAAGGTCAAGGCTGATCTTTGCAAAAGATGTTGCAGCCGGAACCGATAGCAATTCCTTATTCCTTGATGAGATTTATGAATGCAATATCAAGTCAGACCTTGCCATTCTTACTGCCTGCGAATCTGGCAAACCAGGTTTCAGGGATGGAGAAGGTATGGTCTCCATAGCTCACGCATTCAATTATGCCGGCAGCAATAGCATCCTAACGGGATTGTGGAAGATCGATGAAAAAGCCAGCAGCCAGATCACCGAGATCTTTGTTAAGAATCTCGAAAAAGGCATGTCAGCTGCCCTGGCTTTAAAAAATGCTAAGTTGCTGTACCTCGGCCAGGCCCAGGGCCGAACGCTGGCACCTGCCTATTGGGCCGGGCTTGTTTTGATCGGTCAGACTCCGGCCCTGGAACTTAACGATCCTACTAATCATACAGTCTGGTTATTCCTCGCCGGAGTTATTTTACTGGCGGTGCTGATAATTTATTTTCTTCAAAAAAGCCGCAGCCTGAAAAATTCTGATCGCAGTCGTTAATCATCTTTAGTTTTCTTCAGTATACTTCTTGAAGTTATCCATGATGGCCTGCCAGCCGGCTTTTTGCATGTCGACAGGATTTTCTGATTCCGCATCGAAACTTTCAACCACGCGGGTTTTATCACCGGAGGGCAAAAACTCGATTTTTACTTTTCTTCCATCACCCATAGTGTATTCAATATATTCGTGATGACGCACCACATCGTAAACGCCGCCAAATTCAAATCCATAACTGCCATCACGAGCTTCCATTCTTGAAGAAAAGCTGCCTCCTTCTCGCAGATCGTTCTTCGCCCAGGGCGTATGCCAGTCATCCGAGGCATGACTCCATTCTGTGATATGTTCGGGTTTATTCCAATAATCCCATACTTTGCCGACAGACGCATTTACGGTTGCCTCTACTGTGACGATGGTTCTTTGTTTTGTTTCCATGAGAATCTGTTTTTTGTTTATGGTTTGTTCATACAAATATGAAACCGTTCCTTCATAAAAATGCGGGGCAGACACGACATTCGGGGGAGTAAAAACGACATATTTAACAATCTGCCTGCGCCCCCTTGCCACAGATTACACAGATTTCACGGATTGGGAAGCCACGAATAGCACGAATCTGATTTCCCGTGTTCATTTTGTTACGGATTACACAGATTTCACAGATTTGAAAATCAGTTCCACCTTGCTTGACCATTGCACTTTGAGGCAACCCATCCGTGTATTCCTTATAATCAAAGTTCAAAAGGATATGTAGAAGCTCAATTCGTGTGATTCGTGCTATTCGTGGCCACCATCTTTGGCATCATAGCAGATTTTGTTACCTTCGCGCCTCTCAAATAAGGAATATGAAACAGGAAGAACTACTGCAAAGAAGCGGAAACCAATGTGAGCTTTGTAAATCCGAAGGCCCGCTTCGCGTTTTTGAAGTCCCCCCTACTACAAGCATTACAGACAACACTATATTGATCTGCGAAAAATGCGCCCAACAAATTGAAAAGAAAGCTGAACTCGATAACAATCACTGGCAATTTCTATCCACCACGATGTGGAGTGAGATCCCGGCCATACAGGTGGTATCATGGCGCATGCTCAACCGGCTGAGGCATGAAAGCTGGGCCATGGATAATCTCGACATGATGTACCTCGATGAAGAAATGCTGGCCTGGGCCAAAGCCACAGGGGATCATGAGAGTGATGCAACGGTAGAACTTCACCGGGATTGTAATGGTCAGGTACTTCAGGGTGGCGACTCGGTGGTTTTGACGAAATCACTCGATGTAAAAGGTTCCACGCTGAACGCTAAAATGGGAACCGTTGTAAAAAATATTCGCCTGGTGGAAGACAATACCGAACAGATTGAAGGGAAAATAGAAGGGCAGACTATTGTTATCCTTACAAAGTTTGTTAGAAAGCAAAACGCATGACCTGGCTACGCTGCTCATGTGAAAAGCGACTAATCCACAACATTATTAAAAAGGAGATCATCTATCGAAGAATATAGGTCACACCATTTATATTCTGACGATAAGAGCCCGATTTCAATGCGCCCTGCATCCTGGAATCCAGGGAGGTGCCCCAGTTATAATTTACCGAACCGATACTTTTTATTTTTCCGCGGATGGCTTTATCGTCAAACGTGGAATGGTACTGGATGCGGGTATTACCCACCGACTTTAGTTTACCCCGGAAAGCCTCATTCTCCAATGAAGGATAGTAATCAAGCACCAGGGTTCCGGCAAACCTGAGCTTGCCTTTTAACGCTGCATTATCAAACTGGGTGTAATAATCGAGACCTATCGAACCAATCGACTTAAGCTTACCTGGTTTACCATCCTTTTCGTAAGCACCATAGTAGGTCAACATACAGGTGCCAATATTTTTTACTTTACCCCGAATGACGGAATCAGATGTTTCGGGTCCAAAGTAATCAACCCTTCCCATAAAAGGTTGGAGTTGGGGGGCATAATAATTTGAATTTCGATCCGATCTCATCTCAGTACCCCACTCCATAAGGTTTCCATCAACCGAAACCCGGATCAGGACGTTCTGATCGGTAGTGAATGTAAAGTAAGAAAGTGTAGAAGCCCCGGAAAAGCTGACCTGGCTCAATTGCTGAGACCAGGCAAATACGCTCCAAAACAGAAACGATACGATGGCAAGAATCTTCCTCATAACAGGTGGGTTTAGGGTGGAACTAAAAATAAACATTTCATCCCGGAAATGCAACCCGTAACACCTTTAACAGGTGTAATTCTGCTAATTAGAGAAAAGTAAAGTTGCGGTCACAACAATCAGGTTTTCTGTCCGGTTTAAGCTGTACTGCCCCCTGGGTATAGGGAAAAAACACGTAGTAATACTCGCATTTTTTATTTTTATAATATCTATTTTTAAGCAGCAAGTTTAAACCCATATTTTATGAAACCCACCCTGATCCAGCATCCTTTGAAGAGGATACACTTCAATTACAAGTATGAAGCTGCGCTCAGCGATTTCGAACGCGCTTTCATAGAACGATACAAACAGCTGCATGATGAGCTGGCCATGATAAAGGACGAACTGCTCGAGCTGCGACCCTGTATCAGAAAAGTTTCACGCGAACTTAAACTCGTTCGCATATCCTTTGACAAATTACACGAAAAGATCAGGCTAACTGAGCAAATGCTTGGCCTGCGTCCTGCCGTTGATATACCTAAAGGGGAGTTTCGTGTAAAACCCGGAGAGATCAACCAGGTGCTGAATGAGTTTCAGACGGTGCGCCAGGAATACTGGTCCATCATGGTACCTATGCACAACCGGTTTAATGATGTTTATATCCGCTTCTCAGCTTTCGATGACACCGTAGAACGCTTCGAAAAAGAATACTCACAACCCCTGCTTAGCAATTCAGAAAGCATGGAGATAGACACTAATTGCTTTGATGTGGACATGAATGAATTCCGAAAACAGTGGATGGCCATTACAGATATGCAGGACGCTTGCCTGGATGAATATGCAGCCTGGGTGAAGGAACAGACCAGCCTCGTCAACGATTCAACAGCGTTGTACGACCGTATCAAGAAACTGTTTCAATATATCAGCAATATTCAAAAGTATAATTCCACCCACCGGGAAAATGATTTCGGGCTGAATTAATTGTTAGTGACTCCCGGCGTGGAGCAAAATATTTGCAGTCTCTCCTTCTCGTTGAATATCTACAGTTGTACTACCATTGCTCTTTGCGAGCCGGATGCTAACAGAATTGACACCTTCCTCCCGGGCGATTAGTGAGAGCACCTCCTGGCAACTCCTGAACAGGTTGGTTTTTACTTCTCCCGCAATATCTTCCTCCAGGTCGCAATGATACGCACAAGGGATACCTGTGTGCATCGTAAACTCCTGGCAGGCATACTCCATAGTTTCATTGAAACCGAGGTCAAATAGCATCGACGGGCTTACGGAAAAGGACAATCTTCGGATCGCTTTTACAAGCTGTTCGGATATCGTAACGATATCACCGAGTTTTGAGGCAGTCTCGGCAGGTAATCCTTCCATCCGGTTCTGAACCACTTCTGTTTGCCACTTTAATGCAGCCGCCAACTGAGCTAGTTCCTCATGAAGTTCATGCGCCAGCCTTCTGCGATCCTCCTCTGCACGACTCCGGTATTCATGAACCATGTTTTGATAGGTTCTGAGCTTTGCTTTGAATTCTTCTTCCCTCAGTTTGTTTTCTGTAATATTTTTAGCTATGGCAAAAACGATCTCCTTATCAGGAATGTACACCGATGTCCAATCCAGCCAGACTGTTTCGCCATTCTTTGTCAGGTAGCGATTCTGGAAGTTTAACAGGGGTTTACCCTCCATTAACCTGAGTCTGCCCCGGTCGGTTTGTTCATAATCATCGGGGTGAAGAAAAGAAAATATCGGGCGTGAATAGAGCTCTTCAGGTTCGTATTGCAACGTTTTGATGACTGCCGGGTTTACCATTTTAAAATATCCATCTTTCCCGGCAACGCAAACAAAGTCGTGTGTCAGTTCGAACAAGGCAAGCATTTCGTATTCACGCTGTACTGATTTGGTCATATTGTAGTTCATTCTTCCTGGCTGCAGGAGGAAGCTCGAAAGATAACCCTGCAATTACTATTTCCCAATACCTGGATTTATTATTTTTTCACATAATTAGCCATACCAGTTAGTGCTGTCTTACGGTTTTCCGTATTATTTTTAACGACAACTACCATCATTGGAATTTCTGCTTAGTCATATCAAGGATTATTATCCCCTTAGCCCCGCGGCAGAAAAAGAACTGCAGAATTGTTTTGATCGGGTTATTGCTCACAAAAATGACCACCTGTTACAGGAAGGCAAGATCTGCCGGCAGTTATACTTTGTGGAGCAGGGAGCCCTTCGTGGCTATTATATGCTTGAAGGCCGGCAGATCACGCACTGGTTTGGCTTTGAAAATGATTTCGTAACCTCCTTTCACAGTTTTATTACCGGTCAGCCGGCGGTTGAAATCATTCAGCTTCTGGAAGGAAGTGTACTGTGGGGCATTTCAAAAGAAAAACTGACAGACCTGTTTAACCAGTACCACGAGATCGAGCGACTGGTCAGGATCGCCTACGAAAAATATTACCTGCGCCTCGAAGAGCGTTTTGTCAATGCGCATTTCAAAACGGCCGCAGAGCGATATGAAAATCTATTGCTGCAAACGCCACATATTTTGGAACGAGTGCCACTGGGATATATCGCATCCTACCTCGGTATCAGCCAGGAAACGCTGAGCCGGATACGTGGTCGTATTTAACATTTCAAACATCCTTTTTTGACCTTTGTCAAAAATTACCCGGCATCTCCCTTATAGATTTGTTTCCTAAACCACTACACATGGAACATTCACAAAACCAAAAACCGTCAGCCGCCTTTGTGGCAGCTTCCTGGTTGGCACTATTTATTGGCATTATCGCATTTTTGATCGGCCTTTGGAATGCGGATATGGAACTCAATGAAAAAGGCTATTATTTTACCGTACTGATGTTTGGACTTTTCTCCGCGATATCGGTTCAAAAAGCAGTCCGCGACCAGCTTGAAGGCATTCCCGTTACCAATATCTACTACGGACTTGCATGGTTCACCACCATTCTATCCGTCGTTTTACTAACGATCGGCCTTTGGAACGCCGAAATTGAAAAAAGCGAAAAAGGTTTTTATGCTATGGCCTTTGTGCTAAGTATGTATGCAGCTATTGCAGTTCAGAAAAATACCAGGGATATGAAGACGGCTGGGGATGGGAGTGATGGGTGATGATGGATGCTGGATACTGGATACTAGATACTGGATTCCTGATGATGGATACTGGATATTGGAAACTAAAGTGCCAGCATCCAGTATCTAATATCTAGTATCTAGTATCTGGCAGCCTAGAACCTCCTTGCTCTAAGAACCAAAACGACATTCTTCTTTTTCTTCAACACAAGATCTTCTCCTTTTATTTCGTAACGGTTGACATTGGCGAGTTCAGCCAGGAATACTCTTTCAAACTCCATATCATTGCAAATCATTTTGGTTGAATTAACGTCCCGGAACTGAATGCTGTTCCTGTCAAGCGTGTAGGAGCCGTTGATCTGGTTACAACCACCATTGCCCGTAAAAAGCTTCTGCTCAGTATTGAATTCAACATAGGCATCCCTCCGGCCGCCGCTTTGCTGCACCGGTACACCTTTCATCTCCACCAACACCCAGCGACTACGGCTCCAATAGGCATCTGGCGCAAGTTTCGGACTACATTGAATAAAGCTGGCCGCGATGGCAATAACGAGCAGGTACTTCATGGCGTATTAATTTTTCAAATCCTTTCGGGCAAAATTAGGTGATTCCCCGATCAAAACTGATGACCTCCACGCCAGTTTCCCGATACCTATCCAGACTGCCGCTGTTATACCGGCGAACAGGTTTTGAAGAAAAAAAAAGCAATATGGAAACCAATTTTATCTCAAGGGTATGGCATATTCCATCACTTATCGGTAATGCAATTCCCGGTGTTCTGGTTTGGGACAATGGAAAAATTCTCTTTATTACCGAGGATGGAATTGAGTTCAATGTTTGGCGGGAAGAGCTCAGCTCGATCAAATGGCCTTTTCTAAGAATGGGCATGGGTTTCGACGCTGTGGTAAACGGTAAAAAATATAAGTTCAGCTTCTCCAAACCAAACCATAGCTCGCCCGATATTTATTATACCGCGGGTTCGCCCTACCCTAAAGTCAGTTACGCCGGACAGGGCTTCTATGACCTCAGCAGCCTGGGCACGATCAAAACAGATCGGGCCACTACACGTAAATGGAAAAAGATACTGAAAGGATAGTAAGTCGCTATTTGATTTTTATAAGTCTTGACTTCAACTCAGGTGAAACATCAGCAATGTTGACTATGTTTAATTCAGGTGCCTGGGCGGATGCGGTTGCTGCTCTATCGAGTGTTTCGTCAACCGCAGGTTCCTGTATCTTCCACATGGCAC
>JAEZRB010000049.1 GCA_023412975.1 Bacteroidota bacterium | reverse complement strand
ATGGCCATTGCATTCCTGTTTATTCCCAGCTCCATTATCTGGGGATCGGGAATATTTAAGGATACGGTTTGTATGACAGCACTGGGATGGTTGACATATTTCACTTTTAAATTACTTATTCAAAAGAAGGTGAAACTTTCCTATCTGGTGCCCATCGCTATCTGCATATACTTACTGGCTACTATTAAAATGTATATTCTACTGATATTTATACCGGCCCTGCTTCTTTGGATTCTATTCCAGTATTCGCAGAAAATTTCCAACAGTGGATTAAGACTTGCATTGAAAACGTTTATAATTGCCGGGGTTATTATCGGCTTTTTCATTTTCGCAAGATCATTTGCCAATGAACTTGGGAAGTATTCTCTTGAGAATATTGCACAGACATCTGCCACCACCCGCGACTACCTCTTATACGTGTCAACAGAGAATGAAGGCTCGGGATATGATCTTGGTAATATAGACCCCTCGCCGCTGGGTATGCTGGCTAAGCTGCCGGCTGCTGTAAACGTATCCTTATTCAGACCCTATCTCTGGGAATCCCGAAAACCGATTGTATTCTTCAATGCGCTGGAAGCCTCGTTATTTATTTTCTTCACTTTAAAAGTACTTTTTACCATTGGGTTGGGAGGTATTATCAATGGCATCAGGAAAGACCCCAATATCCAGTTCTTCCTGGCTTTCACAATTGTGTTTGCTTTTGCAGTGGGAATTTCCTCATACAATTTCGGAGCGCTATCGCGATACCGCATTCCCTGCCTTAATTTTTTCATAGCCAGCCTAGTGCTCCTTTATTATTCCAAAATGCCAGCCACCAAAAAGTTTTTCCGGCTTAGGTGATCTTTTCAGTTGCCGGAGCAATAAGATCATTATTTGTCGCCATCCGCGTTTCTTTCCTTGTCCTGAGGCGATTGAGGATATGCTTGGTCTTTTCTTCCACCAGTTTGAACTGTACAAAAGCAATGAGTAAACAAAATGCTATAGCCGGTATCCAAACAAAATAATTGAGAATATAGGGTGTGTCGGGAGAAAATAGCCACCAGTATATAGCGAGGTAGAGATAAACGCTTGCAAAATGGGTAATATACAAAGTGTAACTAAATTCGCCGGTTTTCATCAACCATTTGATTCGCACCTGGTAACGCACAAAATAGACAATCAACAACACACCCAGGATTGCCGATAGAATAAATCCACTGGCATTTTCACTACCGCTTTTGAAATTAAAGGCATACATGGAAGCCAGCGCAGCCAGCATCATGGCCAACAAAACCTTTTTGCCAAAACGACCTGCAAACTCCATTATCCTGTCAAAATACTTATATACCCCCATACCAATGGCGAAGTAAATATTATATACAAACAGGAAATTGTAGAAGTACAATGGAAGGCCTATTGACTTCATCGTACCGGGCAGGGCAAGATTTGCTAAGTAAAACAACACCGATAACCCGAGGTACAGGTTTAACCGGCGTATTAAAAATGGCGCCAGTAAATAGAAGATCACCTCGTAAGTAAGCGACCAGAAGGGAGATATTAATCCCGCCGACGGCATATAAAATAAATTCTTCAGCAATACCGCCGGCTCCAGGAAATTATTCATTTCCCTGGTGCGCTCAAATGAAAAACCGGTCAGGGTACCATCGTACCATTCGGGAAACAGGTAACGAGTAAGCAGGTACACCAATATGGCCCAAAACAAGGCCACTATATAGGAGGGGTAAATGCGCACAAGTCGCCTTTTGTAAAAAGGTAGTGGTGATGCGTTGGCGCCTGATAAACTATGCGCAATTGAAAACCCCGACAATACAAAGAAAACGATAACGAACTCTACTGCGAGCCTGGTAAGCAGGCTACTGCCCACCATCAGGTATTCACCTATATCCCATCCCGAACGCGGAAATTTTTCGGAATACCCTGCGCCACCAATCCACAATACGCCCCTGCAATGCGCGATCACTACATACAGTGAAGCTATGCCCCGTATGGAATCAAGGATGTCAAATGGAATCTTTCTTTTTTGCATCACAGTTAGGTAATTAATTGCCTGAATAAGCCTTGCTATTCCTACGCTGTCTGGTTTTTATTTAAAACTTTAGCCAATACGTCCAGGTAGGCTTTCCTGTTGACCTGTATAGAAAAATTTTCTTCTACCCGACGCCTGGCCTGTCTACCAATACTTTCCCTTAGGGTAGGGCTTTCGATAAGCTCAAGTAATCTTTGTGCCCATTCCTCCTGATTCTTAACGAGGAAACCACTTTTACCATCCTCTATAACGCGAAAATTGGCGCCAATGGCAGTGGCAATAGTAGGAATTCCCATGGCCATATACTGAATTGCCTTCAGACCGCTTTTTCCCAGCACCCACTCCTCATCAGGTAATGGATACAGCCCAATATCGAACCGGGCGATCGTTTCCAGCTCATAATCCCTGGACCATGCTTTTGCTTCCACATCAAGCCCATCGATAGAGAAACTCGCATCACCCATTACCAGCAACCTGAAATCAACCTTCTCCTTTACTTTTTTCAACACATCAGTGAGCAGGTAGAGATATTGTGAAGTACTTTGGCTACCACTCCACCCCAATACCGGTTTATCCTGTTGTATACTATAGTCTTCACGCGGAAGGTAAGCGTCTGTATCCACCGTAGACGAAATATCCGTGGTGTTGGGGTTCAGCTTTCGTACAAAACTGTCAAGGTATGGTGTGCAGGTGATCACGTGTTCTGCCACCCGCATCAGGTAAAGCGGCTTATCAGCACCTTTTAATTTGCTGATCAACGGATTGGCTTTGCTGGTTACATCTTTCAAATAAACCAGGTCATCAATATCAAAGATCACCCTTTTTGCCAGCAGCCTGGTCAACCTTTCAAAAAGCGTTGGGCCCAATGGTGTCACCCAAAGGTGAATATAAACGATGTCATAAGATCTTATCCTTGCCAGATCCTGCAGCCGCCGCCAATAACCCACAAGCGTATGCCAGACTTTGAGTCCAAAGTGTCCTTTTTTATATATTATTCTCCAAAATGCAAGGCTGATAAACGGGCTGACAGTTACTTTATAGTTGGCCTGCCTGAAGCTATCATAATACTGTTCAAATTTTAACCGCTGGCTTGGTGCCACATCCTCGGGGTATGGACACAGCACTAATATTTTCTTCATACTTTTTCCAAAAAAATTATAATACTTCGCTGTAGGCCTGTTTATATAACTCAATTCCTTTTTCCAGGTCGAAAATATCCTTTACACCATTGCGGATGTCGGCGGGTTGAATGTTCAGCAATGCCGGAATCTTATCAATGGCTGCATCAAAGTCGGACGTAGTAAATCCATCTATCACCACACCTGCCGATGCCTGCTCCACTATTTCCTTTACATCGCCCACACCACTGTTGCAGATGACTGGGATACCCATCGACAGTACTTCGCCCAGCTTGGTAGGCGAACTGGATATTTTGGAATATACAGGTTTGATAAAAGAAATATTGATGTCCGACGCTTTCATAAAGAAAGGTACTTCATGGCGGGTGGCTTGTCTTATGATAAAATCGGCCCCCTGCAGGCCCATACCTTCTGCCGCACCCAGTATCTCCTGCGCAGGCGAATGAGAAATAAACAAAAACTTTGCATGGGCATACCTCCGCTTTAACTGCTGGAAAAACAGCAACATTTCATGCAGCATATACCAGGTGCCCACACTGCCGAGATAGCTTAGTACCAGGTCGGCGGCGGCTACACCTATCGCCTGCTTTGCCTGCTGCTGCTGCTCTTTGCCGGTAAGCGAGAAAAGCTCCATATCGGCACAGCAGGGAATGACCTTTACATCTGTCTGTGGGTTATAGGCAGGCCAGCGCATGAGCTCGCGCCTGCCGGCATGGGTTAGTGAGATAATGGCATCGGCATAACGCAAATAATCCGCTTCCTTTTTTTTATAATAGTGGTATACTTTGCGAAACACAAACCGGTTTGTATTCCAGGAGCCGCCATCTTTTTTTTCATCGGCCCAGAACCCCCGCATGTCGAAGAAGAATTTAACGCCGAAGATCCTTTTCATGTGCAGGCCCACGTCGGCAGCAATATAGCTCCGGCAGTGCACCATGTGGTAGTGGTTTTTTTGCTGCAGCTTAGCTGCTTTCTTTCGCATGCGCACCGCATCATAAAACTTTGCAAGTAATGGGGGGCGTGTACTGAATGACAGCGGCACCCATTCTATTCCCGCTTCTCGCATCATTTCATTGATACGGTCCTTCTGTTTGTGGTAACGGTCTTTTTTTTCAAAGCTCAGGATGGTGAAGCGGTATCCAAATGCCGATAAACCCTTCAGGTATGGCAGTATTTGCGATTGACCCAGCGGATCAGTAATGCCATCGTAAGTGAGGTAAAGAACTTTTTTTTCATCCATCGTAGATCAGTCTTCCTTGTATTGGAATTTTCGCAATGAGAAATGATTGGGAATATTCAGCATCTTGAACGAGCGATGTCCTATATTCAGCGTCCATACCTTGCCGCGGTGTTGCGCCGGCACGGGTACTATATATACATTGCCACTTAATTTCTTTGGTTCTACTTTCTTACCGGCGGGATCGAGCCAAAAACCTCTTTTATTGACGCCCGGACCCTTCTCATCCTGGTACACAATGGCGTCCACATCGCGCGGTATATATACATAATGCAGGGGATAGCCTGCATTGTCGTAATAGGATATGCCCCGCGACAGGAATACTATATCCGTGGGTAATATGATCCGGGAAAAACGGGCAAACTCGCCGAAGCTCAGGTTATAGTCACCGGCCGGCAATTGCAGTTTTATGGTGGTATAGCCATCTTTTGTAGCCGGTATCATCTGATCCACCCATTTGCGGCTGCCGCCTGTGATGGTCAGTTTGGTTTCTTTACCGGCGCCGGCCTTCATCTCAAACACGGTGGCTGCAGGAAGGTGAAAAAGATATTCATTCCTGCCGTTGATGAATTTTGGCGAAACCTGTTTTTCCGAGGTTATCGCTTTTGCACGTGACAAATCAAACCTAAGGTCGCTGATCTGGTAAGTAGTGGCATGCTGCCTGAGGTTTTGGCGGAACTGCGATTCGATGTCTATACGTCGGGCAGCGGAAACCGTACCGCGGCGGGCAGCAGGTTTATAATCTTTGGGTGGTTTAATATATCGCTCCAGCAATGCTGAAGTTTGTACCAGTCGCAGGTCATGTATATCATGAATATAGTCTGTCAGCTTTTGAAACGCAGCCCCCGATTTGGTGTTGGCCCTGTAATCATAAAACAATTTCAGGTAGTGCACATAGGCCTTCAGTTCCCTCAGCCTTGCGTGGATGGCCGGGTCGCTGGTTTTGGCGGAAGCAGCAGCAAGATCGCGCAGGCTCAGGTTTACCTCCAGCGCCTCCTGGTAATTGCGGCTCCAGCGATCGTACATATTCTTTACATCGCCGGCAGCGGGCCCAAAGCAGGTGCTGAGGAAATCGTGGTAAAGGCTGTCGAATGATAGCTGTGTATCCCACATCATCTGCGAGCCCAGCCATAATACATGCCCCATGGCTCCTTTGCCATTGGTTGACTCCAGGTTGATAGTGCTTACATTGTACTTTTTCCAAACCCGCAGCTTCACCGGGATCTGGTAAATATTAAACTGGGGCACCCCACTGCTCCATTGCGTGATATTCCAGTAGTCGTAGATACCGATAGGGCGGCCTTCCATTTTATCACTCCACTGTTTTATAAAATTTTCAGGTTCTGTCACATTCTGAAAGGCGTAAGGAATGATGACGGGAAACACATTCTTTTCCAGCGCAAATGAAGGGGTGGCAGCGTGGTTAGCATAGGCATAGAGCTGCACCTGTGTTTTCGTATCATTTTTGTCGAGACGCTGTGCCACCTGGTTGGCCAGCCAGAAATATTTATCCGACCACGTTTTGATCTGCTTCATACCTGATGGCAGGCAGTCATCCTTACCACCGGCACCATCGGAAGGATCAATGCCTATAGTGGGAAACCTATCGTCCTTCTTTACCTGGCTTAGCGCCCATTCGGTAAACAGGTTAACTACTTTGGAATGGCTGATATCCATTCGCCCATAGCGGTTGATCTTTCCATTACAAAACCAGTTTGGATGGGCATCCAGCACCTTCTTATGGTAATTATAAAACAAATGACCAGCATGTCCTTTCACAGGGTAGTCTGTATTGAAACGGTTGCGCCTGTTCCACGTATTATAGTCGGATTTAAAAGTGTTTTGCGGATCTGTACCCGGTATAGCATTTACGCCACCTGTACCCGCATAGGAACGATTGCGAAAATCGGGCGTGTACACTTTGTTGATGGTAATATTTCTTTTAAACACCGGGGGCACTATCGTCCATGCATCACCGGGCATATACCACCTGAAGCCAAGCTCCTGCAAAAAGGTATAGATCCCGTTGTTGAACGAGTTGGTACCTGTGCCTGTTATGCGTACGCCCCTCTTATTATCAACCGACAGGTAAAATGACTGGCCGTCACCATTCAGTTGTTGCTTCACTGCCTGCGGCAGGTCGGATCTGTCGGCCCATACCAGTTGTATGCTCTTCTGCTGTACCGCATTATCCGACTGACGTATCACAAAAGGGTGCGAAGTACTTTTCTCCAGCCAGTATGCCATATCCTTTACCGCGTCCATCACGGGCGCCGGGAGGTCGGCAGGCACTGATATACGGTTATCAAAATAATGTTGTGCCGGGCTTTGCACCGCACAACAAAAAACAAGTAAAGAAAAAATCAACTTTTGCAACACTCCATTATTTTTTTACAACAATCCCAACAAACTTGCCATAAACATGCACGATTATAGGCTTAAGGTTATTCTTTTCACAAAAATCGTGGTATCCCATATTATCGTTGATATCGTCGGAAATGAAGATGCCACCCGGTCTCAGTGCATTCCAGAGCAGCGTGTTACCAAACATCCTGCCCGCGTATGTCTTGTCGCTATCGTAGTGGCAAAGGTCGGGATTACCAATCTTATCCAACGCAATTTTCAACCCTTTATCATCGGGAAGCCTGATCAGGTTCCAGTGCCTGCGGAGGTGCTCCGGCACTACCACACCTACATAAGCGTCGTTATTCATCTTGGGATAAGGCATGTCGGTGCTGCAGAGGAGGCCATTTCTTTTGTGTATGGACAACAATATTGAAAACGACGACCAGCCATATGCCACCCCTGTTTCAATCACCTTTTTCGCCTGTATATGCTCGCAGAGGTTGTAGAGCAGGTTCAGGTCGCCGGGGCCGCCCATTTTGACGGGGCAGTTTTTTTCCCGTTCTTTTGCTGCTTCGAATTCGCTGTTGAAGCTGTCTTCGATACGTTGCACAGGCACGTTGGCACCCATGATGATCCTGAGCGCCTCTTCTGTATTTACAGCATGTTTCTTACACCAGTCAGTAGCTGCCTGCCGGGTATCATCAGGTTTGGATCCCAGCACTCTAATTTTGATCAATTGCCATAGCTGTCCATAATATTTAGGACGGGCCAGGTACCAGAAAAATGTTTTCAGCTTTCCTGAAAGGTTACTCATGATTATAGATGTTTAATAGTTGTTGCAGGTATGATTGTAGTGAATATGCGCGTTGCACCATCGGTCTGAATTGCGCTGCCACTGCCAACGCGTCGTCGTAGTGGTTCGCAACATCTTTTATTGTATCCGCTATGTTACTTTCATCGGCGGGTGAAAAATAGCGGGCATGGTCCTTTGTCACTTCGCGAAATACGTCGATGCCGGACAATAAGAGGGGCAGGCCGGTGGCGGCCGCTTCCAGTGGTGCAATGCCAAAACCCTCGTAGCGCGACGCAAGGATGAAGGCGTCGAAATTTTTGAGTTGCGTTTCCATATCGGCTACCGCGCCGCGCAGTTGCACATGTTGAAACCCCGAATCGGCCATTTGTGTCAGCAGGGCCTCCCGTTCAGGTCCATCGCCAAATATATCGAGTGTAAAACCTGCAGGGTCGAGGCTGGCAAATGCTTTTATAAGAGTGTCGAAATTCTTTTGCTTTTTCAGGCTGCCTACCGATACCAGTCGCAACGGGCCGCCGCGTCGCGGTATAGGTGTCCGCTGGTGGTGGGGATCAAAAAATTTATCGGCGATAAAATTGTACAGTACAAACGAGGATCCTTTGATACCGATGATCTGCTGGTAGTCGTGCCTGATGGCCGACGACACAAACAGTAACCTGTCGCGGCTGCTATGCAGTTTTTTTTCCAGCCAGAAAAGGCGGGGGCTTACTTTACGCAGGCTTTCAGAATAGGTATTGTGTACCGAAATAAACAGTTTTATTTTTTTTGGCGTGGCCAGTCGCGCTACCAGCGATGCAAGTGGCAGGTGGGCGTGCACGAGATCGGGCTTGTGCTTCTTTATCAGTCTTTTCAATTTCCATGCGGCAGCGGGCAGGCTGGTCATGGATGTAAACCCCAGGGGGATGATCTGCATGCCCCTGGTTTCCTCGGCCGAAAAACCCAGTTCTGTGGTGAGGGGTACCACCACATGCTGGTGTGCCCCAAGATTTTTCACCACATGGTACAGCAGCGTTTCAGCGCCTCCTCTTTTTAAATTGTCGATGATATGAAAAAAAACCATTGGTCTTCCAGGGTTGAAAATAGTAATGGGTCAGCTCCCCGCATTCTATTGTTTATAATTCCACAGCTTTGAAAATTCGCGCCACGGCATCGGGTACAGTTTATGTGCTATTACACCTACTATCACACATACCAGCAGGAATGAGAGACAGGTAGCATAGGCCGCGCCGATAGCTCCAAACCATTTTATAAAAAAATAGTTGGCGGTAATATTCATGGCCACGTTCACTATCGACACATAGCCCAGCACCTTACTTTTTCGCAGGTAAAAAATATACCCCGAAAAAACAAGGTAGATACCCCAAAAGCAGTATCCCAGTCCTATCCAGAAAACATATTTGGCTGCGCCGGCAAAATTGTCGGAGATAAAATACGAGAAGAAAAACGGCGTAAAGGCCGTCAGCAGCAGTAGCACCACAAACATGCCAATGATGAACAGGTAGCTGATGCGGATGATCTTCAGTTTGTCCTGTTCTCGTCCTTTATTGAGATGCTCATACAGGAACGGCGAAAAGAAATTGGTGAATGCACTGGATACTATCAGCAGCACCATGCCCACCTGGTAGCCCACGCTGTAGATACCCATTTCTTCGATCGACACCATCTTGGTGAGGAAGAGTCGGTCGGACTGGTTGATCACAAACTTACCGATCTGGTGCAGGATCAGTGGCGCGCCAAATGCAATGGCCTGCCACACATATTGCCTTTTCACCACAAAACCCAGCAGGTTCCACTTGCGATAGAAATAGACGGATATGAGTGTAAACACCACTACGGTGATGAACCAGCCGTAGATACGTCCGTCCCATTGCAGGTGGGCGTGGATGATGAGCGCGAGGCTCAATGGAATTTCAAGAAACAGCTTGCCCAGGGTGGTGATACTGAAGAGCCAGCTGCGTTTGGAGGTGACGAGGAATGATTTGAAATTTTCCGAGTACAATACAAACAAGGTTAGTGGCAGCAGGAGCCAGTAAGCCTCTACCGGTAGTTCCATCAGTTGTGGAAACCATTTGTACCCCAGCAAGAACAGAATAGCAAAAGGCACCATCATCATCAAAGGAATGGCCCTTATGGATGAGAACAGCTCTTTAAATTCGGGTGGCTGCAATTTTTTGTTGTAGTACTCCACCGATATCAGGGAAGCAGTGGATAGCCCGATCACCGGCATCAGGATCTGCACATAAGTGTTCATTAGGGAGATGACGCCGTAATCGGCGGGCGTGAGATAGTGCGTAAGGAGTGGGAGAATAAGAAAGCCAACCCCTGCATTTAAAAAGCCAACAAAAGTGTAGAGGGAAAATGTCTTAAGCAGCTTCATCCCCAATTAATATGTTCTTTAGTCTCTCTGTAGACCTTCCGTCTGTAAAATATAGATATCGTCTTACAAACTCATTGTAAGCATCTACATCTCTCCTCACGTCATAAACCTTGGTTACCTCTTCCTCATTAAAAGAATTAAGGGAGAGACTGATCACAACTCCAAGTTCAATCAATTCACGCTGCAATCCGATATCGAGTCCTAAATCGAAAACAATGCAATGCTGTTTTATAAAAATTATAGGAATTAGAAGTGTAGAATAAAAGCTAAAACATCTCTTGGATTGGACAATTTCTTTTACGATATCAATATCCTTTAACAACTCAATATTATCATCTTCATAATTAAATGTGCTGTCATATCCTGCGGGGTGAAGCTTAATTTTTAACCTACACCCATCATTTTTCGCATAACGTGATAGTCTCCTGTAAAAATCAGTTTTTGCCTCCGCACCAATTTTCTTAAACCCTATATTAGATTCAATATTTGGGAAATCGACTAGTAGCCAATAACCCTCGTTCTTAATTCCCGCCTTTTCCACGAGTGCCAAATCACTAAAAAATTTATCAAAATGTGGGTGCCCAATATAAATGAACTTATCATCATTATCAAGATGATCCATTTCCTTTTGGAATAACGCATTGTGAGGTGATAGCTGAATATATTTATCTGGTAACCGCGAAGAAAATACGCATTTTTTTAGGGCAGCCAAAGAGCCATATTTATGCAGTAGAAATGGAAATTTAAAGTACCGTCCAAAATCCCTTCTATTTGAAAATCTTAACGCACTAAAATAAAAAAACAAAGATGAAAGACTACTTATTACTCTTCTTTGCTTTACAATACCCATGTCACGACGCATCTGCGTAATGGATGTAAGATTTGACGAAAAAACTCCATGATGCATGGCGTAAGTAATTATTCCCTTATTCTTAGCGGCCGTATTAAGTGATATTTGTGGAAATGAATGAACTCCGAAAAAAACAATAATGTCTGGCTTGACCTTTTTTAGTATTTCATAAGGCGTGTGGAAATCTCCAAAATAATATTCTTCGAAAGGGTGTCTTTTGGGGTGGCCAGGAGGGCTTTTATACCAAATCACAGAAAAATTAAAATCGTCTTTCAATGCTACAAAAGGCTCCATTAAATCAGAACGTGATGATTCCCAATTGAGCAGGATATTTTTTTTACCCATTAATATAATAAACTTGCTGGATCTTTTGCTAATTTGTGGACCAGACTTTCAGCTACTTCGAAATCAAAATCACTGAAAAGGCTAAGAGATGATAACTGATCAATCATAATATGCCCTATTCGACCTACGGTAATTTTCTCATATAACAAAAATCTATCGGTCTTAACGGCAGAAATTCCTCCCGTTAGTCGGTAGAGCGATTCACGCTCAAGCTTTGTAAATCTATCCAGATTCATGATTGGGTGCATTCCATCACCATAATGTTGAAAAAGCAAACTATTTTCCTGCCTGACACTGACGATGGAATCAGAATCAAACAAAAACATTGTATTGATTGCGTCATCGATAACATATGGTTTTACGAAAGGAAACTCAATAGTCAAAATTGTAATCGCATCAAAGTCGTTACCAGCCATCTGGAGTACACCATGTATGGTATTTACCAAGTTAACATTTAAGCGTGCTTCTTTCTCATCACGCTTATGGAACTTGATCTTCGAATACTGGGCATAACGGTTTTGAACATAATCCCTTACCTCCTCTGACGGAGAGCTTATTACTATTGTACCCAAAGTCTTACAAGCAAGCGCTGATTCAATTTTATAATCAAGAACCCTTTTATCGGATAGCAACTTCAATGCAAGAGTACTATCTCTAACTGGAATGACACATAGTGCATTCAAAGAACCAAATCTATTTGCCGAATAGAGCTCGTTGATTTTAGCACGTGTGGAAAGAATCCTGGACTCGTTTCTTGTAAGATTTGCTGAATGCCTACGGTAATAAAATAGCGGTTTCCTGATATTAGTGATCTTATGATGAGCAATAAATTTCACCCACAACTCATATCCGTCCTGACAGGAAAAACTTTCATTGTATCCTCCAAGTTCTTTTAAATATTCAACTCTAATCATGGTGCAGGCACCATGAGCTGCCTGATCCATAAGAGAAACTTCATCTTCAAAATTATGCCGCTTAAACTCTTCCGTTTTACTACCATTTTCATCAACAAGGAAGTAATCAGGAAATACAAGGCCTATAGAACTGTCTTTCTCCAATACCTCGGTCATCATCTCCAAGGCATCATCGCTTAAATAGTCGTCCGCATCTAAACGCATGATATACTTCCCCCGGCAGGCACGAAGTGCGATATTATTGGTAACGTTTAAACCTTTGTTTTGCTGGTAGATTATCTGAATCTTTGGATTATTTCGATACTCCTCAATAATATCTCGGCTATTATCTGTAGAGCCGTCATCTACAATAAGTATTTCATAATTCTGTAAAGTTTGACTCAATATACTTTCTACCGATTGGCGGATATACTTAGCATAGTTATAGTTCGTAACATATACAGTCACCAAAGGTCTTTCAATTTTCATTCTCGATCTTTTAATGGTACGGCAGGAACACCAGCAACAACATAATAAGGTTCTACACTTTTTGTAACAACAGCATTACTTCCTACAATGGCTCCTTTTCCTATGGTAATTCCAGGCAGCACTACAACATGAGTTCCCAACCATGAGTCTTCCTCAAGTATTACTGGTGCATGTTGGTAACCCTGATCCTGCACAAATTTTTCCTTCGTATTGAATCCATGCATACTCGTCTGTAAGTAGACAAATCCGGAAATCAACGCCTTTTTTCCAACAGAAATTGAGTCACCTCCATTTAAAACAGAATATAATCCTATTCGGGCACCATCTGCTATTAAAATATTTGATTTGTTAGCAGACAAAATTCTCACACCTCTGTCTATCCGCGTTTTATTTCCGATGGTAACGGTTGACTGGCCATGTACCCTGATTTCAATATTCCTTCTAAATTCCACGCCACTACCAATATTTAATACGCACCCCTTATCAATAATTATGCGGGGAACTGAATCGGTCCGGAAATTGGCCCCAATACTTACCCGTTTACCACCATAAAG
>JAEZRB010000213.1 GCA_023412975.1 Bacteroidota bacterium | reverse complement strand
ACCCACACCGATCACTATGAACTTTTCCGGTAAATGGCCATCGATAAATAAATTATACAGGGCGGGGATCAGTTTGCGGTTGGCCAGGTCGCCACTTCCACCGAATATAAAGAGTATGGTTGGGGGTAGATTTTCTTTCTTTTTCATTTGTCAGTAGATATTAAACTTCATCATTCACAGTAGCTGCAATCATTTACCACTCAGTATGAAAACTCCCTTCGCTATCAATACGCTGGTAGGTGTGTGCACCAAAATAATCTCTTTGCGCCTGCACCAGGTTGGTTGCCATTCGCTCGCTGGTATAGGCGTCGAGATAGGCCAGGGCACTCATCAAACCCGCGGCAGGTATCCGTGCAGCGGCGCTTTGTTGTACGATCTTTCGAAGTGCAGGTAGTTTCCTTTTTACGATCGTAGCTATTTTTCTATCAAGTAAAATATTCGAAAGCTGCTTTTTCTTAAATACTGCAGTAAAGACCTCCAACTGGGCCGAGCGGATGATACAACCTCCTCTCCAGATCTTCACCACATCAGCAAGTGGTATATCCATTTTTCTTTCCGAAGATGCTTTCGCAAGCATGGCAAGACCCTGTGCGTAGGCGAGCAGGGTAGACAGGTATAGCGCATCGTGTAGTTGGCCGATCAACTTATCTTTTTGCTTCGCCAGGCTTTTTACTCTTGGTTTGTAAAGCGCCGCAGCCTTTACCCGCTCATCCTTCAATCCGGAAAGATCACGCATCGCTACTGCCATATCGATGGTTGGTAAAGTGATAGGGAGGTCCATGGCCTCCTGCGACGTCCATTTACCCGTTCCCTTGGAACCTGCTTTGTCGAGGATCATATCGAGTAGATCCCTGCCGGTCGTGTCATCTTTTTTCGGCAAAATATCCGCGGTGATCTCCACCAGGAATGATTGCAGTTCTCCCTCGTTCCATTTTTTAAAGATCCCGGCCATTTCTTCATGGCTGCAGTCGAGTCCCCTCTTCAAAAAATCATACACTTCGCTGATCATTTGCATGATCGCATATTCAATGCCGTTATGTACCATTTTTACATAGTGCCCCGCAGCATTTTTGCCCATATAGGCTACACAGGGATCTCCATTTACTTTAGCGGCTACCGATTCAAGGATGGGTTTCAGGTGTTCCCAGGCTTTTGTATCACCACCGGGCATGATGCTCGGACCCGTTCTCGCTCCCTGCTCGCCACCACTCACACCCATACCTACAAAATGGATGTTTTTTGCTTCCACTGTTTGTATGCGACGCAGTGTATCTGTAAAATGAGAATTGCCACCGTCAATTATAATATCAGCTTCGTCCAGCAGAGGTAACAACTCACCGATCACCGAGTCAACCGCTGGTCCCGCGGGTACCAGGATCATTATTCTCCGGGGGGATTTCAGTTGAGAGACCAGCTCCTCCATGGTATTCACACCCCTTACGCTAGATCCCGTAGTGGCTGAACCCTCCAGCAACGTTGTTTTGGATGGATCTTTATCAAAGCCAATGGCGGCATACCCATGGTCGGCGATATTAAGTAAAAGGTTACGGCCCATGGTGCCCAGTCCTACCATGCCAAAATCATATTGGGAAGAAGCCATATATACAATATTTGGAGCGCAAGTTAGGTACAAATTCTATTTGCGAACTTTTACAAAGCCCGGTAGTAGGCCAACAAAAACCTAAATAGCTGTCTGCCGGTCGCTGCCAACGTGGATTGCACGCCAATATTCACTAATTTTACGCTCCAATATTTTATCGTTATGAGTGATGTGTTGACAGGCCCGGCTCTTACACCAAAAGATTTTGCCACCGACCAGGAGGTACGCTGGTGCCCGGGTTGTGGTGATTATTCTATTTTGGCACAGGTGCAAAAAGTGATGCCTACACTTGGCATCCCGAAAGAGAATATCGTGATCATTTCCGGAATTGGCTGCAGCAGCCGCTTCCCTTATTATATGAATACTTATTGTATGCATTACATTCATGGACGTGCCACCGCTATTGCATCAGGCCTGAAAGCCAGCCGGCCCGAGCTGAGTGTTTGGATTGTAAGCGGCGATGGTGATAGCCTTAGTATTGGTGGAAATCATACCATTCATTTATTACGCCGGAATTTTGATGTCAATCTTCTTGTTTTCAACAACCAGATCTATGGTTTGACAAAAGGCCAGTATTCTCCAACTTCTGAAGAAAACAAGGTTACCAAATCCACGCCTTTTGGAAGTATCGATCACCCATTCAATCCGCTGGCACTCGCGATGGGCGCTGATGCAAGTTTTGTGGCCCGTACGATGGACCGTGATCCAAAACACCTGCAGGCGATGTTACTTAGAACCCATCAACATAAAGGTTCCTCATTTCTCGAAATCTATCAAAACTGCAACATCTTTAATGATGGCGCATTTGAAATATTCACTGAAAAAAGCAGCAAACCCCAGGAGACCTTGTTCCTGGAACAAGGTAAGCCGCTGGTATTTGGCGCCGCAGGTGAAAAAGGGATAAAACTGGACGGTTTTACGCCAAAGGTAGTGGACCTTCATAATGGTCACAGCCCTGATGATCTCTGGGTTCATGATGAAAAAGATATTTACAAGGCCCAGATACTGGTACGCATCTTCGATGATCCCCAAATGGAAGGGCACCTGCCAAGACCTTTTGGTGTATTTTATCAAAACGACAGGCCCTGTTACGAAGACCAGATGAAAATGCAGTTGGAAAACGCGATCGCCGCCAAGCCTGCTGACCTTGATAAACTGCTGAGAGGCAAGGAAGTATGGACAATTGCCTGATCTGATCTCCTTTTCTTTCGAAAGACTGGATATTATATATATAGCTAATCTATTGGAAATCTAATCGTTGAGATATAGTTTTGAGCGCAACCAATCCGCATGCTTGTGAAAACACGACTTCTTTGCGTGGCGCTTGCCAGCTTTTGCCTTACCAGCACTTTTGCGCAATCAAATTTTAAACCCGGCTCGGTAGTCACCCAAAACGGTGAAACCATCGAAGGATTGATCGATTATCGTCAGTGGCGCAAGAATCCAAGTTCCATAAAATTTCAAACTGCTGCCAATACCAACCCGGTAACTTACACCGTAAAAGATCTGGCATCTTTTGAGGTGAATGGATTAGATCGTTACATTACTGCCATTATAAAAAAGGATATTCGCCCGGTGGAGATGGCTGAACTCGAAAGAGCTTTTATTGACACAATCGTAACAGACACCGTTTTCCTCAGGCTCCTGGTCAGTAGCAACTACAGCCTATACCAGTTTACTGATACAAAGCCGCATTTCTATATCAAAGAAGGTAACGGTGATTACCAGGAATTACAATATAAGGTCTTCCTGGTTGACCGCAATTCGAGACTTTCGAGGCAGTATATCTTTCGCGACCAGTTGAAATCTATGATGCCGGCCGGCAGTGAATCAGCTTCGCTGGATAATTTACTTGCCTCAAGCAATTACAGCGAAAACGATCTCGTGAAGGTTGTCGACAAGATGAACAGTTCTTTAAGTAATGGAACAACTAGCTATAAGGTAAAAAGACAGAAACAATCACTGTCATTTTTCGTGGGGGCGGGTATGTTGCACTCAACCCTGAAGTACCAGGGAGAGCCCGATGAAAATACCGCTCTTAATTATACGAGCAGCACAAAGCCATTGCTGTTGGGAGGTTTTGATTTTGCTATGTGGCGCAATATGCAGCGTTTGAAACTAAGGTTTGAGCTGGCCTGGTACAAAACAGAATACCATGGCGACAATAATCCCTCAGCTACGGATAGCATTCGTTATCACCTCAGTGTATCCTCGATGGCGCCTTCACTTTCCGCATTGTATAATGTGGTGAATCATCCGAAGCAAAAGCTTTACCTGGGTCTTGGGTTTCAATACAATTTCTCTTCATACCCCGAAAATATTCTGCACAAGAAATATTACAACAACCCCGGCTACCTGCTAACACGTTCGCCGCACCTGGATCTCAAGAAATCATGGTTCGCACTGAATGCACGGACGGGTTTTATCCTAAACGATAAATTTGAGATCGCTGCTACAGCCAGTTTCGGATCGTTTATCACGTATTTGAAACCCACACTTTATTCGGCCAACCTGAACTATCATTTTTAATATTGCTCCGGATTCTCACAAACTTATTGTCAGAGCGAATCACGAATTTTTTATTTTCTAAGTTTTTACCATGAAATGTATCATTCTGCCTTTCCTGTTCTCCATTACAATTTTTATTAGCTCAGTCTCTATAGGGCAGTCATTATACAAACCCGGCTTTATAGTAAACAATAATGGCGACACTATACAGGGCTGGATCGAATATCTTCAATGGGAAAGAAATCCTGATATTATACGATTTCGAAATTTAGCTACAGATGATAAGCCCAGCAACTATACCGTTAATGATCTAAATTATTTTGAAATAACAGGGCATGATCGATATGTAAAGGCTGTAGTGATGAAGGATACCCGGCCAGTAGAAATTAACAGACTCGCCATGCTGGTAGAGGATACCTTACTACGCGATACTGTCTTTCTACGCGTATTACTTGAAGCACCGTTAAGTCTGTTTGAGTTGTATGACTCAAAACCCCAATATTATATAAAAAATATGGAGAAAGATTATGAGGAGTTACAATACAAAGTTTACCTGGTTGATAGCGATACCCGGGTGCTTAGGAGTTACTTATTCCGCGACCAGCTTCAGCTGTTGCTCACCGAATCGGGGAAATCAGATGTTTCCGTCCCAAGGCTAAGGACTGCTGAGTATCGTGGACGGGAGATTTTGAATCTTGTGAAAAAATTGAACGAAATCCTCTACAATAGTAGTTACAGCTACGTTGCACCCAAACCTAAAGTGCGTGCTTCATTCTTTGCCGGTGCAGGGCTTGCATTCTCAAATATAAAATATACAGGTCCGGCGGATAACCTCTCCAATCTTGACTATTCTTTGAGCATTCAGCCATTGTTTTCAGCAGGAGTTGATATACCAATTGGACGAAACCTTCAAAAGCTTGTGTTCCGGGCTGAACTCAGCTGGTATAGTCTCAAATATGAAGGATTTGATCACCTGGGCGTAGCGGACAGCGTTACTTATAATCTAAAGGGCAGTAACCTGTCACCGTCACTATCGATCTTATATAATCTCGTTAATCGGGATAAAAACAAGCTTTACCTTGGTGTTGGGGTTGCTTACAACCTTACGACTTACCCGGAAAATTCCCTGACGTTGAAAACTCCCTATAATATATTAGAGTTTTCTCCTCACCTGGATCTTGAAAAGGGCTGGTTGTCTTTCAATGCCAGGGCTGGTTATATTCTCAACAGGAAATTTGAGCTGGCGACAGTGGCAAAACTTGGTGGGAGCTTCTCGAATTATGCCAGTTTTGGGTTAGGGCCACATATAGTATGCGCCTCACTTAATTATCATTTCTAGACCAGTAGAGCTTTCTCATGCCACAAGATCCATGTTTCCAAGCTCCCTGTTTGCGTTTTTGAATATTATTCGTTGTTTTTGTTCATACCACCAGTGAGGCATAGCTTTTTTCATAATTGTATCAATGCTTCGCATGCCAAACAAATTCCAGGCGCCTTTCAATTTATTGCTGAAACTGGGATGTAAGGCACGTAAGCTCATTGCAAAGCCGCTGTCGAGATATTCCATATGGTGCCAATAGCCCGCGGGCATAAAAAGTGTATCGCCAGGTTCCAGGATAAAATCAAATCCTTCTGCCAGTTTTAACGCCGGGAATTTTTCATAATCCGGCGAACCGTTTTGCTCGTAGTAATTGGAGAAATCCGCAAGGCTCAAAACCTCAAATGGTTTCCTGTACAGTTTATACTGCTCCCTGAAAGGAAACATCAGCACCCGCTTCCGGCCGCCAAACTGTGTATGGAGTATATGTGAAAGATCGATATCGAAATGCATATGGGTAATGCTGGAAGCGCCGCCTGTAAAAAGCATTGGGTATTTTTTTACAAACCCCTTCATCAGGTGTTCGGGCCATGTAAAATCTTTGATCAACTCTGGCGCGTGGTCAAAAATATTGAACAGGAAAATGCGCCAGCCCGCTGGACCCTGGCTGATCATATCAATATATTCCCCGAAAGTTTTGTAATCATCCGCCTTATTGATGGGAGTATAGGCGTCGCTTTTTATATTGTTGTAAAGCGGAACTGTTTTATCGCCAACAAGCTGTTTGAAATAATCCCAGTTCCATTTTGTGTATGCCGGCCACTGTTTTGCAAGATCTTTGATTACAATGGGTATCCCCGGTTGGTAAAATTCTTTCCTGAATTTACCTGGTTCGATCGAATTGACCGAAGTGACCGGCTTCAGCTGCATACTGAGTGTTTTTATCTGGTTAAAATTAAGGGGAAATCCAAATCAAGTAAAGAATATGGTCTGCTAAATCTTTTTAAAAAAAACACCCGTAGATTTATAGAGATTTAACAGGCCTGCAGATAAAGACTATTAATTATGTTACTTCGTATTCATCCTGAAAACCCCCAGCAACGACATATAAGAACAGTCGTAGACACGCTGGAGAAAGGCGGCATTATTATCTACCCGACAGACACGATCTATGGTTTGGGTTGCGATATACTCCAGCAAAAAGCCATTGAGCGGATTTGCCGGATCAAAAACGTAGAACCCCGTAAAGCGCAGTTATCTTTTATTTGTTCCGACCTCAGCCACCTCAGTGAATATTCCAAACAAGTTTCTACTGCTACATTCCGCCTTTTAAAGGAATATTTACCGGGCCCTTATACTTTCATTCTGCCTGCAAGTAAAATGGTACCCCGGATACTACAGAGTAAAAAAGATACGATCGGGCTTCGCATTCCAGATAACAAAATAGCGCAGGCCATTATCAACGAACTAGGCCGGCCCATACTTAGCGCTTCACTTCCTGGTGAAATGGTGGAAGACTATACCGATCCTGAGATCATGTATGAAAATTTTATGCACGATGTTGACATCGTGATCGATGGCGGCATAGGAGGCACTGTTCCTTCAACCGTGCTTGATTGTACCGGGCCAGAACCTGTCGTACTCCGGGAAGGTTTAGGAAAATGGAATTAACCTTTGATATGGGATACTGACCCCTAATAATTTCGGATAACGCAAACTAGATTTGATAACCGTCCTCTTCGAATAATTCCAATTGCGCATCCATCATCCTGAAGCTTCTGCGGTGGTATTTACATAAACCATGTTCAGCTATCGCATGGCGATGTGCCGGTGTGCCATAACCTTTATTGCTCACCCAGTGATAAACGGGAAACTCATCATGCAGCTGGCACATATATTCATCCCTGTAAGTTTTTGCAAGAATACTGGCCGCAGCTATACTGGCGTAAAGACCGTCGCCCTGGATCACGCATTGGTGTGGTATCGACTCGTAGGGTTTGAATCGATTACCATCAATCAGTAAAAGCTGGGGCAGCTCCTGCAATTTTGCAATCGCGAGGTGCATGGCCTTGAAGGAAGCATTTAAAATATTAATATGATCGATCTCTTCATTGTCGACCGAAGCAACCGCCCAGGCAATGGCTTTTTCTTCAATGAGCGGCCTCAATTCATTGCGCTGCTCCGCTGTAAGTTTTTTGGAGTCGTTCAGGAGAGGGTGTCGAAATTTTTTCGGTAGTATTACCGCCGCTGCAAATACAGGCCCGGCAAAACAACCTCTGCCGGCTTCGTCGCAGCCGGCTTCAATCAGTGTGTTTTGGTACCGGGATTTCAGCATCTGGTTTATAAATAAATCAATTTGTGGAGGTGAAACGAAAATAATCGATGTATTTGTAATAGTATGCCGCGACCGATAAATTTAATCCACAAAAAATCATCCTTTTCATTTGTTGCAGGCCTAACTTTGCACCCGCTATGCTCTCCGATTTGAAACCTGCGCGTTCTTCACGGCCCGTAGCCATCTGGCTTTTGGTAGGTGTGGCCATGATTATCATACAGGTTTTGCTGGGAGGGATTACACGTCTTACAGGGTCAGGGCTTTCCATCACGGAATGGAAACCTATAATGGGTGCCCTGCCGCCGTTGAACGAACAGGAATGGAATATAGCATTTGAAAAGTATAAGCAAATTGCACAATATAAATACCTCAATTTCCACTTCACATTAAAAGATTTTAAATTCATATTCTTCTGGGAATGGTTTCACAGGCTATGGGCGAGATTGCTGGGTGTTGTTTTCCTGATCCCCTTTATCATCTTTTTAATTCAACGACGTTTTAAGCAGGAAATGATCCGTCCGCTGGTGATCCTTTTTCTACTGGGTGCCCTACAGGGACTGGTTGGCTGGATCATGGTACAAAGCGGTCTCGAAGATTCAGAACTGGTATATGTAAGCCATTATAAACTGGCTATTCATTTTATTCTTGCCCTGGGCTTACTGGTGTACACACTTTGGTTCGCCCTGCAATTACTGATCCCGGAGCGACAGCTCACCTATAGCGGTTCATTAAAAAAATTTATGGGCAAGTTGACGGCATTGCTGGTTGTACAACTCATTTATGGTGCCTTTATGGCGGGATTAAAAGCAGCCACCGCGGCACCAACCTGGCCTTCGATGAACGGACACTGGTTGCCCGGCGATACCAGTTCCTTTGGCGACCGGCATTTTAGTGGTATTAGCCAGTTGACAGATCATCCCATCATGATCCACTTCCTTCACCGCAATATTGCTTACCTGTTAACCATACTGGTGCTTGCCTGGACCTGGCAGTCTTTTAAGGTAAGTGGTTCTCCTATTTTCCGGAAAACCCGACTCTGGCCGTTAGCACTTGTCCTGATTCAGGTAGCGCTCGGCGTGTTTACCGTTCTTCACTCTATCAATACCCGAAGCTTCCTTTGGCTCGGAGTAGCCCATCAGTTTGTGGCCATGCTGCTATTGATGTCATTTGTGTGGTTTTTGTACATCATCAGAAGCAGCAAGTTCCCCCGCTCCTAATTATACCGTGGCGGTAATTTGCATTGCTGTCATTAAATAGTATTTTTAAATATCACCAGCTACCGTTTTCATGAAAGCATGGCTTAGAGGATTTTATTATTCGTTTCCCATACAACTGCTTTTCCTGCATTTTCGCAAATACCAGGTATTGCTGCTCTTTTGGTTTATCCTGTTTGCGGTGGTAAATGGAAGCTTTATGCAAACCTTTGGCGCCGACTCACTTTTCCTGGCGCCAGAGTTCCTCGATAATGTAAATTCGATCAGTGCCGCGATCGTTGGTATATCAATCGGCATGTTTATCATGAGCTGGAATATCAGCACCTTTATTTTGTTCAGCAAGCATTTTAAGTTTCTCTCCGCGACAACCAACCCATTCTTAAAATACTGTATCAACAACGCCATCATTCCACTGCTTTTTATTCTGTTTTACTTTTTCCGAGCCTATGAGTTTACCCGTTACCGAGAATTGATCAGCAATATTGAAATCCTTTTTTTAGCTGGCGGATTTCTTAGCGGGCTGATCCTGATCCTGGCGGTCTCTTTTATTTACTTTTTTCGTGCCGATCGTTCCATCCTTCGCCGGATGATGCCTGAGATCAGTGTACCGGGTGAGTATCTAACACAATTGAAACCGGCGCGGGAGGTCTATCATACCGAAAGCCTGATACATGTAGAATGGTATTTTGATTCACCGCTTCGCCTCCGACCCGTCCGGGATGTTAGGCACTACACGCCCCAGTTCGTAGAATCGCTTTTCAAGCGGCATCACTTTGCGGCGATCATTTCGGTATTTGCGGCATTCCTGTTCCTGGTGCTGATTGGATTTTTTCTCGACTCTCCTTTTTTCCAGATACCCGCCGCTGCCAGCATCACGATATTTTTTTCCATCCTGATCGGCGTAGCCGGTGCATTTTCCTATTTCCTTCAAAGCTGGAGCATTCCCTACCTGTTGATGTTGTTGCTTGCATTGAATTTCTTTTACCAGAAAGACTGGATCGATCCACGCAATAAAGCCTATGGTCTCGACTACCAAAACAAACAAAACAGGCCACAGTATTCACGCGAAGGGTTAATGGCGCTTTGCACACCTGAAAAAGTACAGGCCGATCGGCAGAATATGATCAGGGTTCTTGAGAACTGGAAAAAGAAACAGGACAGTTCACGTCCCTTGCTTGTATTGTTAAATACCAGTGGCGGCGGTCACAGGAGCGCCACCTTTACCTTTAGCATGCTCCAATACCTGGATAGTTTGAGCAATGGGACTATCATGAAGAAAATATTCCTGATCAACGGTGCTTCCGGGGGAATGATTGGTGCCACTTATTTCAGAGAACTATACCTGCAAAAACTTAAGGGAAAGAATATCGACTTACAGGACCCTAAATATGTAGAAGATATCGCCGGAGATGTATTGAATCCCGTGTTTTCTTCATTTGTAGCGAGAGACCTGATTGCGCCGGCGCAGAAATTCAGCGTAGACCAATATACTTATGTAAAAGATCGTGGTTATGCTTTTGAAGAAAAGCTGAATACCAATACCAGGCGCATGCTTGACAAACAAATTGGCGATTATGCGGAAGATGAAAAGGCTGCCAATATTCCACTCATGTTCTACAATTCCGTCGTGACCAGGGATAGCCGCAAACTAATCATCAGTACACAACCCGTAAGCTTTATGATGCAGGGCTGGCAGGATACTACACGCCTGCCTGTCATGGATCCCGATGTAATTGATTTTTCAGCGTTTTTCAAAAACCAGGACGCGCAAAATCTGCGAATCCTTACCGCCTTGCGAATGAACGCCACATTCCCAATCGTGCTTCCAAATGTATGGCTACCCTCTAACCCCGTTATCGACGTGATGGATGCTGGTTTGAGAGATAATTACGGACAGGAAACCTCCCTGCGTTTTCTTGAAGCTTTCGATGACTGGATCAAAGAAAATACAAGTGGCGTATTGCTGATCCAGGTGAGAGACCGCAGCCCCGGCGGTTGGGAATATCCTTATATGTCGGATGACATAACTGATCATGCCACTAAGCCATTTCTGTTATTGCAACACAACTGGTTTAAGATGATGGAGTATTTTCAAAATGATATGCTCAGCTATTATGCCGAGCATCCGGGTCGCACCGTACATAAAGTTTTATTCCAGTACGCCTCTGACAAGGAAGAAAATAAAGCAGCCCTGAATTTCCACCTGAGCAAAAGAGAACAAAAAGATATTATCAGCTCCGTTAATTCACCTGCCAATGAAAAAAGCTTTCAGGAGCTCAGCAGGTTACTTCATTTTGACTATAACTTAAAATAATAACCCCGTTTATCTTCAGTTGAAGATCAATCAGCTTCAGGCACAGGTTGTATAAGCCGGAAGCATTTTTTTCGGATAGATATTTCTATTTCCACCGGCGTCTCTGCCGGATCTCCGTCAATATGCATCGGCGCCTGGTCTGTATTCTTAATCGTGATGGATTCTGCCTGGAAATAACTGATCGGCTGGTCGAGTGAATTTTCAACTTTCTTGATCTTGCCGGCAAAGACCTGCTTAACAAGATTATAAAGCAGGCGGGGTTTTGCTGCTTTTTTTACGATAACAATATCCAAAAGCCCATCAGCCAATAACGCTTCCGGTGCTATGGTAAAATGATTACCAAACTGGTTGCTGTTGGCGATGCTGATAAAAAATGCTTCTGTTGAAAACCCTCTTCCGCCGGCTTCTACATCAAATCGATAAGGCGAAATAGAAAAAAAATTCCTGCTCACCAGGCTGGCATAGGTGGCAAAACCCCGCTTGGACTGCCTGGCAAAGTCATGTGCAACCTTGGCATCGAACCCAAGTCCGCAGAGCATACAGGCGAATTGATCATTCACATAAAATCCATCGATTGCGGATGCCTCTCCATTAAAAACTATGTTAAGCGCTTTTTCGGGTCGTTTTGGAATTTTTGCCGCCAGTGCAAGGCCATTGCCGGATCCACAGGGTATGATCCCAAAATTAACCCGCTCGTTCATCAGGCTGTTCACGACCTGGCTTACGGTGCCATCGCCACCGGCAATCACTACATCTGTAATTTTCTCTTCCAGGATGATGGGACGAAGGAAAGAATAGTCACCACTCGCAACTGAGGGAAAAATATGGAATGGAATCCCCATTTCCCGTGTTCTTTTCTGAACGTATTCCTGGAGATCTTTTTTTGTTCTCGTACCGGCTATCGGATTAATGATATAGATAATGCGCTTCTGCATGTAACATCTTCAATGAAAAATAATATCGCGGGCCAAAATTAGCCGCTACATTTTACCAACGCAAAATTGCGCTGCCCCAGGTAAACCCGCTTCCAAATGCTGCAAGGCACACCAGGTCCCCTTCTTTGACTTTACCCTGCTCCCAGGCTTCACAGAGTGCGATCGGTATCGACGCGGCGGTGGTGTTTCCGTACCTGTCAATATTATTATATACCTGGTCGTCCCTCAGTTTCAGCTTCTGTTGTACAAACTGCGCGATCCGCAGGTTCGCCTGGTGCGGGATGAGCAGTGTTATATCCGTTGTTTGAAGCTGATTTGTTTTAAGTGCTTCTTCAATCACTTCGGGAAATTTCACAATGGCTTTTTTAAACACAGTCGGTCCGTCCATGTATGGAAAGTTCTGGGCCTTGTCGATCATGGCATGGCTCATGAACATATCGCCCATTTCACCCTCATTGAAATCGGCCAGCGATTCCTTTGTCCACTGATTGGCATGCGTACCCGGATTGTACATCGCGAGTATCTCCGCGCTTTCTCCATCACTGTGTAAATGTGTGCTGAGTAAGCCCGACCGCGACGATTCCGGTGCAGCCTGCAACACGACCGCGCCCGCGCCATCACCAAAGATCACGGATATATTGCGTCCCCTTGTACTGAAATCAAGGCCGAAAGAATGCTTTTCACTTCCTACCACCAGTATGTTTTTATACATACCGGTTTTTATAAACTGGTCGGCAACACTCAGGGCATACACAAATCCACTGCATTGGTTACGTACATCAAGCGCACCAATTTCATTCATCTTCAATGCCCTTTGTAATAAGACACCGCATCCCGGGAAATAATAATCGGGTGATAAGGTGGCGAATATGATAAAATCGATGTCCTTAGTAGTTAACCCTGCCCTTTCGATCGCGATTTTTGCGGCTTCGACACCCATCGTGGTAGTCGTCTCCCCGGTGCGATGCGCATACCTTCTTTCCCTGATCCCTGTTCTTTCCTGGATCCACTCATCGCTGGTATCCATGTATTTCAACAGGTCATGATTGGTTACAACACCGGGGGGAACATACATCCCTATACCGGCAATTCGGGAGCGGTGCATAGCAATCTTATTTTCAGCAAGATAATGAATAGGCGTCAAGCGCGTTTCCAAATCCTGTCCAAAGGGAATATAGCACGATATTTTCTAACTATACCTTTACACTCAAAGTCTACACAACTCAAGCAGTCGAAAGCCGATGGAACAACAGGAAAAAAAGGCAAATGGATGGAAACGCGCAGGAAGGATCGTGCTTAAAACCTTTCTGTGGATTTTTTTCCTCATTGTACTTGTATTCCTGCTGGTACTTACACCTCCCGTACAAAACTTTATTCGAAAGAAAGCTGTTGCTTACCTCGAAAATAAACTCGACACCAGGGTTGAAGTAGGAAGGATTTACGTTGGTCTGCCCCGGGATATTGTTTTAGAAAAAATCTACGTCGAGGACAGGAAAAAAGACACGTTGCTTTACGGCGGCAAACTGATGGCTGATCTTAATATCTGGAAGCTTATTACAAAAGGTGAAGTGATATTAAAATACATCAGCCTAAACGATATAACCGCTAAAGTCAAACGTGAACTTCCAGACACCAGCTTTAATTTCCAGTTTATCATCGACGCATTTGCCCCTACCAGCAGCAGCCCGGATACCAGTACCGGCTCCTCTGCCGCCATTAGTCTTGGTGCTATCGAACTCAATAAGATCAGGCTGCTCTATAAAGATGTGGTGACAGGTAATGACATGGAGGCATCGCTGGATCATCTATATACCCAGGTGGAGGAATTTGATCCGGCCCAAATGATCTACAATGTACCCAAGACAAGCATCAGCGGCCTGGTTGCGAGAGTATACCAGTCAAAGCCACTGGCTACTGCCGAGCCTGAATCAAAAGACAGTGTGGAAGCCCTGGAGCCTAGTCCATTCCAAATAAGTTTCAAAACGCTACAGCTGGAAAAGATCAACCTGGATTATCGCAATGATGTTTCTTCATTTTATACAATGCTAGATCTAGGTTCACTACAGGTAACATCAAACGCTATTGATCTCAACAAGCAGGTGATCAACCTGGATGATGTTGCACTTAAAAATACAGTCGCTTCCATCAGGCTTGGAAAAACAGGCTCCGCCAAAGTGGTCGAGAAAGAAGTGGAACAGGAAGTGGAAACCCAGGCGGAAGCGGGTTGGCGAATCTTTGCAAATAACCTGGACCTGGAAAATAATGAACTCCGGTTTGACAACGATAACAGTCCGCGGGTAAATAAGGGTATGGACTATGCACACCTGATGGCTCGTGATTTTACACTCAATGCGAAAAATGTTTTACTGGATACCGATTCAATTGCCGGCACGATCAGCAATGCTAGTTTTAAGGAACAAAGCGGATTCGTATTAAATCAGCTAAAAACAGAATTTTTATATACACCCCGCGAAGCCTACTTGCGTAATCTCTATCTCGAAACGCCGGGTACAAAATTGCAGCGCGAAGCAACTATCCGTTACTCGTCCATCGAATCACTCGCGAAGAATATCGGGAATATGGAAGTGGATCTGGATATCGAAGAAAGCAGGGTACATGTAAAAGATGTACTGGCATTTGTTCCTACGCTGAGCCAGCAGCCAGCGTTTGCCGACCCCAACGCGGTGTGGTATATCAATAGTCGGGTTACAGGTCGTGTTGCGGACCTGAAAATTGAAACTTTACAGTTGCAAGGCCTGCAGGACACAAAGCTTGATGTATCCGGTACCATATCCGGTTTACCGGCTATGCAAAACATGGAGGCTAACCTTGCAATCCGCAATCTCAACAGTTCCCGGAGAGACATCAACCGCTTTTTGCCAAAAAATACGCTGCCTTCCAATATCAGTCTGCCAAACCGGATCAGCGCTGCAGGTACCATCAGGGGAAATAGCAGCCGCATGAATACTGATCTTACGGTGGATACCGATCTTGGTGATGCCAGCATTACCGGAAGCTTTAGTGAGTTTGATAACCCATCGCGCATTGGTTATAACGCAAAAGTGGAAACACGGTCCCTTCAGCTGGGAACTATTCTGCAAAACCAGGAAATGCTGGGACCGGTAACTGCCACCGTCACTGTGAAAGGCGCTGGAACGGACCCGAAAACAGCAAATGCCATATTCAATGGTACGGTGCATTCAGCAGTCCTGAACAGCTATTCCTACCGTGATCTCACTCTCGATGGCTCTATTCGCGATCAAAAGGCCGATGCAGAGCTGTCTATGGTCGATCCCAATATTCATTTTGCGATCAATGCAGTGGCTGACCTGTCCGGGGAGTTCCCAAAAATAGAGGCAAGCGGCATGATCGATAGTGTGAAGCTGCAGGCATTGAATTTTACTAAAGACAAAATTATTTACCGGGGAAAGTTGCAGGCTGATTTCCCCGTCACCAATCCAGACGACCTGCAGGGAAAACTATTCCTTACCGAATCGGTATTTGTTCATGACGATCAGCGCGTCGTTTTGGATACCCTGCAAATCGTAGCCGCCCGTTCAGACAGTGGACGCTACCTGCAGCTTACCAGTCCCGTGATGACGGCAAGAATTGAGGGCCAGTATCAACTTACAGAACTTGGCCAGGTATTCCAGCAGGCCATTCACCCATATTTTGCCGTTGTAAGTGATAGTTCGGGTATAAAAACACAGCCCTTTGATTTTACCGTCAATGCATATATACTCGACAACCCGGCATTGAAAGTTTTTGTACCGGGTCTAACACAGATTGATTCGGTTTCTATCCAGGCCCATCTTACTGATCAAAACGGATGGACGGCTTCACTAAAAGCGCCCTATATCGTCATGGGTCCGAACAGGCTTCGCAATCTCGATCTGCAGGCTGGCACGGAACAAGGCGCGATCCGCATGATCACAACGATCGAAAGTCTTGCCAGCGGACCGAATATGGCCATCGACAATACAACGCTGCGCACAACGATAGCAAATAATACTGTTGACTTCGGTTTAAATATTAAGAATGGGGACAACAATGATATTTACAATATCAATGGCCTGTTGCAACAACCCCAAAGTGGCAACTACGAGATTGTATTAAGACCGGACAGTCTTCTTTTAAATTATGCCCCATGGACCATCGCAAATGACAACAGGATCCTCATTACGCCGCAGGGCATCAATGCAAGAAATTTTGAGTTGAGTAAAAATGGTCAGCGACTGGCTATTAACAGCCTCAATGCAAATCCCAATGCGCCTCTCGAGGTAAACTTCGAACAATTCAGGCTGGCAACGCTTACGGGTTTTGTGCAAACGGATTCCACGCTTGCAAACGGTGTACTTAGTGGTAAGATCACATTTAATGAACTAGCCAACGAACCAGTTTTTGTAGGTGATCTTTCACTGAATGATCTAAGCCTGCGTGGTGATACGGTGGGCAATGTCAAAATACTTGTCAACAACCGCGTACCAGGTACCTACGCTGCTGATATAGCCCTGAGTGGAAGAGGAAATGATGTGGGATTGACAGGTAATTATTATTTAAAAAGTGGTGACAGCAATTTTGATTTCGATCTCGATATCCGGGAAATGCCCATGGCGACGGCAGCAGCTTTTTCGAATGAAATGCTCCGGGATGCCAGTGGCTCCATGAATGGAAAATTCGATATTCAGGGCACAATAGCTAACCCAGAAGTAAGGGGCGACCTCAATTTTAATAAAGCCCGTTTCAACCTAAGCATACTCAACAATTATTTTACAATCGACCAGGAGAAGATCAGTGTAAATGAACAGGGCATTGTATTTGACAATTTTGAGATAAAGGACACTTCACAGAATGCTTTGCGAATAGATGGTGTTGCGGCTACAAAAAACTTTACCAACTACGATTTCGACCTGGCCATAAGAGCCCGCGATTTCCAGGCACTGAATAGTACCAAAAAGGATAACAAACTATTCTATGGTCAACTATTTTTCAATACCAACCTACAGGTCAAAGGCACAGAAGCCGACCCGGTGATAGATGGCAGGTTGGTGGTGAATGAAAAAACCAGTATGACCGTGGTGCTGCCCCAAAGAGAACCCGGTGTAGTGCAGCGCGAAGGCATCATCGAGTTCGTAGATATGGATGCTACGCTTTCAGATTCATTATTTATGGCCCCATACGACTCGCTCAATACAGCACCTTATACAGGTATGGAAATTTCGGTCAATGTCGAGATCGACAAGGAAGCTGAATTCAGTCTCGTGATCGACGAGGGAAATGGTGATTTTCTAAATGTAAAAGGCGAAGCCCTGCTTACCGCGGGTATCGATCCGAGTGGAAAAGTAAATATGGCCGGAACCTATGAGCTCGAGCAGGGCAGTTATGAACTCACCTTCAATTTCGTAAAGCGAAAATTCGATATTGAAAAAGGAAGTCGTATTGTCTGGGAGGGAGAACCTACTGATGCCCGCGTCGATATCGATGCAATCTATGTTGCCAACGCTGCGCCACTTGACCTGGTGAAAAGCCAGTTGGAAGAGGCAACCGCTTTTGAACGCAATACCTATATGCAGAAGCTGCCGTTTGATGTGCACTTGAAAATGGAAGGAGAGCTATTAAAACCTGAGATCAGCTTTGATATTATTCTCCCCGAGGATAAAAAATATATAGTCTCAGGTGAAATTCTGAGTACTGTTAGAAACAGGCTTGAGCAACTGAGACAGGAAACAGGCGAGATGAATAAACAGGTATTCTCCCTGCTTTTACTAAATCGCTTCGTAGCTGAAAATCCCTTCGACGCAAGCGGCGGATCTTTTAATGCCGGCACCTTTGCAAGGCAGAGTGTAAGTAAACTACTGACGGAACAACTGAATCGTCTCGCCGATGACCTTGTGGCTGGTGTCGATCTCAACTTTGATGTGCTATCATCTGAAGATTATACGACTGGTGAAAGAAGAGACAGGACTGATCTGAATGTGGGCTTGTCGAAGCAACTTTTAAACGACCGCCTTACTGTATCCGTAGGCAGCAATTTTGAACTTGAAGGTCCTTCCGGTTCCAACCAGCAGGGCAATAATATTGCTGGTGATATTGCACTGGACTATCGTATCAGTCGCGACAATCGTTATCTCCTTCGTGCTTATCGCAAAAACGAATACCAGGGTGTGATCGAT
>JAEZRB010000038.1 GCA_023412975.1 Bacteroidota bacterium | reverse complement strand
GATATAGGCTGCAACTGAAAGGTCCATCTTCATGCCGTACCACAATGTAGACAGTGCCGTGCCCCACGAAAGCTGGCTGGTTTTATCGAAATGATACAATAGGAAACTGATGCGCATCAATTCAAAGAACAATACCCAGCTGATATAATAAAGCAATAAAAATTTGAACTTCGAAGTCATTATTAAAAATAAAAACCGGCAGGATCATATCCATGCCGGTTTAAAAAGTTGTTTCTAAAACTGACTAGCTTATTTTTTCCACCTGCATGTAGTTAAGTTCCACAGGCGTAGACCGGCCGAATATCTTAACCGTCACTTTCAATTTCTTCTTTTCATCATTTACATCTTCGATCACACCGTTAAAGTCGTTGAACGGTCCCTCGATGATCTTGATAGTCTCTCCTACGATAAATGGCTCGCTCATGCTGATACCGCCTGCTTCCGCCATTTCATCCATTTTACCAAGCATCTTGTTCACTTCCGCCTTACGCAGGGCAATTGGATTTTCTTTACCAAGGAAATGAATAACGCTGTTGGTATTCTTAATGGTATCCCTGAGATCGTCGCTGAGTTTACCATCAAGAACTTCTATCATCACATATCCCGGATAGTAGTTACGCTCACGCATCACCTTTTTCCCATTCACTACTTTATATACTTTCTCCACGGGCAGGAAAACCTGTTTAACCACCTCGCTCCAGCCGCCTCTTGATATCTCCTTGTCGAGGTACTCTTTTACCTTTCTCTCCTTACCGCTAACTACCCGAAGTACGAACCACTTTGAGTCCTGCTGCGCATGCTCTTTATTTTCCGTCGTAGCTTCCATTAGTTATAGAATTGATTATATACAAATTTCAAAGTACCGGCGATCCCCATGTCCATCAGCCAAATAACCCCGGTAATAATAATGGTGGCAACAAGTACGATCATGGTTGACTGTTGAAGCTGCTGCCAGTTAGGCCAGGTCACTTTTTCAGTCAGTTCCTTGTACGACTCCTTTAAATAACTGGTAATCTTGTTCATACAACAATTTAAAATTTGAAATCCTGAAAATTTGAGAATGAACTTACAAAGTCGTCATTTTTCAAATTGTCAATTTATTTCGCACGGGCACTAGGATTCGAACCCAGATCAAAGGTTTTGGAGACCCGTATGCTACCGTTGCACCATGCCCGTAGAGCGGCCTCCCCAAACCCCTCCAAAGGAGGGGCTTAAGAAAACCTTCGAATAAAAGAACTTTTGACAAAAACAAAGTACTTAAGCTTTTCACCTAAGTACTTTGCAAATTTATAAAAACTCTCCGCAAAGTCCCCCTTTGGGGGATTTAGGGGGCTTTATTTAATGATCTCGGTCACCTGGCCGGCACCTACGGTACGACCACCTTCGCGGATCGCGAACTTCAAACCTTTCTCCATCGCGATTGGCTGGATCAATTTTACTGTCAGCGATGTGTTATCGCCAGGCATTACCATCTCAGTTCCTGCGTTCAGTTCCACTTCACCGGTAACGTCTGTTGTACGGAAGTAGAATTGAGGACGGTATTTGTTGAAGAATGGCGTGTGACGTCCACCTTCATCTTTGCTCAGTACGTAAACTTCGCATTTGAATTCAGTGTGCGGAGTGATAGATCCGGGTTTTACGATTACCATACCACGACGGATCTGGGTTTTTTCAATACCACGGAGCAGCAGACCTGCGTTATCACCAGCTTCACCTTCATCCAGCAGTTTGCGGAACATTTCCACACCTGTTACGGTAGAAGTCAGAGGCTGTTCGATCAGACCTACGATCTCAACAGGCTCACCAACTTTGATTCGACCTCTTTCGATACGTCCTGTAGCAACAGTACCACGACCTGTGATAGAGAAAACATCCTCTACAGACATCAGGAATGGCAGATCAACCGGGCGCGGAGGCAGCGGAATGTAGCTGTCTACAGCGTCCATCAGGTCAGTAACTGCTTTTACCCACTGCTCAGTTCCAGCCAGGGCACCAGTTGCAGAACCTTTGATGATCGGAGTATTATCACCATCGAAACCGTTCTTAGTCAACAGCTCGCGGATTTCCATTTCAACGAGTTCCAGAAGTTCAGGATCGTCAACCAGGTCAACTTTATTCATGAATACCACCATGCTGGGTACACCTACCTGGCGGGCAAGCAGGATGTGCTCCCTTGTCTGGGGCATAGGGCCATCAGTAGCTGCTACAACTAAAATAGCACCGTCCATCTGGGCAGCACCAGTGATCATGTTCTTTACATAGTCAGCGTGACCAGGGCAGTCAACGTGTGCATAGTGACGGTTATCAGTTTGATATTCAACGTGCGCAGTGTTGATCGTGATACCTCTTTCTTTTTCCTCAGGGGCGCCATCAATCTCATCATATTTCCTCGCCTGTGCAAGACCTCTTTTAGAAAGGATCTCGGTAATAGCGGCAGTCAATGTGGTTTTACCATGGTCAACGTGACCAATTGTGCCAATGTTTACGTGGGGTTTCTCCCTCTTGAAGGTCTCTTTTGACATTGTTATCGATTTTTAGTTGTGTTTCGAATGTTTGTTTAGTTATTGAACAAAGCGTTGAGCCGTTAAAGGGAATTGAACCCTTGACCTCTTCCTTACCAAGGAAGTGCTCTACCACTGAGCTACAACGGCAATAGTTCAGTAGGCAGTTACAGTTGGCAGTTCCCGGGCAGTGCCGCCGAGCAACTGCAGACTATCAACAGCAGGCTACCAACTGATGAGAGCGGAAGACGAGGCTCGAACTCGCCACCTATAGCTTGGAAGGCTATCGCTCTACCAAATGAGCTACTTCCGCTGATTATTTTGAAAATCGGAAAGCCTGGCTATTTGCAAGCTTTCTATTTCTCAAAAAAAGAACTGTTGTTGTGGAGTCATTTAAAACATCATCACATTTTCACATCTCCACATTTTTCAAATTAAAATGTGGGCAGAGAAGGATTCGAACCTCCGTACTCCGAAGAGAACAGATTTACAGTCTGTCGCCTTTAGCCACTCGGCCATCTGCCCAAAACAAGATCAAACAAAGCCGCCTTTGCCCGACCTGCTAGCTGAGCCACTTGTCGGAATCGAACCAACGACCTACTGATTACAAATCAGTTGCTCTACCAGCTGAGCTAAAGTGGCGCTTTTTCCTTATTTATCAAGGCATACCGCCGAGAAAAATGTAATAATAAAGAACTTACCCCTAAAATTTTAGGAAGGCAAAGGTAAGGGAATTTAAGAATTGCAAAAATTTTGAAAGGGGAATTTTTTATTTGTTTTCAGTTAGTTGGGTGCCGGATGCAGTCGGGAGTAGAAAGGATACTAGATGCTGGATATTAGATGCTGGATACTAGATGCTGGATACTAGATACTAGATGCTAGATGCTGGATGATGGATACTGGATATTGGAGGAAACGTACCAGTATCAAGAATCCAGTATCCAGTATCCAGTATCCAAAAAAAAGACCCCGAAGGGTCTTGAACATTTTTTTTAAGCTGCCTGCTTTTGTTTTTTTCGTTTTATTTGGTTGACGATGGAGTCAAATGCATCGTCGAATGATTCTTCAAATGATTTACTGGTTGATTTCACAAAAAATTCGTGCCGTGGTACATGGATCCTGATCTCAGCGATCTTGTCTTTAATGTTGTGAACTACATTGTCGAGCTTCAGAAACACACTTACTTTTATGATGCGGTCATGAAAAGTATTTAGCTTTTCAAGTTTCCGGTTGATATACGCTACCAGCCTTGAATCCGCATCAAACCGAACAGTTTGAATGTTTACATTCATAGTCGTCACATTTTTAACGGTGAAATAATAAATAAAGAGCTAAAGAAGAGTAGAATTATTACAATAGAATGGAGTTGTTGGTACTGCGTTGAAGTTACATCAAAAAGCAGGAAAATCAAACATTTCTCGCTATTAATTTTATTGTAAAAAGCCCTGATTTATTATTCCCATCTTCCCTATTGTCACCAATAACAATTATGACTTTGGATGAGCTTTTTTATGCACATCTTTCAACTTCTCTATGGTGTTGTGTGTATAGACCTGCGTGGCAGCAAGGCTGGCGTGACCCAGTAACTCTTTTACCGCGTTGAGGTCTGCCCCGTTATTCATCAGGTGCGTGGCGAAAGTATGCCGCAGAACGTGCGGACTTTTTTTATTTAAAGTACTGGCGCGGCCGAGGTAGTCATTGACCAGCAGCCAGGCGTATTTGGGATATAGTTTTTTTCCTTTTTCTGTCACTAATAAGCAGTCATCTGCATTTTCGAAGGTCTTTTTCTTTAAACGCCGGTATTCATTTATGTCATCAAATAGTTCCCTGCTAACCGGGATGATCCTTTCCTTATTGCCCTTCCCCAAAACACGCAATTGCAGCCTTGACTGGTCCAGCTGCTTTTCTTTGAGATTGATCAGCTCGCTGAGCCGCATACCGGTTGCATAAAATATCGAGATCAGCATACGGGCATTCAGGGATTTCCAGTCTTCGGTGGAGGTATCGAGGGTTTTAAGCAACTGTTGGGTATCCTGCTCCTTCACAAAAACTGGTAAACGCCTGCTAACCTTTGCCGTAATCAGGCTGGCAGTGGGAACAGTATCAATATTCCCCCGTTTGAGGTGGTATTTGAAAAAGGACCGAAGCGTTGATATCTTCCTGTTGATGGACCGCGATGCTAATTTCTCTTCTTTCAGCCCCGCCAGCCAGCTCCGGATAAGGGTATGATTGATCTCCCCGATGGGCGGGGCGTCAAAACTTTGCTCCATAAAGGAAAAAAAGGAGCTGATATCGTTCTCATAAGATATGATCGTGTGCTCCGAATACCGCTTTTCAAATTTGAGGTAGTCGAGAAATTCACGGATCCTATCTGCATAATTTCCTGCCATACGGGTAATAAGGACTACAAGCTACACAAAAAAATAGCCACCCCGTGGCCGGGGCAGCTAATTATATTGCATCAAAAAAATAACCTGGGTTATTTTTCTATTTTCCCACTAACGATATTTTGGCGATAGATGGCTTTCAGCACTTCACCACGACGCTTTACAGACGGTTTGGTAAAGCTTTGAAGCTCACGCAATTTCAACAAGGTTTTCGATTTCTCGAACTTCTTTTTGTACTTTTTAAGTGCCTTGTCAATGTTTTCGCAGTCCTTTGAATCAATGATTAACATAATGTATATACCTCCCTGGTATGTTTTTTTAGGACGGCAAAGATAAGGAATATTATCAAATATTAGAAATGTAACCCGGTCCACAGTTTTTTTATATAAACTAAATCCTCAACTCATTCGCATCGCAAGTTGTTTATTTCTTGTTGTTTATATCCTGAAGCTTAGTTTTGCAGGATGTTTACCGGGATCATAGAATCGATGGGAACGGTCACCGACGTTCAGATAAAGGGGTCTAACCGGACTTTCTGGGTGGAATCTCCAATTTCAGCAGAGTTGAAGGTGGACCAGAGCCTCAGCCACAATGGGGTTTGCCTTACGGTGGAAGAGGTTTCCGGCACCAGACACCGGGTAACAGCAATCGGTGAAACGCTTTCCAAGACCAATCTCGGTTCCTGGGTCCCCGGTACCCTGGTGAACCTGGAACGATGCCTCAGGCTGAATGACCGCATCGATGGTCATTTTGTGCAGGGCCATGTGGATGGTACCGGGACATGCATCAATAAGGTCGAAAAAGACGGAAGCTGGGAGTTTGAAATCGAATTTCCCCGGGACTTCGCAGCCCTTGTTATTGAAAAAGGTTCGGTTTGCCTGGAGGGAGTAAGTCTAACTGCATTTCGGATAACTGACAACAG
>JAEZRB010000032.1 GCA_023412975.1 Bacteroidota bacterium | reverse complement strand
ATGTTCGTGTAATTAGTAGCAGGCCTGAACTGAAACAGAACAACGAACGTATAGCCCTGCAATACGGTCCCATGGTATATTGTGTAGAAGCAGCCGACAATAGGGAAACGGCCTGGAATTTTATTGTCGATGAAAAACCAGACTTCAGAGTTAATTATGAGAAGGATTTATTGGGCGGCGTTAATACCATCATTTTTGATGCTTCTGTTTTGGAACCGTCATCAACTAAAAATTCGGTTTCCATTGTAAAAAAACCGGTGAAGGCTATTCCTTATTTCAGCTGGAATAATCGTGGTGCGCAGGAGATGCAGGTATGGTTACCCACCAGTATCAAGACAATTTTAGTTAACCCATAGTTGTTTCGCTATTGACTGAGTATGAATGAGTGTATTTCAAATTTTCGCCTGACTGGTGTGAGCATCGTCATAGCAGGATTGTTAAATCCTTGTTACCTTAGTAACATAAAAAAACTATCCAGAAAACAACCTTATTCCCTTATTCTTCAGTGGATAAGGGAATAAGGTTGGTGCTTTTGAAAACGACTTTTTTACTGAGGTAATAAGGTTGATCGGAGGTTCTTGTTTTTAATAGGATAAATTGATTTAAGCGAAAATTTGAAATGCACCCGTATGAAATAAAAGTCGAATTTCATCACTACTTATTTTACTCAAATGAAGCTCCACCGGTCTATAAGCATCTTAATTTTAACAGTCACAAATTTGTATTCACAACTGTTAATAAGTAACTTTAGGTAGTAACTACAGTTACAATATATATTTGGAAAAGTGAGGGTAAAGCTTCTGTACCATCTTCAGAAGACGCAAACAAACCCGGTACTTACCCTACGCCGGCTTTTGAAATTCGTATAAACTAATCCGCATTGACTGACACAATTATTAACCTTGAAACCGTTAATCCAATTGAGTTTTTCGGAGTAAATAACGGTAAGCTCGACGTTCTCAAAAAAAAATTTCCTCTTCTTAAAATTCTTTCCCGCGGTAAGCAAATCAAATTAAGCGGCGCGCCCGAACAGGTGGAAAGTGCCAAAGAAAAAATATCCCTGATCATTTCATACCTGGAACGAAATGGACACATGAGCCAGAATTATTTCGAACAAGTGATCGGCGGGGATGATGCTGAAACGGTTGACAATTTCACAGAACGAAATCCAAATGAGGTTTTAGTTTTTGGCCCCAATGGAAAATCAGTTCGGGCCAGAACGGCCAACCAGAAAAAGATGGTCCAGGAGGCAGAAAAAAATGATATTCTCTTTGCCATCGGACCAGCCGGTACTGGTAAAACCTATACAGCCGTAGCACTGGCTGTGCGGGCATTAAAAAACAAACAGGTAAAAAAGATCATCCTTACCCGACCCGCCGTTGAAGCAGGCGAGAGCCTTGGTTTTCTACCGGGTGATCTTAAAGAAAAGATCGACCCCTATCTGCGCCCACTGTACGATGCGCTGGACGATATGATCCCTGCCGACAAGCTGGGTTATTATATGACCACCCGTACCATTGAGATAGCGCCACTGGCGTATATGCGTGGTCGTACACTGGACAATGCATTTATTATTTTGGATGAGGCCCAAAACTCAACTGACCTGCAGTTGAAGATGTTCCTGACCCGTATCGGTGCCAATGCAAAAGCCATTATCACCGGGGATATGACGCAGGTGGATCTTCCACGCAATCAGAAAAGCGGGCTGGCTACAGCGGTCAGGATACTACAGAATATTGACGGGATTGCTCATATCGAGCTCGACGAAGAAGACGTTGTTCGTCACCGCCTTGTAAAACAGATCCTGCGGGCCTACAACCTTGAACATGAAAAAGAAAATCCCCAGGAATCCGGTTATCGTTCCCTGGGTATCATTAAGAAGAAACAGGAGAAAGAAGATCCTCCTAAGGGCGAATAAGCTGTTTAGCGAAAAACGTCTCATCCTCTATACGGGTGAGACGTTTTTATTTAATAGAGAATATGCCACTATCCTGCCCTATACAGTCCTTCATTGTCTCTGCACCTAAAAGATGGCCGTACGGTTATTATAATTAATTTTGGGCATGAACAAGACTTTTCTCCCCTTCCTTATTCTGCTCACATTAATATCAGCCTGCGGCGATAGTGACAGGCAATCGACAACAACTACTTCCGACAGCGATATCGATGCCGCACGGAATTTTATCCAGGCCGCACTTGTAGGCGATTTTAATAAGGCTAAAAATTTCATGGTAAAGGATTCTTTGAATCTCGGTCATCTCAACGCCATCGAGCGACTGAATGAGCGGCTTTCTCCCCAGGAAAAAGAAAAATACCAGGGCGCTTCTATCCGCATACATGAGGACAGGAAATTAAATGACTCAACCAGTATAGTCCATTACTCCAATTCATATCGTAATAAAATTGATTCGCTGAAAGTAGTAAAATTAGACGGACAGTGGCTGGTAGATTTCAAATTTATGTTCAATAAACCCGACAGCATTCCATGACCAGGGACCTGCTTATGATCGCCCTGGGTGGCGGGCTTGGAAGCGTCGCCAGGTACCTTTGTCAGCGCGGCATGCTTTTAGTTTTACCAGGTTCATTCCCGGTAGGGACATTCGTCGTTAATATCCTGGGTTGTTTGCTGATTGGCATATTCTGGGTTGTCCTGGGCCGCTCCAATGACTATACTGAATCAACAAAACTGTTTTTAATGACGGGTATCTGCGGGGGATTTACAACATTTTCAGCGTTTACCCTGGAAGGCGTCGGATTGATCAGGGAACAAAAAACAGGTTTGTTTTTCCTGTATATCGGGTTAAGTGTGATCACAGGTCTGCTGGCAACCTGGGCAGGGATAAAATTAATGAGAGGATGAAGTGATCAACAGGTAACTCTAACTCAAATAAATATTTCAACACTTTAAATATGATAACAGTCAATCACCCCTGGCATGGCGCACATTACGGAGAAAAGACACCCCAACAGGTAACGGCGTTGATTGAGATACCGCAGGGCTCAAGGGCAAAATATGAAGTAGACAAATCCACCGGGCTGCTAAAACTTGACAGAGTAATTTATTCATCCTTCCATTACCCTGTTAACTATGGTTTTATTCCGCAGACACTTGGCCAGGACAATGACCCGCTAGATATCCTCGTCCTTTGCTCCCAGTCAATCCAGTCGCTATGCCTGGTCGATGCCAATGTGATCGGGAATATGCAGATGATCGACAATGGCGAACAGGATGATAAGATCATTGCCGTAGCGGCCAAAGATCCTTCCGTAAATCACTACCATAATATCGAAGACCTGCCTGAACATTTCCTGTTGGAACTAAGAAATTTCTTTGAACAATATAAGGTGCTTGAAAATAAAAAAGTGGTGATAGATAATTTCCAGGATAAATACACGGCATGTAAGATCATTGATGAAGCCATCGCCTATTACAAGGAAAATTTTAAACACAGCTGATGAACCCCCTTCAAAAAAAGACAATGAATGCTGAAATACTTATTATCATGGCAATTGGGCTCTCAGCGGGCATACTTAGCGGACTTGTCGGTGTAGGTGGCGGCCTGATCATAGTCCCAGCCCTGGTGTTCTTCCTGGGATTTAGTCAGCACCAGGCACAGGGAACTTCCCTGGGATTGCTTTTGCTTCCTGTCGGTTTCCTGGCAGTGATCAACTATTATCAAAAAGGTAATGTCGATATTAAAGTAGTATTGATCATGGCGATCACGTTTGTGGCAGGTGGATGGTTGGGAAGCAAACTGGCGCTTCGGTTACCTGAGGATATTGTAAAAAAAGTTTTTGCAGTACTGCTTTTTTACACCGCCTTTAAATTACTGGGCTGGGACAAATCCCTTTACCACTGGGTTAGGGATTTGGTTCGTTAATACCGCTATACCTTTTAATGATCCTTAAGGTGTGGGTTCTTTTTCCAGTTTCCCCATTTATGATACCCTTCTTATCCATCGAATCGATTCTCACTTTGCCGGATGCGTGAATGATCTGGTCGGGACCCAATAAAATTCCAACATGAACAATTTCTTCCTTGTCATCAAAGAAAGCCAGGTCTCCACATACCGCATCTTTTAATTTTTTCACCAACCGACCCTGCTGTGCCTGTTGCCAGGCATCCCTCGGCAGATCGATGCCCATCATTTTAAAATTAACCTGCACAAATCCGCTGCAATCAACCCCGAAAATGGTACGGCCACCCCACAGATAAGGAGCATTCAACCACTGAAAACTTAATTGCCTGATCAAAGCCTCGCTCCGTTCCTGTTCTCTTCGATTGATACGAAAGCCTTCAAAGTCATATTTCGTACCCGCAATTACTCCGCTGTTTTGCTCCAGGGCCGGCAATGTAGACCCAAGCGGTACCTGCATTTTCGCGTCTTTGATATCGATGGTATTCAGCAATCCTCCTGTTACGAAAGAGCTATTTGCACCTGTCGGTGGCTGATCCGTTTGACGGATTAGGTGACGGGTGAGCCAGCCTTCATAGCCATCATGGAGACTACGTACTTTCACCCATAGCTCATCTCTTTCCTTCAATATTTTCACGTTTTCTCCAAACAACAACTGGTTGGTCATTTCACTCTGGTGCCTGGGTTTACGCCTCACGGCAGCAGCCGGTACTATTATTGATGCAAAATCCATGTTATAATTTCCCCGAAAATATTAAAATGTTAGTTACCTAATTGTTATGAAATTGCATCCATTTTGCATCTATACTTTTAAATCAAAATCACTATTTTCCTTCCGTGAAGGCAGATAATTACAACGATACCACCGACCGGGAGCTGCTAGACAACTTTTACGCCAGCCACCAGAATGAATGGCTGGGCGTTTTGTTGCAACGCTACACACTGCTGCTGCTGGGTGTGTGTATGAAATACCTGAAAAACGAAGAAGACGCAAAAGACAGCGTGCAACAGATCTATTTAAAAGTGATACAGGAACTCCATAAATATAAAGTCGATTACTTCAAGTCATGGTTGTACATGGTGGCAAAAAACCACTGCCTGATGAAGCTGCGGGAGAAAAACAATATGCTACCGGTAGAATTAACCGAAAAGCTTACTGCGGCACCGGCCGAAGAAACCGACTGGCAGGCACTGGTGCAAAATGACCAGGCCCTGGATCACATGGAAGAATCACTAAAGGAGCTCAATGTTGAACAAAAGCAATGTGTAACTTTGTTTTACCTTCAAAAGAAGAGCTACCAGGAGATCAGCGAGGAAACAGGTTACACACTTATGCAGGTGAAAAGCTATATTCAAAACGGTAAGAGAAACCTGAAAACAATGATTGAAAAAAAGATGAAGTTGAAATGATACACTGATATGCAGGAAAATCTAAAGGACATATTATCCCATCTTTCCCATGATATTGACCAGGAAACGCTTTTACTTTACCTGCAGGACAAGCTCCCCGCCGCAAAAAAACACGAGGTGGAAAAAAGCCTTTCTTCAAATGAGTTTGCCAGCGATGCTATGGAAGGCTTGCAACAGTTCGGCGATAAAAAACAGATCGCTTACCTGGTAGAAGCGCTCAATAGTGATTTGAAAAAGAAGGTTGCAAAAAAAGTGCAAAGGCGTGAAAAGCTAAAACTAAAGGACCAAACCTGGCTCTACCTTGCTATTTTTATTTTTATTCTCCTGATCGTGCTTTGCTATATGGTCATTCATCGAATGCTGCAGAGCTAGTACAACTTTTTGTTGTCCATTAATAACCATTGATCAAACACCTCCCTTGCCTCAGGATGTGGATAATGAATAAACGGGATCGCCCGCTGATCCATTTCTGTACCGATCTGGTGATAAATAAACGCATCATCAAACGAAATAGCCGCCGCCTCCTGTCTTGTATTAGCATATACCACCCTTGATGGCCTTGCCCAGTAAATGGCTCCAAGACACATGGGGCATGGCTCGCAACTCGCGAATATATCACAACCCGCGAGCTGGTAATTTCCTATTGCCTGGCAGGCGTGCCTGATAGCGACCACTTCAGCGTGAGCTGTGGGATCATTAGAGGATATAACCATATTATGTCCTTCGCCAATAACTTCATCACCTTTGGCAATAACACAACCAAACGGGCCGCCATGACCTTCCTGCATTCCCTTTCGCGATAATGCTATCGCGCGCTCTAAAAAGCGTTTATCTCTATCTGAAATCATCTTTAACCTATTGCATAGTAAATTAAAATTGTGAATTTCAGAGCAGTTATTCACATTTTATCACCGATAACCTGTTCCAATATGAAGTTACTATTAATTTTAGGTTACCATTATTCATACGTTCCCAAAACTTCCTATTTTTTCCGCGGATTTCAAACCAATAAACGTTTTGTTATGAGATGGGAAACCGTAACCTCTTCGATAGGCCAGACAGTTTATACATTATGGAACAATGGACGAAAACTAACAACACTTGTCTTTAATGCCACTTCCAACGCTGCCCGCATTGAGTACGCCAATGAAAAAAGGGTCGTCCTCATCCGTGATGAAGGTTTCCTGAAAAACAAAACCGTTCTGCGCAATGAATACGGCATCAGGATCGGTCATACTGGTTCTGAACACAACGAAAATTATATTGTACTAAACGACGAGCGATACTTCTACTCCGTAGATCATGATAAAAAACCCGCTCTAAGGATTTATAAAGATTCAAAAGATCAGCCGCTGGCAGTATGTGAACTGAATATCCATGAGGGCTTGTTGTCCAGGGCAGGCTCTAAGATCAATATTGCGCAGAAAACATTATACAGTCTTTTGATCGGACTTTGCTGGCATTTGTTCAACCCTACAACTGAGATCAGCCAAAAAATCGAACTGGGTCTTCAATAAGATCACAACTGTTCCCAAATTGTTTTTGAAAATTGTTCTAACGATGGGTCACGGGCTCCCATCAACAACAATACGCAATTGCCTGTCAGATGAGGCCGGGCCGCTTCGAGAAAATTCTCCCTATTCCCGACAAAAAAAGCTTTCTTATTTCTTGCCTTGATATCCATGATCAGGTCGTTGGCAGAAATATCTTTCACCGTAGTACCACCCGCGTAAAATATTTCGCTCATCCATATTTCATCCTCATCGCGAAGCGCTTTAGCGATCTCTTCCACGAAATCTTCACGCAAGAACTTGGTAGGCCCATAACCATGTGGCTGAAACCAGGCAACTACTTTCGGTGCAATTGGCTGGCAGGCGCGAATAGCCGCCGCACATTTTACCGGGTTGTGCGCAAAATCATCAATCACCCAAACTCCCCTTTTTTGTCCCAGCACCTGGTTTCTCCGATAGATACCTTCATATCCGGCCAGGGCACTCGCGCTCGTTGTCAGGGGAACGCCAAGTTTTGCGGCGACGGTTGCTGCCGCCAGGGCGTTTTCCATATTGTGTTGCCCTAACAGGTTCAGGTGAAACGCTTCTCCATTTATACTGAATGAAATTTTCAATCCATCCTGCCTGAAACCGCTGGCTGTAAAACCAACACCATCCCGCTGTTCTAAAGAAAAATCCTGCCTGGCATCCTGGGAAAACTCCCTGGTAGCTGCATGCGACTGGTTCACGATAAACTGGTTGCTGTTTTGCCGGAACACCTGGAAAACTTCCTTTAATACGGACAATTCCTTATGATCTTTTTCAATATTTAAGAGCAGACCGATCTCCGGCTTGTATTGTACGATGGATCCGTCACTTTCGTCGGCTTCGATCACCAGCCAGTCGCCGCTACCTACTTTCGCGTTGCCGATCTTTCCTTTTTTGATCAGGCTAACCAAACCGGCGCCGCTGATGATACCCGGATCAAGCCCGGCGAACTCAAGTATTTCAAAAAGCATCGCACTGGTTGTACTTTTTCCGCTGGTTCCTCCAACTGCAATTGTTTTTTTACTGGCAGCGATCAATGAAAGCAGTTCCGAACGTTTTATGATCGGAATATTCAGCGCCTTCGCTTTTTGTACTTCGACAACAGTATCCTCAACCGCAGCTGACACTACAATCAAATCATTTGCGGCACTTATACCCTCACCATCCTGTGGATAACAGGTAATGCCTTCCGCTTCCAGTTTCACTCTGATTTCACCCGCTTCACCTGTATTAAAAAACCTGTCGCTGCCAGAAACCTCTTTACCAATTCCGTTTAAATACTGCGCAATTGCGCTCATGCCAGCCCCGGCAATCCCAACAAAAAATGGACTTTTAAAATCGTTTATTGATTGAACCATACGGCAAAATAAGATAATTGTACACGCCAATTCATTTTTGGCAACAGGCGCCTAGTTACCGAAAGTACCTCGTCCTGATTCCTACCCCGATAGCTAACGCGTCCCAATTTTAAATCATTGCTGTCCAAGGAATTCCGGCCCCAAAAACCTACTATTTATATTTTGATCACTATGGTTCAAGACCCCATTGAACCACAATAGGGACATAGGTACATAGAAAACATAGTAACACATTTTAACCCACTATGCTAACTATGTTCCTATTGTTCCTATGTGTTCCCAAAAAAAACCTGCTATGAAAAGCAGAACATGAAACTAAACTCCTCTGGGTGCGCTGTCAGAGAACAGACACCAGGAACATATGTTAAAGCCTCTTCAGGAGGAAAATTCATAAAAGCCTTGCTGGTCCTGGATCCCATAACACTTTTAAATTTTATTCCGGACAGCAATGATTCCAAACCCGATAGTTATCGGTTCCCAATTCCTAACTCCCAATCCCTATCAAAACGATCAACCCTTCTTCTGCGACCGGATCATCTCCGAAAAATTCATTCCCGCGGCAAGTGAATTAACGGCCAACGCGATACGCTTTGTTCTTGTCGCGTCGGTTTTCGCCGAATCAATCCATTTGCTGTAATAATTCTGAAACGATTTTGGCATGGCCTCAAAAGCCTGCTTTGCCTTCGGCTCATCAGCCAGGCATTCCAGGAAATCGGGGTTTACCAGGTAAGGAGTCTTGTCAACTTCCAGTTGCACCTGCAACATGGCGCCACTCTTTTTACCCGTTCCTTTTCGCATGGCAGCGTTGATTGCAATGATAAAATTGCCACCACCCATGGGTATTGTCGATACACCAGATATTTTAAACTGGTCTAGACGACCCTTTACACGGAAAGCTTTCTTATTGCCAGGTAAAAGTTGTTGTGCAAGGTCGGCTGGTATTTCAATATAGGACCAGCCGGTTTTCTCACCCTGCTTTTCAAATTTGTGTATCGTTGCAGTAAAACGCACCATATCGGCAAAATAAACTTAGAACATATTTTAAAAAAAGAAATGGTCAAAACTCCAGTTATAAAAATTTGATTTTAACTTCCCCCTTACTAACTGTCAGTTACATGAAAATGCATAGGTTTCTATTCTTGTTCCCCAGTTTATTTTTTTCAGTTTCAGCCATCGGGAAAATTCGCCTGCCTGCTGCTGTTGGCAGCAACATGGTCTTGCAACAACAGTCGAAGATTGCCATATGGGGTTGGTCCGATCCCGGTGAAAAAATATATGTGACCACATCCTGGGACAATAATTTCGACTCGACGGAAGCTACCGGCGCAGCAAAATGGAAAATCAATATTAACACCCCGACAGCCGGTGGTCCTTATACCATCACACTCAGGGGCCACAATACCATCGTACTCCACAATATTCTGATCGGCGAAGTATGGGTTTGTTCGGGCCAGTCCAATATGGAATGGAGCAGCTATCACAATCTAAAACAAATCATCGACGAGCTGCCACATGCCGGTAACAATAATATCCGCCTGTTTCATGTCACTAAAACTACATCATCCTTTCCGCAGGACGATTTGCCCGGTGAATGGAAAGTTTGTTCATCCGAATCATTGAAGGGCTTTAGTGCCGTGGGGTATTTTTTTGGAAAAAAATTGCAGCATGAGCTTGGTGTCCCGATCGGCCTGATCAATGCCAGCTGGAGCGGAACGCCTGCTGAAACCTGGACACCTGAATCCGTCGTCAATACTGACAACGATCTGAAATCAGCCGCAGGTTTACTGCAACCAAGCAAATGGTGGCCCATTGAAACCGGCCTTGCCTACAACGCAATGATCGCACCACTGACAATATTTCCAATCGCGGGCGCAATTTGGTACCAGGGCGAAAGCAATAGTGGTACCGCCGCAACCTATCAAAAGCTATTCACCGCCATGATCGACAGCTGGCGAAAAGCATGGCAAAAGGAATTTCCTTTTTACTATGTGCAAATTGCGCCCTTCGATTATGGCAGCGGTCAAAACGGGGCGCTGCTGCGGGAACAACAAACCCGTTCATCATCATTCCCCAATACCGGGATGGTAGTGATCACTGACCTGGTGGATAATATCAAGGATATCCATCCCCAAAACAAACTCGACGTGGCCAATCGTCTTGCTAACTGGGCACTGGCGCAGACTTATAAAAAATATGAGGGTGCTTACAAAAGTCCCGTATTCAAAAACATGGAAATCACAAAAGACAAGGTGAACGTTTACTTTGATCATGCACCTACCGGGCTTATGATCAAAGGGAAAAAGGCAACCGATTTTTACATAGCCGGCGAGGATCAAAATTTTCTGCCTGCAGATGTAAAAATTGAGAAAGATAAAATTGTGTTGACGAATAAGAATATCAAAGCACCTGTAGCAGTACGATTTGGATTCAGTAATACCGCGATGCCCAACCTGTTTAGCAAAGAAGGTTTACCGGTTACCCCTTTTCGCACCGACAACTGGGATGTACTCACCATTAAAAGCAACAATTAAACATGCAACAATACATTATTTATGCCTGGGATGGCATCGATAAGCAGGCCCTCGAACGCAGGATGAATGCGCGTCCTTCGCATTTCGAAAGAGCTGCAGCGCTCAAAGCAAGCGGAAATTTCATACTGGGCGGCGCCATGCTTAATGACGAAGGGAAAATGATCGGCTCCACCATGGTCGTTCAATTTGAAACGCCGGATGGTCTGCATGAATGGCTGGATACCGAACCCTATGTACTGGGAAATGTTTGGGAAAGGATCGAAACCAGGCCATTCAGGGTCGCGACTGTTTAGGCGAGATTTAGTTAAACCAAATTAAAGGTTTATAACTCTCGCGGTAACCAGTAACTGCCCGGTATGACGCTGGGTATGCTCAGCTGCATGGAAAACCAGGCCTAATACGTTAGAAGGAATTTGTTTGCGACCTACATATCTTGTCTCCAATACTGTGGTATCGTCCTGGATAGTTCTTAAAAATTCCAGCGATGCGCTGATCTGCCGGTCGAGTTGATTTAAAAGTGCGTTTACTGTCAGGGAAGGATCTTCTTCCCCCTCACTTTTCAGGTATTCGAGCTGTGCTGCTGATAGTTGCAGACCCCTTGCATAAGTAAATAACCGGTCGAGAACGCCGGCAATATGCTGCAAGTGAAAACCGACGGAAGCAACTCCGCCTGGTTTCTGCCATAGGTCTTCGTCCGCAAAGCCTGTTGTAACTTCCCGGATCTCCCTTTGGGCCTGTAAGATCGCGTGCGCAGCAGGTTGTAAGACCGGAATAATACCCTCGATGGGACCGGAAAGCCAGAATTCTGTTTGAGGAGTCGCCATTTTCAAAGTTAAATAGTGAATTTACGATAGCCGGTTGTATTTAATAGCCTGCTTTTCGTGTTTTCAAAGTATTTGCAAAATTATAAGTAAAACCTCACGATAATAGCGTACCTTTGCGGCGTTAATTTGAGTAACACAGTTTTTTGTAATTGAACGATTTTTTCTGCTAAGCATTCCGCTAATAGTTAGTCTTCTTTACCCTGCGTTTTTCTCAAGTATTGTTTATAATTTAATTTTTAAGATGAACATTTACGTTTCAAACTTAAGCTTCGCTGTTCAAGACGAAGACCTGAGAGAGTTTTTCACTGAGTATGGCGAAGTATCTTCTGCCAAAGTAATTAAGGACAAATTCACAAACCGCAGCAAAGGTTTCGGTTTCGTGGAAATGCCTGATGATGCAGCTGCTCAAAAAGCAATTGCTGAACTGGATGGCGGTATTGTAGAAGGCCGTGCTATCAAAGTAATGGTAGCTAAGCCAAGGGAAGAAAGAAGCAACAACAGGCCTTCTTATTCCAACAGCCGTTGGTAATTGATCACAACAATTATTAAACAGATACGGGAGAGTCTTTTGACTCTCTCTTTTTTTGTCCAGTCATAAAAAAACCGCCCCGTTTCCGGAGCGGTTATAGTACTTACTACAATTATTTATACTTTCTGTTTTGCCAGGCTCTTCTTCTTTGATTTTTTCAAAGCTGCTTCAATCGCAGCGCTTAAGTTGGCAAAAGTAGGCATACCAGTAAAGGGCTCGTTGTTAATAAAGAAAGCAGGGAGTTCTTTTACACCGCGGTCGATACCTTCTTTAAGGTCGTCCTGCACTTGCCAACCAAATGTTCCGTTAACAAGCTCGTCAAGAAACTTCTTATTATTAACGCCGGCTTCCTTGGAATGCAGCTTTAAGCTGGTAGTACCCAGGTTACGCCTGTTGCTGAAAAGTACATTATGCATCTCCCAGAATTTGCCTTCCTGCCCTGCAGCTACTGCGGCTTCGCTGGCTTTCATACTGCGCTGATGGATCAGTGTGAGGGGAAAATGTCGGAAATTAAATCTCACCTTACCCTCATATTCTTCCAGGATCTGCTTCACCACTTCATTGGCTTTAGCGCAATCCTCGTTTTCGTATTCACCAAATTCCATTAATGTTACAGGGGCGTCTTTCTTTCCTACAAAAATGTCTTTGGGCTCAATAATTTCTTCGACTTCTTTTTTAAATGCCATTGATAAACTCCTTTTTAATTAGTCGCCAAAGCACCTGTAGCTTTAGCATTTATCATCTATATAACAACCTTCAGGCTATTTGGTTGGGTGGTTATTTGCTGTTCGGAAATCTTTCAAAAAAGGTCCGAAAGCGGTTGAAGATAGGATTTTTTTGATGCCGCAATATTGTCAAAAAAGCTAATTTTACAGGCGGTAAAATTTGGATGTGATTAACAACCACTTGCACAAAAAAAAAGATAAAAAATTCCCCGGAATTTACCGAAAATTGACAATCAACCAATCTTAATACCCTATTTCATCTCTCTCTTTCCTTACTTCATTTTCATTTTTTGGATAGCTCAACAACTGTCTTTTCATTAAATGTTTGGGCTGCTGTTTTTTGCGGAAATCAGGTTGGCCATCGGGTGTATATTTATTGTAATTATTTGAATATTAACTATTTATGAAATTGAAACATGTCTTTGCCACGGCTAAAACCGGCAAAACTTAGTTTGCAGTCCGAATAAACACGGGTTATTTTTGTCATGCAAGGATTAAAAAAGTCCCGGATCCCACCAGGACGAACGCTTTTCCCGCTTGCTTCCACTTGAACTGATCCCTGCGCCCACGGTTGCCCCTGAATTGTTCCAACTTTTAAACCTTTAAAATTAGACTCATGAAAAACACAACGATCAACACAAGGGTATTAGCCGTTATCTTGGCAGTAACATTTTCCCTCGCAGCAACGCTGACTGTTTCAGCAACTGGTGAACCTGTCAACCCGGTAGAATTGAAATATATTGGTCAAATCGATAATAAGCCTGTATTTCAATTAACGTTTGTAAACGAAGCAAACGCTGAATATGTAGTGGTAGTACGCGATAATTTCAACAATGTGCTTTACCGCGATTTTATCAAAGGTGCAAAAGCCACCAAAAAATTTATTCTGAACACCGAAGAGCTGGGTGATATCCCCGTAAGTTTTGAGATCTCTGGAAAGAACATCGAAAAACCTGTAGTATACGAAGTAAACAATACATCCCGCCTGGTTCAGGATGTAGTTGTTAGCAGAAAGAATTAATTCTGTTAAACGGATTGTTGAGAAATGGTGATTGGGATTATGTTTGGCGTGATGGCAAAAGAAACCGGGAAAAGTATACACGTCGATAAGAAATAATTTAGAATAGCACGCCGACTGATTCCAAATCACCAATTCCCAATCCAAAAGCTATCGGGTCCGTATCCTATTTTTTAAAACATGAACCTTAACTGGTTCTTACTTTTCGTCCCGCCTGCTTCGCCGTTTCTATCCCTTTTGTAGTAATCCTGATGATGAGTGTGTCCTGCTGTTCCAGGCTCACAAGATCTTCTTCGCAAAGCACTAGTAGTTGTTGATGAATAACAGACCATTCCTGTAAACGCCTGAGAATAATTTCCCGGGGGCGGCATCCATAATGTTCGGGCTGCGGATCGTTCTTTACGATCTCATAAATGGTTTGTAGAAGATGAAAATGCTCTTGCATTAACTAAAAATATCGGAAAAACCCGAACGGATTAAAAGAATTTATTAACAGCCGTGATGAATAACTTCCCTGGCCGCCATGCAGCTTTTTCGAAGTTTTCCAGTCCGTTTACTGTACTTAAATTGACTATCCGGGCATTCCGTGGTCACCTCGCCTTTCGACCTTTTATAAAAGTAATCCGGGCTATTTAACCAGGTACAAAGCGGGGTTGGCGACCGTTGTAACCTCAAACAGTTTTAAGAACGATAAAGCCTCAACAATAAGAAATCCGACAAAAAAGACCAACAGGATAACGATCGCAGCCCGGAAAATTGAATTGAACAGTTCCCGGCTTGTTGTGGTAGTAACTGGGTAGTTCATAAGGCATTGTTTTGGATTAAAGAAATTAGCTTCATGCTTATCCTACTCCAAAATTGGTGAAAAAAACATGCCACCGGATTATATTCCTCCAAATTCCGGCAAAATAATAGCTCCTTCACGGGAATTTACCCTCCATTTTGAACATCAAACCCAACAAAAAACGACCCCTACCCCGAAATTTTTCAATCCAATTTCCAGTATCAATTATCCAGCATCCAGTATCCAGTATCCAGCATCCAGTATCTAGTATCCAGCATCCGGTATCCATAAAAAAAAGCAGCACGGGAATAAAATCCCATACTGCTTTCTAATATTTTATATAATCGACTACTGGTATTGTATATAAACCGGCATTGGTTTTAAAGCCAGTATTTCTTTAGGCGTAAGCAGGCGGCCATTCTTCTTTGTATCATTTTTATAAAACACTTTGAAACCTGTGTATTCAACCGGCTCCTTGTGAATAAAGTGCTTGTAGGTACCAATCTTTAGTGGCGGGTGTCCCCAACCATCCATATCCATAACAAATTGTACTTCCGGCCTTGTCTTTATCTGCTTGTAGTTTGTTACCCCGTTTTGTGTAAACCTATGCACGACCAGAATCTTGGGGGGAAGATTATTTTCCTTAACCAGTTTGGTCAGGTAATCCATAGTGAAGTTAATATCAGCCGCATCAAAACTTCCAACCACTTTACCCGGCGCATGACCGGTTTTCATGGAGAACTCGGGATCAATGCCAAGGTGAACATTGGGCATTTTCAAATATTTCTCAAGCTGTGGTACTTCTTCCTGCAACGTACTATGACCGACCTGGATATCCAAAAAAACAAGAGCGTTTATTTCACTTGCCATACTTAGTACAGAGTCGATCTGGTGAAACGGCATGCGCAACCTGTACTTCTTGCCTTTACCCGGTTCTATCTGGGCGGTGACAGCAATATAATGAAGCGCGGGAATTACCTCCAGCATAGAATCGGCTTTCTGCCAGTTGGCAACTTCCTGTTGTAGTTTAGCCAGCATTTCCTTGCGGGGAAGTTCCCCCAGGATACCCATTTGTTTTGAGTAAAGGTTCCCGTAAAACGCGATTACCCTTTTAGAAGGGAATATGGATCCTTCCAAAGGCAGCGGCGTTTTTACCGGCCATTTACCCGAAGAATCACCATTCACGATATGGGTCATCAGGCGCTGGTATTCCTCGTCGGTCATCCTCGGCTCGGGTGCAGCTTCCTGCTTATTTTCTTCGGTAGCGGAAACCATCCCCGGGGGTGTGGCGGCATTAGCTCCCGAAGTTGAATCACTGAACACGATCTTATAGCCACCAAATGCGATGGCAAAGATCAATATCAGCAATAAGCTCAGGAGAAGATAGCGTGTATATGCCCGGCCGGTTGTTTCGGAGGAAGATACTGGATAGCTCATAAATTTGTTTTGATAAGGTATTGTGACTATTGTTTCCCTGTAACGTAAAAATAATGAAAAAAGTGTGCCGCCTTTTTATGGCTACAACGAAAACGATAAAGTCACGGGAAAAAAGAAATTTACCTCGTAAAACCTGCAAAATTGAGCACAAAAAAATGGGGACCAGGAACCAGGGAAATCCTTACCCACGTCCGCTTTGCGACACCCGGGTAATGCATACATCCCAAATTCCTAATCCCCTATTACCACCCTGCTCACTTGCCTTTCCCGCTCCGTTCCATCTGTGGAACTTCATTTCTAAACACTACGGTATTATCAAACACGTCGACCAGTACCGGGTGGGTTTTATCGATATCACCCGCGAGTATCCGTTTACTCATGGGATTAACGATCTCTTTCTGAATAACCCTTTTCAGTGGCCGTGCACCAAACTGCGGATCAAATCCCTGCTCGGCCAGGAAGTCAAGCGCATAATCGGTAAACTGGAGTTCGATTCCATTTTCGGCCAACAGGTTTTTGAGACTGTTTAGTTGAATATTTACAATTGAACGTATTTCCTTTTTCATCAATGGCTGGAACATGATGATCTCATCTACCCTGTTCAAAAATTCAGGACGAATGGTCTGCCTGAGCAAATTCATCACCTCTGTTTTTGCCTTTTCGGTTGCCTGTTCCACATCCGCCTCAGTAATATTATCAAAAGCTTCCTGGATCAGGTGACTTCCAATATTGCTGGTCATAATGATGATGGTGTTTTTAAAATTCACCGTCCTGCCTTTATTATCAGTCAGGCGACCATCATCCAGCACCTGCAGCATAACATTCCAGACATCCGGGTGGGCTTTTTCTATTTCATCGAGCAATACCACACTATAAGGCTTACGTCTTACAGCTTCAGTAAGCTGGCCACCTTCATCATAACCCACATACCCCGGAGGTGCACCTACCAGTCTTGATACCGTATGTTTCTCCTGGTACTCACTCATATCGATCCGGGTCATCATACTTTCATCGTCGAACAGGTAGTCGGCCAACGCCTTTGCCAGCTCGGTCTTACCCACACCGGTAGTACCAAGAAATATAAATGAACCAATGGGTTTCCTCGGATCGTGCAGTCCGGCCCGGCTCCTGCGAATGGCGTCAGCCACGGCAGTGATCGCTTCATCCTGTCCCACTACCCTTTCATGCAGGTGATCTTCAAGGTGCAGCAATTTTTCCTTATCGCTCTGCATCATTTTCGTAACCGGGATACCGGTAGCCTTGGCGATACTTTCGGCAATATCTTCCGCATCCACTTCTTCCTTCATGATGCGGGAATTCTCGCTGATGGCATTAAGCTGCTCGGAATACTCATTGATGAGTGTTTCCTGTTCTTTTATTTTGCCGTAACGGATCTCAGCTACTTTTCCATAGTCACCATTGCGTTCGGCCTGCTCGGCTTCAAGTTTCAACTGTTCGACATTAGCCTTTGCGTCCTGAACCTTTTCTACAATTTCCTTTTCCTCCTGCCATTTGGCTTTAAAGGTGTCGCGCTCCACTGCCAGGTTCGCAATGCTTGTATTTAGCTCTTTCAACTTGGCTTCGTCGTTTTCCCGTTTGATCGCTTCTCTTTCAATTTCCAACTGGCGTATCTGTCTTTCCAGGCGATCCAGTTCCTCCGGCATGGAATTCATTTCCAGGCGAAGTTTAGCCGCGCTTTCATCGATCAGGTCGATGGCCTTGTCGGGCAGGAAACGATCTGTGATATAACGGCTCGACAATTCTACCGCAGCAATGATCGCTTCATCTTTGATACGAACATGGTGGTGCGTTTCATAACGATCCTTCAGGCCCCGCAATATGGAGATCGCGTCTTCCAGGTCGGGTTCATCGATCATGATCTTCTGAAACCTTCTTTCGAGCGCTTTGTCTTTTTCAAAAAATTTCTGGTATTCATTCAGCGTCGTTGCACCTACAGCTCTGAGTTCACCTCTTGCGAGCGCCGGCTTGAGGATGTTGGCAGCGTCCATAGCGCCTTCGCCGCCACCAGCACCTACCAGTGTATGGATTTCGTCGATAAACAGGATGATCTCGCCATCACTGCCCGACACTTCTTTAATGACCGCCTTTAAACGTTCCTCAAACTCACCTTTATATTTAGCACCGGCGATAAGCAACCCCATATCGAGTGCATAAATCGTTTTTGATTTCAGGTTTTCCGGCACATCTCCATTTACGATCCGGTGGGCAATACCCTCGGCGATGGCTGTTTTACCCACACCAGGTTCACCTACCAGGATGGGATTATTCTTGGTGCGACGTGAAAGAATATGCAATGTCCTGCGGATCTCCTCGTCGCGGCCGATCACCGGATCGAGTTTGCCCTGGCGCGCCATCTCGTTCAGGTTTTTCGCGTATTTGTTCAGGGCATTAAATTCCTGCGACTGTGTTTGAGAAGTAACCGTTTCGCCTTTCCTTAATTCCTTTATTGCGGTCACCAGACCCTTTTCGGTAAGACCGGCATCTTTCAGCAATTTGGCGGTGTTGTCATTCCCACCAACGATAGCCAGCACCAGGTGTTCGGGTGTAATAAATTCGTCGTTAAATTGTTTCAGAGATGCACCTGCGCGCAGGATCACATTATTAACTTCCCGGCTGATCTGCTGTGCAGGGTCGCCCGAGGTCTTTGGCAAACGGGCGATCAATTCATCCAGTTTTGTATCAAGGAGGTTAAGCGTAACGTTATTCTTCTTTAACAGGTATTCAACGGGTGAATCCTCCTGCTCCAGCAACGCTTTTAAGATATGCTCCGTCTCAATATTCGGATTACCCGCGTTAAATGCGAGCTGCTGCGCCTGCTGAAAGGCTTCCGCGGCTTTTATGGTAAAATTTCCTAAGTTCATATATTTAATAAGAATAGTTTTATTAAGGTTCACAAATCATAATCCAAGCCAAATCCACCCGTAACAATGTCATACAACCTAATTCAAAACTGCCTGAAAAGCAGTCTGATGGCCTGTTTCCTGCTAATATTGCAGACCGCAATTGCACAACCCGATTTCTCTGCTTTGGACAGCGAAATTGAAGCCAAAAAGAAGTTCCTGGGCAATGATTTTGTAGTGATGATCTGGAAAAAAGATGATACCCTGGTTTATAAAAAAGAACTGGGTACATTCAACAGTAAAACCAGTGCACCTATTGCCAGTTGCAGTAAATGGCTGACTGCGGCCCTGGTGATGCGTTTTGTTGATGAAGGTCTTGTTTCACTCGACGACAGGGTCAGTCGCTGGCTTCCTGAATTCGAACGCTATGGTAAAAATTATATCACGCTCCGTCACTGCCTGTCTCATACAACGGGAATTGAAGAAGAAGCCCGGCTTCTGAAAAGGCTGGTTCAACGTTCCAGGTTCTCTTCACTCGAAGACGAAGTGAATTCATTTGCGCGCAAAGAAATCAGGACTAATCCCGGTACCGACTTCTGGTATGGTGGCACGGGAATCAATATTGCCGGTCGTGTGCTGGAAGTGATAGGCAAGAAAAAATTTGATGTGTTGATCAAACAAAAATTATTTAATCCCATGGGCATGCGAAAGTCAAGTTTTACCAACCTCGATGCAGGACCCATCAATCCGTCGGGGGGCGCAAGTTCCACAGCGGATGATTACATGAAGTTCCTGGTTATGCTCATGAATAAGGGAAAATTTAACGGCCAGCAAATTTTAAGCGAGTCGTCTGTAGAGGAATTAATGAAAATCCACACCCGGCAGGATCAAATAAAATATGCACCAAAGTCCGCAACGGGCTTCAACTATGCGCTAGGCAGTTGGGTATTGGAGGAAAAAGATAATCATGCGAATGCCCTGGCCAGCCCGGGTTTATTTGGCACCTGGCCTATGATCGATTTATGCAGGGGATATGCCTACCTGGTATTTGTAAAAAACCTGTTGGGTGAAGAACGCGCCGGCATCCACCTGGAAATGAAATCTGTCGTGGATCAGCAATTACCCTGTCGTGAGTAATAGCCTTTTATTTGCCTAGAAAGCTTTTTACTCTGTTTCTTCCTTCACCAGTACCACCCGGTTGCGGTCGGCTTTATACACCGCATTTGAAAATTCAACCAGGTCGGCATAGTCTTTTGCAGGGAAACGTCCTCTTTTGTGCTCGAAGGAGCGGTAATAATAAAGCTTATTGTCACGAAACCTGATCGAAGCCTCGTAGGCCCCAAACTGGCTCTTAATGGCAACATCTTTAGGGATAGTTTCCGGTGTATAACCGGCTGGCAATTCAATCTCTACTGTATCGACATCCTTGTATTCAAAATATAATTGAATATCATACTTGCGTGTAGAATCAGTACTTAGTTTGCTGCCCGATTTTGTCATTACGTTTGGATGGATAAATAATCTTTTGCCCGTAATGGTAGCATAGTTGCTTACTGTGATATCGAGTGATTCCCGGATAACCGGAATGGCAGATTTTTGCTCTTTGTAGTCAAATGAATTGACATCGTAAGTTGGAAAATTCAATTGCTCGTGCAGGTATTCTTTTACTTTCTCACGTGACAAGCCATGGATCATACCATGAATGTCGTCCTGTTGTAACCCATGGTAACGGCTACTTGCATTGACTTTTAAAGTTCCGTTGGCTTCCAGCTTTGCCAAAATCATCCTGGACTGCAGATTTTCCTCCATCGAATACCTGGGTGTTCTGACCATTTTACCACCGTTTTCATCAACAAGCAATGCTGGCCTGTCAGAAGTAAAATCGCCCAGGTAGCCAGAAGGCATAGTCTGGCTGGTGCATTCCAGCCAAACAGTATCTTTTGTAGAAACCGGTACGCAAAGGATGACGTGGTTAAATTGTTGTGACGGAAAATCCTCTGTAATGTAGTTAGCGTTTCTACCTGCACGTATCAGCGCATAGTATGACCTGATGCCCACTTCCTGCAGTATACTGAACATATAATTCGTAAGCGCCTTGCAATCTCCGTATCCATTTGCGGCAACATCACTTGCCGGAAATGGCTGCCAGCCACCGATACCAAGTTGAATACTGATATACCTGGTATTCTTCTGCATGTATTCATAAAGTCTCGCGATCTTATCCCTGGGATCCGAAACGGGGTCTGCAATAGCATGCACCTGTGTTTTTATATGCGCAGGCAACTGATCGCGTCCCGACTTCAGTGAGTGAACAAATTTTCCGAAATCCTGCCAGGTCTGCATATTGCCTTTATAGGAATCCATCTGGAATTCAGTGGGACCAAGAATGACTGTAGTGGTAAGCTCGTGCCAGCGGGGGGAAAACGATTCCCTGAAAATAGCCTCCATGTTCTTAGCCGTCCAGGTCATTACTTTCCTGCTTTTTTCCTGTGTGATCACTGGCTCGGAAGAATAATTGAAGGCTTTGTATCTTACCTGGTATGCAGGATCCGATACAACACTGAAGGAACTGCTTTCTACCGACAGGTTTTCTCCACCCTGTGGCGTCCACATCGGAAAAAACAGTGTGCTCTTGTTCTCAATTTCAATCGTATACTCAACCGTGTAAGGATACACACGATAATAAAAACTATGACGCTTCAGCCTATCGTCATCCATCAATGTTCCACTTGACACTCCGCTCAGGTCTTCAAGATCCTTTTTCTTGATCTTCTTTATTTGCTTGCCATTTGCGTCATATAAAATCCCCTCTACATCCGATATTGACCTATGCTTGTCATAGTACTCTGCAAAACCTGCCCATCGTTCGCCTTTTTCATTCATGATAGTAATCACATAATGATGGGTGAACCTGGTCTCCCTGGTACTCCTGATCTCGAACCGCTGTTCCTCGAGACGCAGTATAGCGTTTGCATTTTTCAGAAGCGCCTTTGGTATCCTGCCAACCGAATAGTCTCCATCAGCCGAAAACAGGTTGAATTGAAGGCAAAGGATTACTCCTATCACCAGCAACAGTTTTTTTTTCATCAGCTTTTCTTTTTAAATACGATCTGCTCACTGTGCTTCTTCACGACCAGGTTAAAAAATTCACGCAACATTTCATATTCATCAGGCATAAAAAAGGCCCTGTTTATCTTGATACGCGAACGAAGTGAAATAGCGCCGTTTGATTCAGACAGCCTGTATTCAAAAAAGCCATCATCATTCTCATTCAGTTTCACCACGATCTGTTTTGGCAACTCATCGACCGTGTAGCCTTTCGGAACGTCGAGGCGCAGCAGGTAGGTCTGATCAATGGTATAGGGCATCTCTACCGGGTAATTGCGCTCGGCAGATTTGAATGGGTTTTCTTTCCAGGCTTCACTCAGCAAAGGATTGAAATAAATAATATCCTCATCACCATTATCGATATCAAACTTATACCGGACAGTAACAGGAAAATCGTATTTATCAAGTGAGTCAATCGCAGGTTCAGAAATCTCAACTTCACCTGTGAAACTTTTCTTGATTTCATTGAAAAACTGATCCTTCCCATTTTCTTTAACTCGATTCCGCAGGCTATACGACTCAAAGTACCCTGGCGCATGTTGTATGCTCCCGGTCATATTCCCGTCCTTGTCATTGATAATAAACACTGAAGTGACTTTTCCTTCCACCAGCGAGTCTGAAAGAAACTCCAGCGGTGTGGCATTCTTGTCTACCACCCTTGCATGACCATTATACATATCATAACTAAGCCTTCCAAATCCAAGTCTCGGCCGGCTGGCATCAAGGTAGTAGTAGTTTCCATCAATATTCAACCGGCTGATCACATAATTGAACTTGTCGATAAGCGGATACAAGGGATATGTGTAGCCATTTGAGCGGGTGCTGAGAATTACTGGTTCCGCATTAAGGTCTGCTTTTAATAACATGGCTGTCAGCAGCAGGTTTATTTCAGCTTCACTTCCGTTTCTTGATTTCAGTACATCTTTCAGGTTCTTGTCAATTGTTCTCCTGCTATAGTTTGTACAGGTCATGTTGTCTCTCAAATATGCGAATATATTTCTCGCCTTTTCCAGGTCCTTAGTTGCTCCGCGGGTCGCGTCTCCCATTACATCATTGAGCCATCCGTTGCTGCGATTAATGGAATATCCGAAACTTTCGTCTTCCAACAATTTATTAGCTACTTCTGGCCAGGTAGACATGATCTTTCTCGGAATAAAAGGATCTCTTACTTCTGCAAGCTGGAATTCAAGACGTGAAATATGATTTCGGACTGTTGAGGTATAACTTTCTTCCTTAATAGCCGGTACATCTTTTATCACCCAGCGATAATCAGTCACGGAAGCGGAAAAACTACCCCGCTGTGTTGCACCCGATGTGTTATTGTCCATAACTGTAAAGCTTTCCCTCCTTTGCTTACGATCGGTGAATGTAAACGGAACATATCCCTGCATTATCGTTACATAATAATAAAACTCCGGCATGGTCACGTTGTACTCGCTCCACAAGCGCGGATGTTCACCCTGGAAATCCCATGGCTGCAAATTGAAAAGAAAGTCGGACGTTAGTTTGTACTCATATTCAATAATAGATCCCTCCTTGATATTTGGGAGGGTGAATTTCTTAATGACAAAGTTCTTATTGATCTTATCCTTGAATACAGCTTCTTTGACATCCAGTTTTGTTTCTACCACCTTTCCATTTTCAAGATTATAGGTTACCGCTTTCAGACTCCTCAGATCTTCTTCCGCTCGACCATCGGTGTAAAGGCCGATTTCGACGTTGGCGATATCATATCCGTTTTTATTCATGATCCTCGCGCGACGAAACCGTTTAAACTCCAGCGAGAAATTTCCCTTCGTGTTGCCTTTAATTTCAGTAGACCCTATATCGGCAATCACCACAGCACTCGCACTGGTATCAATGCTATAAGAGGTTTCTGCAAAATCTTCAGGTGAAACTTTCCCAAATTTTACTTTCGATTTTTCCTGTGAATGGCTTTGAAATGCAGCAAGAATTAGCAGACTGCAGACCGCAAGTTTGAAATTCATAGTGATGGCGTTAGTTTGGTGGTACAATTGATGAACAAGAACTAAAAAATTCCTGAGTTTTCCAATAGTATCTTTGCCTAAAGATCATTTGTTATTATGTTCAACTGCCACAGTAGTCAACATACACACACAAGTCTCATCAAACAAACAGCTAACAGGCTTGGATTTGACTATTGTGGCATTGCAAAAGCAGAAAGACTTGATGATGATGCAATAAGACTTGAAAACTGGCTCAAAAAAGGAATGCATGGTTCCATGAATTATATGGAAAATCATTTCGAACTAAGGGTAAACCCTTATAAGCTGGTTCCCGGTGCTAAGTCAGTAATAACACTTTTGAAGAATTATTTTCCTTCACAACAACAGGACGAAAACGCGGTAAAAATTTCAAAATATGCCTTTGGAAAAGATTATCATGATGTGATCAGATCACAAATGAAAACTTTTTTAAATGTATTGAAAGATGAGATCGGTGAAATAAACGGACGCGGGTTTGTGGATTCCGCACCAGTACTCGAACGAAGCTGGGCGCAGCGCAGTGGCGTCGGGTGGATTGGCAAGAATGGTAATCTGATCACTAAAGAAAATGGTTCATTCTTTTTTATTGCCACACTAATCGTCGACCTGGATCTTGTATATGACGATCCTTTTGCAAAAGATTATTGTGGAAGTTGTACGAAATGTATTGAAGCATGTCCCACCGGCGCTATCCTGCCGGGTAAAGTTGTCAATGGCAGTCAATGCATTTCCTACTATACCATAGAATTAAAAGAAATGCTGATACCCGATGAAGTCAGTGGCAGGTTTAACAACTGGGCATTTGGCTGCGATATCTGCCAGGATGTTTGTCCCTGGAATCGTTTCAGCAAACCGAATGATGAGAGCGAATTCAAACCATTACCTGAGATCCTGAATTTTACTACCAGTGAATGGGAATCACTAACTGGAGAAGCTTTTAAAAGATTATTCAAACATTCACCGCTGAGTCGTACAAAGTGGAAAGGCATGCAGCGAAATATAAAATTTATTCAACAGGAAAAAAGGTTGCCCGAAAGCAACCTTTAACCTGAAAAGTATCTGACAAAACAGTATGTGATTAAAATGGTGGATCAGCTGGTGTATTGGGATTATTGTCCCTTTCACGGAAAGGATAAGGCATCAGGTTTCGGGTACGCTCCGTTCCCATCGGGCAATTGTTTTTTATAAAGAAGAGTAAAGCGCCTTACAGAATTTCAATGCCAGTCCTCACATAAGCCCGCAATGAGTCGTCAGTGGGATCCAACTCGGTGATCAGGGTATCAATCTGCCGCAGGTCGCAGATCTTGATCCGCTGAAAGGTGTTCAGCTTTTCGGCAATGGCGAGCGAAACCACTTTCTGGGACGCTTCTATCATTGCTTTCTTAACTTCTACCACATCCCAGTCGTTGTCGGTGAGCCCATTTTCAACATCAATAGCGTTGGTACCCAAAAAACACAGGTCGGCCTTGATGTTTTTGATCTTTGAAATGGTTTCGCCACCGATGGCGATCTGGGAACTCTTCGAGATTTTCTCACCAATGAATATTACATCAATGTTCGGGTGATGGATATACTCATATGCTGCAGGCAAGCTAACCGTGATAAAAGTTGCTTTGAGATCGGGTGGAAGGGATTTGGCCAGTTCGATAATGGTGGTGCCACCACTTGTCAGTACGAACATGCCGTCTTTTATTAGCTGGGCAGCTTTGTGTGCGATTGATTTTTTACCGCTAAGCGCGTAAACATAGCGGTTCGATTCGATGGAAAGGTGAAATGATTTGGATAAAGCGCCGCCATGCACTTTTATCAGTTTGTCCATCTGTGCCATTTCATTCAGATCCCGCCGGATCGTATCTTCGGACACATTCATTTCCTGGCTCAGATCTACTGATAATACCTTATTATGCAGGTTTACCCGGTGCAGGATAAAGGTTTGGCGTTCCTTCTTTAGCATTTTGCTCTGGTTTGCAATCTCAAATCCAATTTAATTGAAATCTATTAAACCAGCAAAAAAATGCAGGACACCAAATGGTGCAGGCAGATTCCCGCAATCCTGAAGCATGATTTTTTGCCACTGCAGCGAGAAGGGAGGGTTGAGATACTATCTTAAGGACCAAATAAACGACCACCACCGTCAGTTGATTCAGTTTGCCCGTTATCCAGTCACCGGCTATCTACCGGCGAACCAAAAACCGGCTAGTATCCCAACTCCCAACTCAATTTGGCTGTTATCCGTCCAAACTTGTAATCATAATTGTATGTCACTTCTTCACAGTTGCCCGTAAAGCAGGGATAGAGGAATGATTGTCGTTGTGAAATTCTTTTCTGGCTAAACCCCGCGCTCAGTAAAAGCCGGTCCACCTTTCCCATCGGAATTCGACAGCCGATCCCCAGGTCGAAGTATAGTCCCCCACTACTGCTTTCACTGGTTTTAAAATTTTCGATGGCTTTACCTGACACAACGGGAAAATTATATCCGGCCATACCATAAACAAATCCTGATATTTTCTGACCAAACTTATATCGCCAGTCAGCAAACACCGGTATGGAATTGAATTCATAACTATCATATCCCAGGCCTAACCCTGTAAAAAACTGGTGATAGTTCATCCCGCTGGAAAGCTGGAACACCGGGCGACTACCCGACTCGCCGGTCACTAATCCCACGCTTCCAATTGTACTCCACTTCTTAAAATTCACTCCGTCCTTTTGCGCAAACGCAAGTACAGGTGACAGCATTAAAACAATAATTACTTTTTTCATGGCTTACTCTCCACATGTATTTTGCTCAATAAACGGATATTGGAAATATCTGAATAGTCGTATTGATACAATCCATCTTTTGCAACAACCAGGGCAATCTTATTCATGGCGATCACGTCATAGGTGTCAATATTACCGATCGTACTAAGCGATTTCAGGTCGTAAGGTTTGGCAGCATTAAAGGCCTTCAAACCAAACTGTCCATCGCAGATCAGCAGCAGGTCGCCGTCTTTAGCAAGCCCATGAGGACGTCCCATATCATATGCCTTCACCAAAGAGGGAGATGAGAGGTTCTCAATATTTAGTACCAACAGTTCATTACGGGCCGGACCGCAGTTGGTACCTTCCCTCAACGTGACATAGGCGTATCTATCGTCCGCGATCACAGGATCGCAGGCGCGTGCATGGTTAAATTCACCCACCCGAACCGGCGACAAGGGATTTGAGATATCAAAGATGTACAGGCCATTCATCGATCCCAGAAACAATGTGTTTTTAAAGGGATAAATCGTCTCGATATCAAAACCGGCAAAAATATTGTCACGCCTTATAGGGCTGCTGGCATTGCTGATAGAAAAAATATTCATTGAATGATTGTCGACGGTATACAGGTAGTCATTCACGATTGTGAACCTGGCCATCGAACCGCCGACGCCGACCGGTGATACCGACTTGTTGGAGTTGGCTGTGGCAGCTAAAAAGAATACATCACCGCGCTCTGCAAAAATGTTGACGTCCCTTTCACAGTTCATTTCAACAAGGGTGTCTTTCTGGATCCAGTCGACAACAATCTCTCCATTTCTCGATGTTGAAAATCCTCCCATCCATTTTCTCTCCATGAATACATCGTCCAGCTTTTTCAAAAGTTTTACATCGCTGGGATCGCTGATATCCAGCGCAACAAGATCGCCATACATATCAGCGTACAGCACATTTTCCTTCACTGCTATATCTACATTGCCTGGGATATCGATAAAACCAATATTTTTTGGACTGGTAGGATTTGTATTATCAATCACATGGATCCCCTTGTCGATCTCATTCAGAAAAATATATTTTCCATAAATGTAGATCTTACCCGTTTTCTCCATGGCTTTCGGTTCGTTGCTTTTTATACTGGCAACAACTTCGGCCTGCGATTTATAAACCGGGATAAAGTATGTGTAGATATGAGTCTTCTTACAATGATCCTTTACACAGGCGGTCATGGCAAAGACGACGGCAGATAACAAAACAATGATAGATCTGGCAGTTACAGTTAGTCGTGTGGTCATAACGCGTGATTTGAATAACCTGACAACTACCTGTCCACTAACGTTGCCCCGCCTTACTTCTTTTTAGAAAAAAACAATTTCCCCCTGATGCCGCCATACAAAAGATACTGCCTTTTAGTATATGGATCATCGACGAGTTTGGTCATTGCCATCGATATCTCGGGTCCTACAGACCACTGCAGGCGTCTTCCTTTGTCGAAACGAAAATCAATACCCGTATGAAGATTGAACTGGAATTTATTATACGCGTTTTTGTCTTTATAATAAATGCCACCTGCTACTGAGTCATACAATACCGCATTTGTCGCGAAGAGGTACCCCGGCGCCACACCCAGCTTCCAGTCAATAGGTAACTTCTCCCCTTTATTCAGCTGTAAATGATACGTCAATGGCAGGTGAACGAAATGATAACGATTTGTATGATTTTTCTGATAAGTACCCTGGTAGGCAGCATTGACACGCACTGACTGTGAAAACGAGTTATTAATAACAAGTGTTGTCGGACTATAGGTCCCGATTTTGACATGTGTCGTCATATACGCGTATTGCGCTCCAAAAGATACACGGCTCCTTTTCGACAATTCCTTTTCTGCTACCGGTCCGATCTTAAACCCGAGACCTGCATTCGTGGGCGAAGGCGGTTGTGGGGGGAAATAGGCCGTACCACCCGGGAAACCCTGCACCGGGGGCCCGCTAATCAATAAAGCGTCAAGGCTTTTTTGCGAATCTCCAAATGATAATGCCGAACTGGAGCCATTCACGGCACCTACGGAAAAGTCAAGGCCCCACTTCAATTTGGAACGTTTCGCCGTCTTAGAAACATCAGTTTTAGGCTGATCCACTTCCTGCCACGGTTCTGTTGACTTAGCCACATCCACATCAGCCTGGTTTGCACTATCAGATACAGGTTTTACAAAAGTATTTGCCGGAGCATCTTCAACCGGACTCTCCATTTGGGCGATCTCTGTTTTTTCTTCAACAACCTTTTCGTCCAGGATTTTATTTTCATTCAATTCAGTCGCCGGAGCTTTCCCAGGTACCTTTTTCTGATCTTTTTGTTTTCCAGTCCTGGTGATAGTTGTTGAAGGCTTTGTACTGACGATATCCGCCTTTAACTTTTTCACCGGCTTTTTGGCTGCTGTCCCTGATGACACGGGTGTAGGGGCTTTACCTTCTTCGAAAGCTTTCTCCTCGCGTTTTAGATCACGCTCTCCGGCCTTGGTTATTGTGTTTTTTGGTAGATCAGTCCTGGTTTCGGATAAAGATCTATTTTTCTCACCCGCGGTTGGTTGTGATGTCTGCTCAGTGGATTGAGTTGATGGAACGGCGGAACCTGTTTTTTTAGAAAGTGTAGAATTTTGTTCAGCAATACCTGATTTTGATTGATTGGATAAAAAATAATAACCTGAAAACCCGGCAAGGCCCAGGCCTGCCAGAAGAAAAACAAAAAACACCACGATGCGCCTTTTTCTTTTTTTCTCCAGGCTGTGTGCTACAGCACCCCATACGGCGTCGGATGGTCGAAGCCGGAACTCCTCCATCCTTTGCTGCACTTTCTTTTCAAATTCATTTTCCTGCATACTTTTCCTTTTTCTTTTCTGACGTATATTTTTCAATCCACGTGATAAGCAGATTACGTGCACGGGAATATTGCGAACGGGAGGTGCCGTCGCTGATTCCTAGCATTTCACCGATTTCTACGTGGGAGAAGCCTTCTACTGCATGAAGGTTGAATATGACCTGGTAGCCTTGTGGCAACTGGCGGATCAGGTCCGCGATCTCCTTGGTCTGGAGTCTGACAGCCGGATCGTCATCGGCTACAGGGTGCAAATATTGTTCGGTAAAGAACATCTCTTCCTGATACTTGCGATTCCTTTTTAAATAGTTCAAAGCAGTGTTCACCATGATCCTCCGGATCCAGGCACCCAGCTCACCCTCCTGTTTGTATTGCTTCAGGTGATGAAAAACCTTAATAAAACCTTCCTGCAATACATCCTCCGCGTCGCGGATCGAACGGGTATAGCGATAGCACACCCCCAGCATTATTTCGGCAAAATGCTCATACAATTCCCGTTGTGCCTGCGGTTTACCCTTCAGGCATTCTTTTACCAATCGCTGGTGATCCATATAGTTCAGGTACTAAGTTGACAATTGCTGCAATAGAATCGTTGCACCCCGGTATTAATAACTCAGTAAAACGAAAAAAGCCGTTCCATGACGGAAACGGCAATGCAGGTTAACATATTAATTTATACGACTTTAAAGTCCACTTTTGTATCGCCCCAAAGAAGGGTCACCGTGCCATTCTTATCAACATTAAATGTCAACTTTTCAGCAAACTGAGCCGCTTTGGACGGTTTTACTTTTACCCGTAACGCATCTTCCGATTCTTTATAACTGTAAGCTCCCCACTGGTTTGCGTTTTTATTGAAAATTATCGTCCATTCTCCATCACCCGCAATGGTAAACAATGAGTATTTCCCGGCTGGCAGGTCTTTCCCTTCCACTTTAACAGCTTTGCTCACGTCGAAGGTAGTGGCTTCATTGGCACCGGTACGCCAAACTTTGCCGGGCATGGGCTCCAGGTCTTTACCAATAGTGCGACCTTTTACGGAAGGTTGGCCGTAGTCAATCGTAACAACAGCACCGCTGGTCAGGGTTTCTTTGGCCTGTACCGGTGGACTTGGGCGTTTTGATTTGTCATCCTGTCCACAGGCAAAAAGCATCGTTGTAAGCGATACTGCAAGAAGCAATACAGATTTCATCGTTGAATGATTTAAGGTTTGTTTGATAATTGATTGTACGACCATCAGGCTGATGGTAACGTGCCCTGAAGCTACAAATAACCTGCCAGACGGGCCTTATAATATGATCAGCGGTTGCCAGCCGTCAAAATTTTAAGGTTGTTCAATCCCTGTTCCATTCGGATACCATAATTTTTTTCAAACAGCAGGCTTGAAAATTTTTCCCAGGGATACCACTTCAACTTAAAATCCATATACCATTGCAGTGTTGTCGAATCCGTGCCGGGGTGTGTTATGAATTTCCAACCCGAGACAACAGTCTTAAACCCTGCTTTGTCCATGCTGGCTATCAATTCCTCATCTTTTTTTGCCAGCCATCGGATCTGCATCCCATCCACATCCATCCCTGAAGGAGCACCAGCGCTGTCATAATCGATCACACCGGTCCCGGCCGTAGACTGGAAAAATGGATTCCATTCGGGCCAGCGGTGAATGTTTGCAATAAATGGTCTAACAGAATCAGTAGTCACACTCATATTCGTAGCCCTTGAGATCCGAACATTGGAGGGTATCAGCAATGACATACCCGTCACCACCACAAACAAAAGCACCACACTAATAATCAAGAGCCTGATCAGTTTCATCCTTATAATTTTGAAAACTTCCTATTACTAAAAACTCTCACTTAAGATAAATTATTCCCATTTTATTACCCGTACAAGGATTGCATATACAATGACCGTCCAGATACCCAGCATACCGATCTCTTTCCATGTATCACTTAAATGAAGACCTTCAAACGAGATTTTACGCATGGCATTATTAAACTGCGTCAGTGGGAGGAAATAGCAGATATCCTGCAGCCATTTAGGGAAAACGGTGATTGGGAAAAATGTTCCGGACAAAAGCATTTGAGGAAATCCAAACAAATTTATTAATAGCGGGATTACCGCGTCGCTTTTCGCCAGGCTGCTAAAGATCAACCCTACTCCCATAAGCAGGAAAAGCAGGACCACTGAGAGAACCAGCATCTCCACGAAGGTGAGAAATCCATGCTGCAGGGTGAAGTTGAGAAAGAAATAGCCAAACAGTATCAATACAACCACGTTTACTAGCTGAAAAAACAACCGGCTCATCCCTATTCCGATCAGGATATTGATACGCTTCACGGGAGAGGCATAAAATCTTTTCAGTACCAACTGTTCGCGCAGGGTAAAAAAAGTAAAGGCAATACCAAACAAAGTGGCAAACAATATGGAAAATCCCACCTGGCCCGGCAACACAAAATCAATTTGCCTGTATTTCTGCCCTTCGATGATCTCGGGCTGGATAATAAATTGCTTCGCCGAAGGTGCTATGCCGGCCAGTTCTATTTTATTCACGAGGTTGTCGAGCGATTGCAGGAAAAGATAAAGAGATGTGCCGCTTGCTGAACTCGACTGCAGATGCACCAGGTACTTTCTTTTCTGTGTATCTGGTATCGGCTGGATAAATAAAATGCCAGTTAATTTTCCTTTGGCCAGTTCATCCCGCATTGCTGCTGTATCCGTATAATTCGCAAGCTTGACATACTTGTTGGCTTTCAGGCTGTCGAAGATGGCATTGCTGGTGTCGGAACCGGGTCGTACCGCGATCTTTTGGGTGGGCACGCCACTGTTTCCAAATGCCCCGAAGATCAGAATAAAAATTATCGGGAACAGCAAACTGAAAACGATCGATACTGGCTGGGCGAATATGGCTTTAAAGCTTCCCCTGGTGATGGCCCAGAGCGCTCTTGCCTGGCTATACGGTTTTGGCATTTAAAAAAGTTGGTGAGCAAAAGTAAGTTTCCTATTCCAACCCTGATCCATTTCTAATCAGTTACAACTATTCAAAATGGGTTATATTAAATCATCGTATAAAAAACTCAAAGGGCAAACGCGTTTGAACCGAGTTACTCATTTCCCGTACCCGCTTTATTTCCTGGTAGATTTTGTAGTTGTCTTCACCGATTTCATTTTTGATCTTATCTGTATAACTCATGGGATCGTCCTTTCCAAAGATCTTCTCGAATATATTCTCCGGTTCGGGATATTCTCTCACACTGTAATCGGTCAGTCCGGCTTTTGCAGCAGCTGCAATGATGGCATCTTCAATCCCTCCAAAACGGTCGATCAAGCCAATGTCTTTAGCCTTCAAACCGGTCCACACGCGGCCCTGGGCAATACTGTCGATATACGTGGTATCCCTTTTCCGGCCTTCAGCCACGCGTTGTTTAAATGTAGTATAGATCATGTCTACGCTCGCCTGCACCATTTTCTACTCGGGTTCGCTCAGGGGTCGGTAAATTGCGCCGGCATCAGCATGAGGCGCAGTTTTTACACCATCGAAAGTTATGCCCAGCTTGTTTTTAAAAAACGACTGCATGTTGGGAATGATCCCGAAGACACCAATGGATCCGGTAATGGTTGTTGGCAATGCAAAAATACTGTCTGCCGCGCAGGCAATATAATATCCACCTGAGGCAGCTACATCACCAAAACTCACGATCACGGGCTTTTCCTGTTTGGCCAGCGCCAACTCGCGCCAGATCGCTTCACTCGCCATCGCGCTGCCACCTCCGGAGTTGACACGGAGTACAATTGCCTTTATCGATTTGTCGAGACGGGCTTTTCGCAAAAGATTGCGATAGGTTTCACCGCCGATACCTTCCTCCGCCTTCCCATCCACAATATTTCCTTCGGCATAAATCAGGGCAATCTTGTCACCACTTCTTTTGCGAATATTTGATGCAGCGTAATAAGTATTGATCGTTGTAAAATTGATCCGGTCGTACTTGCCAATCCCCAGGTTTGCTTTTATCTCATCCTTTAGTTCATCGTCATACTTCACGCCGTCGACCAGGCCATGTGTCACCGCGTCATTCGCATTCTGGATCGAGGCCTCATTGGCCAGCTGGTGCAGGCTGGCTGTATCTTTCTTTCTTGCCTCCGCGGTTTTGACCAGGAAGTCATTATACAGATCGTTGAGCCAGACAGAAGTCTGCAGTTCATTCTCTGGCGTCATCTCTGCTGCGCGAAAGGGCTCCGTAGCGCTTTTGAACTTACCTGCATAAAAAATCTGTGGTTCGATATCCAGCTTGTCCAAAGTGCCTTTTACAAAAGCGAGTTCGACACTATAGCCATCCCATTCCAGGTAACCCTGTGGACTTACATAAATCTTATCCGCGATATTCGCTACGCTGTAGGCCGACTGTGTCATGATATCTCCGTGTGCCAGAACAAATTTGCCGCCCGATTTGAAATCCCTCAGGGCATTCCTGATCTCATCGTTGGCAGCGAAGCCATTCGGGTTCGTATTAGCAATGATATAAACACCTGCAATATTTTTATCTGCCTTCGCAAGTTTCAACAATCTCACAACATCATATAAACCGGGTACATCTGAGTGGTTG
>JAEZRB010000013.1 GCA_023412975.1 Bacteroidota bacterium | reverse complement strand
ATCTTATCCTGGCCAAATCCATTGGCGGAAACGTTCAGTGCAAATGACAGCAGCAGAAATGCGGTCAATTTCATAGTAAGCAGCACTTTTGATTGTAACGGAGTTTTAATACCCGTTAAAAAACATTTCATATTTTTAGCATTAAGGGTTAAACATTTCTGTTCTATCTCGTTATCATCTGGTTTAGCCTGCAAAACGGGGAATCTTCACATTCTCCGTTTAATTTTTAACGGCCTTTACCGGGCCGATCCAATTGATATCTCGTTTTCGTTTATTGTATACCTGAAGGGCAATGCAGCCTTCAAAGCCGCAAAGGCCTGCTCTACTGTTTCTCTTTCAAATGATCCGTTGAACCTTAGTTGCTTAACTTCCTCGTCGGTGAACGTGATGGTAACATTGTACCATCTTTCCAGCTTTAATGCTAATTCTTCAAAACTGTCGCCACGAAACTCAAGACGACTATACAGCCACGCAGTCTCAAACCGCTCACTTTCCTGTTTGGTGCTGTCTATTCTAATGATGGTGAAACTTGCAGGTATTGCTTTGGGAGCGGCTACTTGTTTTACAGACAATTCTTCAGATGTATTAGCTGCTTCTTTTGGCAAGACCAGTTTTTCATTTGGCTTTAATTGTATGGCAGGGGCATTCTTTGTATTATGCCTTTCGACATTGACCAACCCGCGGTAAAGTGTGGTTTCCACATTCTTATCCTCGGGATATGATTTCACATTGAATGCTGTCCCCAAAACCTTTATGTCAATGTCTGAAGCTCTTACAATAAATGGGCGTTTGGGATCCTTAATAACGTCGAAAAAGGCTTCGCCTTCAAGCCTGACCACTCGAGTAGTACCACGAAAATCATTTTCATAATGAAGTTTTGATCCGGCATTCAGCCAGACCGTGGTGCCATCCGGCAGTAAGTACCTGGAACGGCTTCCTTTATTGACTACTAATGATTCTGGGATTTTTTTAAGTACCGAGCGAGCGGCACTATTTGTTTCGGAGAAAAACCACCAGCCTGCCAGGGCGATCAAAATGGCAAAAGCGGTTGCCAGCATGCGACGCCTCCGTCTCGGAGGCCGGGGCCTAAAATAATCATCACCAGTACCAGTCTCCTGGTCAGCTTTGTTGATGATCCGCATTATAAGTTTGCGTGCGTTGACCTCATCATCAGGATCCTGCCCGTTTTCTTTCCAAATCCGGGTAAGAAGTTCAAATTGCTGCTGAATTCCGGCATCCTGCTGCAACAGCTTGTTCAATTCATCCAGCTCCGCTGATGTCGCCTCTTTGTTGAGGGATTTGGCCATCAGGTGCCATATTTTTTCGGGAATTTCCATGCAGCAAGCAGTCTTTGTGTCTCTGAAGGACTATAAAACAATGTTTATCTACTAAGCCTTGCCCGGATTTTTTTCATTTTTTTCTGTCAGCTGATTCGGGAAACTAAATCCTGTTGATGAACGTTCAATTTGCAGCGCGCTGCAAATCTTTTTAACCGCAATAGCCATTTGTACGTCAATGGTATTAACAGATATATTAAGAATTTCCGCCACTTCTTTATATTTCAGCCCATCCTCCCGGATAAGCTTAAAGATCATTTTACAACGCGGCGGCAATGCCTCCACTGCCTGGTGCATACGGTCCATCATCTCCGATGTGATCATCAGGTCGTAAGGATCGGCGGCAAAAGAATCCACTGACGTGTCAAGAAAATCGAATGGTGCGAGTACCAGTTGCCTGGCTTTAAGAGAAAGGGAGGTAAGGGCCTTGTTTTTAACGGCTACATACAGGTAGACGGTGATATTTTCGATTTCAGTTATATGAATACGATTTGACCAGAGTTTTACAAATACATCCTCTGTCAATTCTTCCGCGGTTTCCTTAGAGCGTACCAGTGTAGTTGCGAAATGGATTAGTCTTTTGCCGAAATGCAAATAGAGTTGGGTGAACGCCGCCTGGTCGTTGATGGCAATTCGCGCTTGCAGTTCTCTCAACTGAACTGAGTTATCGTGATCGTTAGCAGGCAATCTCCGGTAAATTTAAATAAGCAGTAATACTAAATTAGGCCAAATATTTAACAAACAAATAAGTTTTCAAATTTCAGGTCGCTGAAAAAATGTGTTGATTTTTAATACAAACCTTGTTATTATCATTAATCTGTTTAGTGATTATATGTGAAAAATTGTACCCTGATGATGACAGGCCCGATCCTTTATGGATATTAATTTTCCGGTAGTAATTTAAAAAATCAGGCTCCTTACACCTGTTAGTTTTTTGTAAATTTGATATTCAACTTAGTCTAATGATTGTACAGGAACAGGAAAATATATTTCAGCAGAAGATCGATAATGAAATTAAGATCGAACCCAGGGACTGGATGCCGGATGCTTACCGCAAAACTCTGATCCGGCAGATCAGTCAGCATGCGCATAGCGAAATTGTGGGTATGTTGCCCGAAGGGGAATGGATCACCCGCGCACCTTCGCTGAAAAGAAAAGCGATCCTGCTGGCTAAAGTACAGGACGAAGCAGGACATGGTCTTTATTTATATTCCGCGGCCGAAACGTTGGGCACTACCCGGGAACAAATGATCAACGACCTGCATACGGGTAAAGCCAAATATTCATCCATCTTCAATTATCCCACCCTTACCTGGGCTGATATGGGTGCAATTGGCTGGCTGGTGGACGGCGCTGCCATCTTAAACCAGGTAATGCTGTGCCGCACCTCGCACGGCCCTTATGCCCGGGCTATGGTGAGGATCTGTAAGGAAGAAAGTTTTCACCAGCGCCAGGGTTTTGAAATACTGCTCACGCTCGCAAAGGGCACGAAAGCGCAACAGGCAATGTGCCAGGACGCGATCAATCGCTGGTGGTGGCCTTCGCTGATGATGTTTGGCCCACGTGACTCCGAATCGACCAACTCAGATCAAAGTATGAAGTGGAAGATCAAACGGAAAAGCAACGACGAGTTGCGCCAAAACTTCGTGGACATGTGCGCAGAGCAGGTAAAAGTCCTGGGCATGACGATTCCCGACCCCGACCTGAGATGGAATGAGGAAAGAAAACATTATGATTTCGGGGAGATCAACTGGGATGAATTCTGGAACGTAGTCAAAGGCAATGGCCCCTGCAATAAACAAAGGCTCGATGCACGGCGCAAAGCCTGGGAAGATGGTGCCTGGGTAAGAGAAGCTGCCACTGCATACGCTAATAAAGTAGCGGCTGAAAAATTAAACGTGGCTTAATACCTGCTTTGATATTTGTTACATTATCCACCACGCAATTTTAAGTTTCAATGAACGCTTTCCTGTATCTTTAAGCATACACCCATTATGCCAAAGACACCGGACGCGTCAACCCCGCAATTATCCAGGAGCTTAGGTCCGCTCATGCTTTGGGGTATGGGTGTCGGTTATGTGATCTCAGGAATGTACTTCGGCTGGAACCTGGGACTGGCTGCAGGTGGTACGTATGGACTGGCCATCGCCACATTTTTTATCATCATCCTTTATATCTGTTTTACTTTTTCCTATACCGAGCTGGCCTGTGCCATTCCAAAAGCCGGTGGAGTGCTGGATTATGCCAATCGCGGCCTGGGAAAGGAACTTGGTTTTATTGCGGGTATGGCGCAGATCATTGAATTCGTTTTTGCACCGCCGGCCATTGCGGCGGCCATCGGCGCCTATTTCCATATATTTTTCCCACAGGTGCCCGTGATCAGCATCGCGATCGTTGCCTACATTCTTTTTACAGGTTTGAATATTTATGGCGTCAAGGCGGCGGCCACCTTCGAATTGATCATCACTGCATTTGCTGTGTTCGAGCTATTATTATTTGCTGGCGTGACCTTACCGCATTTTGAATGGAAAAATATGGAGATAAACGCTTTTCCCTTTGGTTGGGAAGGCGTGTGGGCTGCGATACCTTTCGCGATCTGGTTTTTCCTTGCCATAGAAGGCGTTGCCAACGTAGCTGAAGAAACCATCAACCCGCAGAAAAATATACTCCGTGGTTTTGGTTCGGCCCTGGCTACACTTATCATATTATGTATCCTCACTTTTTTATCGGCAGTAGGGGTAGGTGGCTGGGAAAAAATCGTGTATCCTTCCCCGGGTGCCGAAACATCCGACTCTCCCCTGCCCCTGGCGCTGAGCCAGATCACGGGCAGCAGTGGCTGGTTATATCACCTGTTGATCACTATCGGACTGATGGGGTTGGTGGCATCATTTCATGGAATCATTCTGGCGGCAGGTCGCGCTACTTTTGAGTTTGGGCGTATTAAATACATCCCTGAGGTTTTTGGAAAAGTGCATCCCCGGTTCCGGACACCAGCCAATGCCTTACTGATAAATATGGTGATTGGCGTTATCGCATTACTTACTGGGAAAACTGCTGAGATCATTACCATCGCCTGCTTTGGTGCGCTAACACTATACGTTCTATCCATGATTACAGTCATTGCACTAAGAAAAAAAGAACCTGGCATGACTCGTCCGTTCCGTGTCCCATTCTATCCATGGTTCCCTATTACCGCGTTGGTGATCGCTAGCGTTGCGCTGGTGGCCATGTCGACGCTCTACTTCAAACTGGCCCTTGTCTTTTTCGGGCTGTTGGCACTGTCTTATATTTGGTTTCATCTTTCTGTAAAAAACAAAACCCATGGCAAGTCCGCTGATCACTAAAGATGTTTTGCAAAAACTTTCTGATAGTAATGCCGAGAAAATAAAGCTGGCGGTAGTTGATATCGATGGAGTGCTGCGTGGTAAAGTGATCAGCTTCGAAAAATTTATGTCCGTTGCCGAAAAAGGTTTTGGCTTTTGCGATGTTGTATTCGGCTGGGACGCCGGTGATATCGCTTATGACAATTCAAAAATCACGGGCTGGCATACCGGCTACCCCGACGCCCTTGCCAGCATCGACCTACAGACTTTCCGGCGCATCCCCTGGGACAACAATATCCCGTTTTTCCTGTCTGATTTCAGCCACGAAAAAAGTAATCTTCATGCTATTTGTCCCAGAACGCTTTTGAAAAGGGTTCGTGAAAAAGCAGGCAAGGCGGGTTACCTGCCTTATTTTTCACAGGAGTTTGAATGGTTCAATTTTATCGACAACCGTGATGAATTATATAAAAATGATTTTCGCAATCCCCAGCCGCTGACCCCTGGCATGTTTGGCTACTCTGTTTTGCGTGCATCGCAGGAGGGTAATTATTTCAACGACCTGTTTGACCAGATGAAAAAATTCAATGTACCGATTGAGGGCATTCACACGGAAACGGGTCCCGGTGTTTACGAAGCTGCAATTTATTATGCTGAGATACTGGAAGCAGCAGACAGGGCCGCGCTTTTTAAAAGCGGCGTAAAGGAAATTGCTTACCGGCATGGCATCATCGCTTCGTTTATGGCCAAATGGAATGAAACACTACCGGGTTGCAGCGGCCATGTACACCAGAGCCTGTGGTCAGGCAACGGAAAGCAAAATCTTTTTGTAGACACCGACAGGGAAAACGGCATCAGTGAACTGATGGAAAACTATATCGCCGGCCAATTGTTCTGCCTGCCACATATCTTACCAATGTATGCGCCCAATATCAATA
>JAEZRB010000330.1 GCA_023412975.1 Bacteroidota bacterium | reverse complement strand
TGCGGACACAGCGAAGTATTCGCATCAGGTCCTGTTCTACGTAGCAGATTTTATCACGAAAACGGCTTTCGCTGTGCTTGCCGTGCCCGCCGTGGTTTATAGTACTCCGGTTCCCCGGACAATAATGTTTGTAAATCAATACTTCCCTCCTTACCGCCCTCCCGGCAATTTATCTTTAACCACTTTTGAGACAAAGTCTTTATTTTAGAATGGGGAAAAAAATTACCATGGCAGCCTAAGAGGAACGCCTCAACTTTTCCACATCTACGTCGAAAAACTTTTATCCCTGTTGATACAGAATGGCTTTCGCGTCACAATTCAGCTGCCGGAACCCGGCATGAATTTTCTTACCTGTTAAGCAAATTGCCATTATGGAACAAGCCGTATTACTTAACCCGCCCCCGGTGCCGGTGGAACTGGCGCCCTATCCCGCGACGCCTGAAAACAGGTATTTCAGAAATGAAAGAGTCCGGCCTGTGATAAACCCCGACAATTCCATCAATAACTATTTAAAAACACCGGCTGAAATGGATGCCGAGTTTTCAATGGGAACGAATACGACGAAACGATCGAACTGGTGGCAGTCTGATCCCACAAGCCAGGACGAGATGAGAATATTCAGTACCGATAGTACTGACGCGATCTTTGTCAATGGTGTGCCTCCGGGATTTATGGAAGAGAATTACTGATTCTGGAATTAGGTCACGGAGTGCACAGAGGGAACACGAAGAACACAAAGATTTTTTCATACACCCTTATTCTCAAACCGCACGCTAATCCTTAACCTTAGCCTTAACCTTAATCTCAACCACAACCTTATCTCCTAATTCATATATTTCCTAAAAGCCGTCGTCTCCTGTAAATATTTTATCACCTCCGCCTGGAAAGCTTCATTCTGTTTGGCAGGCCCGTTCTGAGACGTAAAATAGATAGTATAAAATTTATTATTCCGGAAATTGAAATCGGGATCTGTAATATCCTTTGCCGAGATGACCACCGCCAACAATTTTGATTTCGCCTTCGCCGCATCGTCACCGGTTGTGCCGGTTTTCGCATAATAATAATACGGGGAACCATCCTTCAACGCAGCGCCCAACCTGGCAGCCGTTCCCCTGAACAAGGCCTCCCTCATACCGGTGAAAACCTGTTCACGCATCACCGAAAGATACCTGTTGTATGCAATGCTTTTATCAACATCAAATGCCTGGAAAGGCGACTGCTCAGCAAATGGGTTGAAAGTAAGATGGTAGTTGCGGCTCTGGGTCACCATCCTCCCAAAAGCTTCTACCATTTTCAGCGGCGAGACCATGACCTGGCTGCTACCCTTCACATGTCCGCGGAAGCAGGATATAAACAGGTCGTACGGAATACGATGATCTACCTGGTCTCCATGCTGGTCAAACAATGAATACTCAGGCAGGATAAACCCGGACCGGCGATAAGCATTTCTAAACAGGCTGGAATCATACGACGAGAAATGCATATCAAAACTTCTCGCCACAGGACGCGTATAAATATTGTAGTTGTTCAGGAGGCCTATCGTTGTAAAGGAACTGTCCGTTCCAAAATCTGCTTTACCATTTGAATAACCCGGCCAATTCTTAAACCCATTTAACCAATATTGCTTTCCAGTATAAGTAAAGTAAGGCCAGTGTAACCCGGCACCAGGCTTCTTTTCAATAAAATGTGAAGACAATAAATTTCGTGGGTCCTGCCGGGGATATGAACCAAGCAACAATACATTCGCGTGATAATAATTGTCGGAATATTTCAGGTAGTCGACTACCCGGCTGATGCGCCCATTATTTTTTTCAAAATCATACTCTGGCACTTTCTCACCCCCAAAAAAATGTTGCTTCTCTACAAATCCTTCGGCAGCAAATCCATCCCAGTCCCAATCCAGCTGTGAAGCAATCGCAGAGAATACGACCGGCTTAAACGTGGAACCCGGACCAGGGTTCAGCCGGAGCAGGTTGATATTACCGATCTGCTTACGCAATAATGTCTGCGACACATAACCCTTTTCACCATGAAGTAATTTATAAAAAGCAGCTTTGTCATTCGGATCGGGACGGTTCAGACCTTTGATATGATCCGTCATCGCAATGATCCGTCCAGTCCCGTCGGCAATGCTGATTCCATATTCCACACCGGCATGATAGGAAGTATCGCGGTCCATCATGCCGCTGATCATCCGGGAAAGCGAATCCATTATTTCGAAATCGAGAGAAACAAATGCATTTTTCTTTAAGTCTGTATCTCGTGTGTATTCTGATGCAATAGCAGTAGCAAAATTGCGCGCCCAGATAAAACGTTCTGCCATGGGATAAACATAGTAGCGACTTCCATTGACATAGTAATTCTTCATAAACGCGTCCGGCTCGATGGTCAATACCTGTTCATCATTACCAGCCTCATCAAGAATACGAATGCGACTCGGATTGGAGAGAGGAACCCGTTCCTGCGGAGCGATGGTAAACAATTCTTCACCCAGCATAAGTTGTACACCTGTATTTGAATGATTAACCAGGCTGGTGCTGGTTTGAGCAACATCACCATTAGGTAAAAATGAAATGGATAAACTCCTATTGATCGCCACATCCTGCCGCTTGCCTTCACATACGATTCTGGTTAGGCTCGCAACAGATTTCTTTTGATCCCAGAGGAAAATATTATACACCGTTGAATCTCCAAATACATTCCCGGTCCACCATTGCTGTAAGTGCGGTGGTGGTTCTACGCGAAAGAAATTATCATTGACTGCAAGTTGAGGCTTACCTGTATAAAGATCCAGGTAAAGCATATGACGTTGATCCAGATGTCTTGCAAGCCCCGAACGTGCATACGCTTTCAACTCAGTGGCAAAAAACTTATTGTCACCATCAAACAACCCGGCTTCGATCATTTTACGAAGTGTATCACTGAATAGCTGATCCTTCCTGGCCAGGGAAAGTCGTCGTGTCGACGTTGAAGTATCGATGTAGTCCATGACCGGCTGCAGTCGAACCTGTACATAGCCATCCATCTCACCCGCGATATTCTCCACATCAAATACTTTGTTCCTGTTGAACGCTGGCTTGAAAAAAAACAACAATAAGAGCAAAAACACAAATATGATCGAACCCGGTATTAGCTTTCTCCTGTTGGAGTATTGCTCCTGGGGAATTTGCTTAAACAGGTAAACCACGCCGATAAGAAGCAGACCGGGAAACAAAATCGACTGCTTACTTAAGATACTGGCAAAAGGAAGATCCTGCCCGAAGAAAATATACCGCCCTGTCGCCGCCAGGATTACCAGCAGTGCAGTGATCAGTAAATAGTTTAAAACGGAGAACCCAATCGTCACCATTGGATAATGGCTATTGGTCCGGTTTGTAAAATCCGGGTACAGCTTATAAAAAGAAGCCAGCATCATACCAGGTATCATCAGCAATAAAGCATACAGCAGTACCGACCAGTTGCCATGCTCCGCTACCAGGAAACGACTTGTCACAAGATCGGTAGCCTGTGCATTATAGCGTGCGCCCTTATTTTGCGGGGCGTGCTGCAGCAAATTAAAACCTGCGTTATGAACATGGGGATTATTCTGCTCGTCGATAAATGTATTGATGAACCACTGGTTCTGCGCAGCCCGGATCACAGGCTGATAGTTCTTACCTTCTTCGTACGCGGTCATGATCGACTCGTCAACAGGCATGGTCAGCACATCAATCCTGTACTTTGTCATGGCTGCCTTCTCCAGGATCTTCTCTTTCGGGAAAAACAAAAACACGATGGCAAACAATACCAGCGCAGCTGTAGTGCCAATTGCAAATTTTTTCAGGCGATTTTGCAAAGGCAATATCCGCATTAGCAGGTAAGCCATACATAAGGCAAACAATGCATAGCCCATGATAAATGCCATCGAAGGCATATTGAGCAGGAAACTGAATATATAAGGCGCAAAAAACAGGTTCAGTACAAATAATAACAAATATCCCAGCCCCAGTAAGCCAAAATAGCCTGCATTTTTGTTACTGCCTGCCGACAGTCTGGCAATACCGTAATTAATACAAAGGAATGCTTCGTTGAAAAATAAAAAATTCAGGAAGACAATCGCGAAGCCAATATCGATAAATGCAAATAATGCCAACAGTGTAACCGACGAAATCATTTTTACCGGGTTACTGATCACCAAACTAAAAAAGTTGCGTGTGCTGATCCGCCACCAGCTTTTTTCGGCCGTTTGCACAAGTGGCGAATGCCGATATGAAATAAACAAAAAGCCAAACCAGGCGACGGTCAACCCGATTGCCAGGCGGCGGCATACACCCGGATCGAAATTATTGAGGGCAGCCACCGCGCCTCCTATACAGAGCAGGATTCCCCAGGCGGCAAAGAATACGGTGCGGCTACCCAGGCGATTTGCAATCTTCTGAACAGGGACATAAAGGCTATTGAGTTTTCCTTTAAATAAATTCCCTGCGTGGCTCGGGTAAATAGGTGTAATTGGCTTGTTGCTGAATGATGTACGGATCCTTCGGTAAATCGTCTGCAATGACCCAAAACCAAAAACCAGCGCCAGAACTAAAGTCGCAAAAACGATCACAGCAAAATTGGAAAAACTGAGCAGTTGCTGTTGAGAAGGAAGGTCCATACCATCGTAAGGCGGAAAACTTTTATAACGCCAATACAGAAAGAACCGGGTGGTCAGCAAAACCATCGTGATCGCCGTCAGCAATTGCCATACCCAGCTATTTGACATCGGATGTCTAAATAGGCCTGTGAAGAAAACAAGAACAATGAATACACCCAGGCTTCCGAAAATCAGGGCCTGCCAGTCTGACGAACTTAAGTTAGACTCCTCAAAAGGCCAGTTAAAAGTATTGAGGATTGAAAAACTCCAGTTGAATCCACCGTTTTTTGCAGGAACCGAGAAGGAACCATTTACCACCCTCACATCCTTGCCAGTTAAAAGCTGCCTGGCATTGAGATCGGGGGATTCATTTTTGCCGGCTTTGCGATAATCAAGCAACAGCGGCGGGAAACCAAATGATTTATCGGTGCCTTCATAAGAAAACAGGAATCCTTCACGAAAAGCCGCGGGAATATGTCGCATGTCCTCACCACCAGCAACAAGGAATTTATTAACCTGTTGGGAAGTCCAGTCCTGCCTGTTTTCTTCGGTGAGCGGATAGGAAACCGGGTATTTGTTGATCAATGCAAAACTATCTTTGCCGGTATATCTAACCTTGTACTGATTTCGATTGTTGGTTAGAAACCCGATACCCCAGGCCACCTGGTCCTGGTCAGCTAAACTGGCTTTAAACTGCAGATCCGATGGTTGCACTACTTTCCCCTCGTAGACCAGCCTGTTGACAAAATGAAATATTTTACCGGAAATAAAGATCCTCAGTTCTCCATAAGATTTCCTGCCGACATCATTCCTTACAAAGTAAATTTCACTGAGTGCAGCTACTATCCGTCCGTCATTGTAGAAATTTGAATTAATGAACTGATCATTCTCCTTAAAAAGATTCCAGGCATTGATGCCTTTTTTGACCAGCAGATTAGCCTGGAATGTTTCGCCGCCAATCTTTAATTCATATTCATCCTTTTTTACCGCCTGAAGTTGTAATTCTTCTTTTCCAATCTGGCAAACAAGCGTTTTATTCAATGCAGGGTGACTGGCCGACAATATGCGATAGCCATTTTCACCCGATACATAAAACGGCTCCTCCGAGTAAGGCGAGTTTATAATAAGATCACCATTCCCTCCCGCAAAAATGAACCGGCTGTATGGGTTATCCTGGTAGTTAATCGTATCCGCCCCGCCCAGTTCGATGTTTTTGGTAAACTCAAATCCATTATGCTGAAGGAAATGGTGATCCAGGTTGCTAAAAGTTTTCAGCCGAAGTGGTGCATGTATATTAATCCATAAAAAAGTAAGGCAGGCCGCACTGATCAAAAGAAAAACCAGGGGAAAGCGATTCTTTTGAACCTTGCCCTTCTTAAAATCCCGCTGGTACATATACCCGTACAACAAAAGGGTAATGATAACAAGCAGGTATAAAAAACTCAGACTTGTGAAAAATTTAAGCATAACAAATATGGATCGCCACTATGAAAGATTCAGGTTGGTTTCGTCAAATACAGGGTACGACAGCTTTTGTATCGAAGTTTTATCCAGCGCCATCCTGATCACCAGGGCCCGGCTTCCATGTTGGGTACTTAATTCTTTAAGTGTAGCAGGATCCAAACTATTACCATTTTTTAAACTTCCCAGTCGTTCAACTATTCTGCCACCTACCGAAAGCTCGCTAATGCGCAGGTAGAGGTATTCGCTATAGAGCAGTCCGAGTGAAATAAGCAGGTCCACGAGTTTCTCGCGTTCTTCGGGGTTGATCTTTGCAGGATTATTCTTATTCGCATCCGCGATAGCCATTACGGGTTTTAAAAAATGTTCATACGCGTACAGGGCAACCGACCGCTCGGTATCCAGCATACTTTTTACGATCTCTGTCTCGGTTTTTTCTTTATTAAAACCCGGGTAATTGCGGATCTTGTACACTTCCATCATCTGCTGCTTCACTGATTCAAAATCCAGCCTTGCATTGCTTGATTCAGTCAACTGTCCCTGCAATTCTTCGTTCTCCGTTTTTGCCTTGTCCAATTGCTGCTGTAACGATTCTATCTTCTTCTCCAATGCGGGAATTGAACTCTTTCCCTTCCCCTTTCCATTCACACCCGCATCAGCAATACTTCCTGATGAATAAGCAGCCAGTTCAAGATGTTGCACCTGCTTATGCAGCATGCGCACCACCCGGTGAAACTTACGCTGGTTACGATATAGCAGATAAAGCAGGCCGCCAATACCCAGCAATGCAACAAGCCCCGCGATCGCATAGGGCAGGATGTTAACACCAGGTTCCACCACCGGTTCTGGTTGCACCTGTGCAGGAAGAGCATCGTTGTGCAACCTGATCAGGGAATCAAGTTCCGACCGCAGGATGACTGTATTCCTGTTCACAGTCTCATCTGCCGACAAAGTATCTACAACACGGATACTTTTCCTCTCCGGCTCCTGAGCCCAGAGTGTGCTGATCGTGAAACAAAATAATAGTAAGACTAATTTTAATTTCATCAGTGTTATTTTTAGTTGGCTGGTTTATCGTTGGTTTGGTCAGAACTGAAAAAACTGCAGGATACCTGTTTTCTTTTTCTCCTGCCTGGTATTTTGTAATGCCATATCTTTTTTGATATCCTCGTATATCATATTTACCGAGGCTAACTCTCCACCATAGCCTGGGAACATGGAAATTGCCTTCATATCGCGGACAGGCGCGTTTATTTCGGCGAATGAAACAAGCACACTGTACAGGGAACGAACATCTCTCACTTTCTGATCTTCCATAAACCGGAGATAAATATTGTCGCGTGTAAAATAGATATCGACAGTTTTGTTTTTAAAGGCTTTCAATTGCTGGTTATTACGCCTTACTACCGATGTGTTATACAAAATATCATTACCAGGTTCAATCTTGATACCACGGTAGAGATACATATTGTTGTTCAGTACATCATTATTTTTTGAAAGCCCTTCTTTGCGGTCGATGGGAATACCTGTAAAGTCAGTGATCTTGTACGCACCCGTAAATGCTCCATAGATCGCGACATTCTTATTATTGAGCGAACGGCCTGGGGTCACGGTATTGATTCTGATATTATCACCTAGCATTTGCTTCAATCCTACCGCCAGCTTTTCGCGAAGGCTGTCAAAATAGAAAGCGCGGCCGCTTAACATAACTACTTTAATGCGGCGGCGAACGTCTTTTGTCATTACCTCGCGGATACTTGATAAAATACAGTGAACGATACAATCCGTTGCCTTATGTATCAGCCCTGTCACTTCATCATCCCACCTGATATTGCGGTCTTTCAAAATGGCTTCGGCGTATTGCAACAATGTGGCCCGATCACGATACAAATTGGCAATCTTTCTTTCGGTGCTTAATGACTGCTCGGTCAATTCGGCGAAGGCCGTAATGCCGACCGGCTGTAGGTCTTTGAATCGCTTTTTCTGATTTTCTATCAACTGGATAAAATTCAGCACGTCCATGGTCAGGTCCTGGTCAAGAATATAGCGACTGATAAATTCCTTGATCGAAATATCATTGCTGCCGGGTATTGCGCGCAATACCTGTGTCAAAAAATCTTCAACGAAGCCATACGACAAAACATTCCCCGCTCCCGCAAAACCGGTACGGAAAAAGCTTGAATAATTCTCATTATCGTCGGCCATTACCATAGAAATATCCGTGGTGCCTTTGCCACAGTCGATCACCAGGGCGATCTCACCATTTGCCAGCGGCACATCTGATGAGTTAGTTTGCTGGTAGCCCATAAAGGCCGCATCACTTTCTGAAATGGTTTCATACTCGATATATAATTGGTTAGGATTAATATGCAGGGAGGCCAGCAGCTCAGGAGTATGCTTCCGCAATTCAGCCAGCATCTCAAACACATCATGCTGGGTATAGATATTCGGTACAAGCAGGGTAACAATCATTCCCCCGGTTTGAAAATCCGGTTTAGTGCTGATCATCAGCCGGAGAATACGCAAGAGGATCGCGCTGATCAGTTCCTTCTTGTGAGAACGAACACTGTAGTCTTCGGTATAGGTGTCGAGCAGAAGTTGTATGCTTCGTTCAATGCCAAGTTTCAGGTTGGGTATGATCTCATAATCATCCCTGAAAGCATATTGTGTAGCCGACACTTCCTGCCTGGTGATGAATAATCGAACCTCATCATTCATCAGGTCGCTGGTAAAATTGAATGGAAAATTTTCCCGCTGGTCTGTTGAAAACCTTTTCTTTACTGCATAATACGAACGGTATAACAAGGGCTGTCCCGGTTCATGATTCAAAAAATCCTCGCGTCGCCAGTGCCTGTTCCTGTCCAGCCGGTTCAACTGGCTAATCACATTCTCAAGAATATCATATTGAACGATCGAAGATTGCGGACCACAGTTTTTATAACCCACCTGGCTTGCTTCGCTACCAAAATCGACAACTACACGCTGGCATTCGCGGGATGGCATGACACCAAACTGGAACCTGGCGGAATAAGTCTCACTTCCCGATTGCAGCGTTACATAAATATCCAGTGATGTGTGTTCAACCCGATGTTTATAATAGGAAACAACCACCCGCTTCTGTGCCGCGGAAAAATCAAGCCGCAATCCCGATTCCTCATCATAGAATGGCTGAACAGAAAAACTACCGGCCTTTGTTATCAGCAATTCAAAACCGTCATGCTTTTTTTGAAACGAAACCTGGCATTCACTCAACGGAATATCCTGGTCGCCAGAGGGGGACATCTGGTTGAGCACAAGTTTACGCGGGTCCTCCAGGCTGATAAGTGGCGTCACTAACCTGTCATCAGCGTTGGCAACAAAATTAAACTCCAACTCCTCGCGGTTGCCCGCTGCCGCATCGCTGTCCAGTTTTGCAACAAAATAGCGATCACTCCGGATCAGCAAAGGCAGATAGTAAAGCGTCATAGATACTGTATTTATATGTAGTTGACCGATAATTCTGCACCCTCTCAATCTCAACCTAAATCTCAACCTCAACCTCAACCTTAACCTCAACCTTAAACTCAACCTAGTCTCTGCAAAACCACCTGTCATTCAAATTCCCATAATTACTTTCCTTGTCCCAGGAATAGCAAAAATTAAATGCTTTCGATCTCAGGGTCAGGAATGATACTGAAATGCTGTCTGATCTGTATTCATTAGGCAGTATGCGTCGTGCCACTGCTGAATACCCAATATTGTTAAATTGAAATGTATCTGTGACGTTAATGCTGCCGTAGCGCCAGTCCCTGACTTCCACAACCGCTTCGTCGATATTATAGCCGGTAGAGTTATCGATAGATAGTTCGATATTGTAAAACTTGATACCAGCCTGGCTGGTGTCACGATCAGTTCTAAGTTTGAGCTCGATCCTGTCAGGCCAGGAATTGCGAATGCGCAGGTTGGTCTGTGTTACTTTATCGAGCTTCTGCCCTCTCGTATTTTCAATCGTTTTGATCAGGGAATCAATATCCATCAGGGGTGTGTTGGATGGTCGTGGTGCGGTGATCATCAATGACGAAGCGGTCTGCCATTTCACCCTGCTAAAATTGTACACCAGGAATACAACTCCACAAATAACTAAGAGAATAAATGCGCGTTCCAGGCCCTTGAACTGAGCCGGCTTTGCAGGCTGCTTCACTTTAGCAGTTTGCTTTTGCTCTTCCCTGGTTGTAGTAATTTTTACCGGGGCAATGCCCGCTGGATGGGATCGCTTATTGAATTCAGCATAGCTGATCCATTCGCTGGTATTAAATAGCCATATGCGGACCCGGCCAGGATCACCCACCGACTGGACTAATGATTGTAACTCCTCTTTTGACTGCACCTCCCTTACCACATTCGTTCCATCAGTGAACAAATATTTTTCCATCAGGGAAATTATTGTTGTGTTGTAAAAAAGTAAAAAGCAGTCAAATAAGTGGTTTATTTTTTTGAATGAACTTGATTATGGCGAAAAGATACATGCTAATAACATTTCAGGTATCATTGAAATTGTGTTACAACATTTTTTTATGATTTCGCCATGCAGCGATACGAATTCGTTATATAAAATTTCACATTTCGAACCCATAGATGTCGGGGGAACTCTCGTGTACTATAAACCACGGCGGGCGCGGCGAGCACAGCGAAAGGCGTCTACGTGTAAAAAATCTGCTATGGAGAATAGAACCTGATGCTATTAGTCCGCTGTGTCCTCTGTGTGCGCTGTGGTTTCCTGACACATCGAAATATTTGAACTACGACCAGCAACGAGATCAGTTCTAGGAAAAACAAAGCACAGCCACTGTAAAAGTAAAAGTCATTGAAGCCGCGCGGGTCAAACGTTTTGACGACAAAGCAAAATTTTATTCCGGACAGTAACGAATTCCAAACCCAATTCCCAACCCCTAATCCCCAATTCCCATTTCCCACTTACCTTTGAGGCATGCTAAGTATATCACAACGTGGCGAGCAGATGCCACCCTCCCCCATCCGCAAACTGGTTCCCTTCGCTGAAGCAGCCAAAAGAAAGGGCACAAAAGTGTATCATCTTAATATAGGCCAACCGGATATCGAGACGCCACCGGCTATTATGGACGCGGTAAAGTATACCGATATCAAAGTTTTGGAATACAGCCATAGCGCAGGTAATGAATCTTACCGCCGCAAACTGGTGCAGTATTATAAAAAAGTAGGCATCGATGTGGCCTATGACCAGATCATGATCACAACCGGCGGCAGTGAAGCGATTATGTTTGGTTTTTTCACCTGCCTCAACCCGGGCGATGAAGTGATCATCCCCGAGCCATTTTATGCGAACTATAATGGCTTTGCCTGTGCTGCTGGTGTAAACGTAGTGCCTATTACCTCATCTATTGAGAATGGTTTCGCGTTGCCGCCCATTGAAGATTTTGAGAAAGTGATCACAGCAAAAACAAAAGCGATCCTGGTATGTAGTCCGAATAATCCTACCGGCTACCTGTACAGCCGTGAAGAAATGGAAGCTTTGAAGAAAATTTGTCTAAAACATAATCTTTACCTCTTCAGTGACGAAGCCTACCGTGAGTTTTGCTATGATGGTGAGTATGTAAGTGCCATGCATCTTTCGGGGCTCGAAGAACATGTAGTATTGATGGATACCATCAGCAAACGATATAGCGCCTGCGGTGCCCGCATCGGTGCGCTGGTAACAAAAAATAAAAAGGTCTATGATGCCGCGCTGAAGTTTGCGCAGGCCCGGCTCAGTCCTCCCGGCCTGGCCCAGATCATGGGCGAAGCGGCTATTGACCTGCCCGACAGTTATTTCAATGCGCCCAAGCAGGAATATCTTTCACGTCGAAATTTATTGGTAAAACGGCTTAATGCCATGCCAGGCGTGTATTGTCCTAACCCGGGCGGAGCTTTTTACGCTATTGCCCGCCTGCCAATTGATGATTCAGACAAATTCTGTCAATGGCTGTTGGAAGAGTTCAGTCATAATAACCAGACCGTGATGCTGGCGCCGGCAACGGGATTCTATGGTACGCCCGGTTTAGGCAAAAATGAAGTACGCCTGGCCTATGTGCTGAATCTTCAATCGATCGATTCTGCGATGGATTGCCTCGAAAAAGCCCTGCAGGAATATCCCGGTCGTACCAAAGAAGCCGCGGGCAGACAGGTACAGGACGCCATATAGTTTATCGGACCTAACGGTAGTTGAAAATTCATCTTCCGCCTCACTCATTTGCCAGTGAGGCGGTTATTATTTTCTGGTCTAGCGCAGCGAATTTTATGGGCGGTGCCGGTTCGTTGGAATAATCGTTCAATTGCAGTTGCCACCAACCCACGTCTTTCCATTTACCCAGTTTATAACCCACTTTTTCGTAGGTCGCGAAATAGCGGAATCCCATTTGTTCATGAAATGCAACGCTGGGGTCGTTGGGCAGATTGATCACTGCATAAACAGTCGTAAAGCCCTGGGCTTTGAGGATATCGAATAAACTTTTGTACAACATCCGTCCGATACCGGTGCGGTGTTGCTCGTCCTGCACATAAACCGAACATTCCACACTCCATTGATAGGCTTCCCTTTCGCGGTAGCGGGACGCATAAGCATAGCCAGTCACCTGTCCATCTTTTTCATATACCAACCATGGATAATATTCCATATAAGACCTGATCCTGTTGGCAAAATCAGCAACCGGCGGGACCCTGGTTTCGAATGTAAGCGAAGTATGCCGGATATAGGGCGCGTAGATAGCGAGCATGGCAACCGCATCGGTCGGATTGGCGAGGCGAATCATGGATTAAAATTAAGGAAGCCTGGCCTTCTGATCTTAAATTTGATTTCAGCGTTTAGGGTATAATCTTTATTTTTGCCGCCCGATTGAACCAGCCTTCCAATCAAGGGAAGAATAATCCTGGATACAGCTGGATTTCAACGGTTAACACAGGTATTTGGCGAGATAGCTCAGGTGGTTAGAGCGTTGGATTCATAACCCAAAGGTCTCGGGTTCAACTCCCGATCTCGCTACAGAAAGTTTTAATGCCGGGAAGACGGTGAGACGGGAAGTTGAATATACTTTCCGTCTTCCTTTCTTACCGGCAACTTATTATATCTGCCTGATGCCGGGAAGACGGTGAGACGGGAAGCCTAATATTCTTTCCGTCTTCTTTTCTTCCCGGCAATTTATTGTACTTCTTTTAATGCCGGGAAGGCGGTGAGACGGGAAGTTGAATATTCTTTCCGTCTTCCTTTCTTACCGGCAACTTATTATACCTGCTTAATGCCGGGAAGACGGTGAGACGGGAAGTTGAATAT
>JAEZRB010000302.1 GCA_023412975.1 Bacteroidota bacterium | reverse complement strand
TCTGGTTTCGAAATCACGACCCCCCCTTTGAATGGCCTGAATTTTTCCACCTCCTGACATTTCTCCTGTTTAATAGTTTTTGTAGTTTCTTTGCTTCGTGAAAAATTTCAGGCACCCCCAACGCCCCAAAAAAAGCTCCCTGGTAATCGGTCCCGCTGCTGTGATCACAGCAATCGAAACCGGACGCCAACTCGACAAAATCTACATCGATTCAAAATCTCAGGGCACGGAGATCAGCACGGTTAAAAAGCTGGCTGCCCAGCATAGTATTCCCATTAATTACGTACCCGTAGCCAAACTGAATAGCTTTAATGTCTCCAATCATGACGGATGTGTTGCCCAGGTATCCAGTGTACATTACCAGGATCTGCAATCGGTCATTTCCTTTATTGTTGATTCTGATGAAGCACCACTTTTATTACTCCTTGATGGGATCACCGACATACGAAATATCGGTGGCATTGCCCGTACCGCACTATGTACTGGCGTACATGCGATCATTATCCCGGACAAAGGGGTGGGAGCGCTTAATGAAGACGCGATCCTGACATCTGCCGGCGCCCTGGAAAAGATCACGGTTTGCCGGGTCAACAGCCTCATGAAAGCTGTCGACGAGCTGCACATGAACGGGATCAGGGTTTACGCGAGTGAAATGACAGCATCCAAAAATATTTTTGACTGCAATTTCACCGAACCCTGTGCTATTGTTTTAGGCAGCGAGGAAAAAGGCATCTATCCCGCGCTCATGAAGATATGTGATGAAAAGATAAAAATTCCCATGAAGGGCGAGTTTGAAAGCCTGAACGTATCGGTAGCTACCGGAATGATTTTATATGAAGCAATGAAACAGCGCATGGCGGAGTCGGGGTTATAAGACACTGATCATTGTTTGATATTACCTTTGCCTTTTATGACTGCAAATACGATCAAACTGGTTGAATGCCCCCGGGATGCCATGCAGGGGTGGAAAAACATTATCAGCACCGATACAAAAGTGTCTTATATCAATTCCCTGTTAAAAGTTGGGTTCGATACTATTGATTTTGGAAGCTTTGTTTCACCCAAAGCTATTCCCCAGATGGCGGATACTGCCGAGGTGGTTCAACGCCTGGATATTGGGAGTAGCCGTAGCAAACTTCTCGCGATTATTGCCAATACAAGAGGAGCCGCAGAAGCAAGTGTTTTTGACCAGATCAGTTACCTTGGTTTTCCCTTTTCTATTTCTGAAACTTTCCAGCAGCGGAACACCAATTCTACTATTGCGGAATCGTTGACAAGGGTAGAGGAAATTCAAAACCTGTGCATTAAAAACGGGAAAGAACTTGTCGTTTATATCTCCATGGGATTTGGAAACCCATATGGCGATCCTTATGATGAGGATATCGTATTTGAGTGGGTAAATAAATTGGTGGCCCTTGATATCAAGATCATTTCGCTTGCTGACACGGTGGGCCTGGCAACACCCGGACAGGTATATGATATCACAAGTTACCTGGTTGAATCATTGCCAGGGATAGAAATTGGTGTTCATCTTCATTCCACACCGGCTAATTGGAAAGAAAAGCTGGGCTCAGCTGTAAAAGCAGGCTGTAAACGATTTGATGGCGCCCTGAAAGGAATCGGCGGGTGCCCCATGGCCAATGATGACCTCGTTGGGAATATGGATTCCGAATGGATGATAAAATATTTTGATGAACTGAACATGCTTCCGCAGTTAGACAAAGAGGCATTAGAGGAGAGTTTAAGAATGGCTGTGGAGATATTCACCTGATTGGATCCCGTACGCAGGTAAGCGTAAAGATTAACTTATAAAATTATACTGGCCGCACATGGATTTCATGGTGAACTTTGAACCTGCTAAACTTCCTATTCCCGTTAACTATCGGGAAAAGATATTATTGATCGGTTCGTGCTTTACGGAACATATCGGCACTGCATTGAAAGAATCGAAATTTTCCATTCTACAGAATCCGCACGGAATATTATTTGATCCTGTCAGCGTATGCCGTAGTCTCATTTCTTATGCAGATAACAAACGATATACTGAGGCCGATCTTTTTCAATTGAACGAAGTTTGGAATAGTTGGCACCATCATAGCCGCTTTTCCCATATTGACAAACACGAAGCATTACGCAATATGAATGCTTCGCAGGAGAAAGCTCATGAGTTCTTAAAGCAGGCTGACTGGATCATTATTACGCTGGGCTCGTCATTTTATTACCTGCTGACCGATCAGGCGGTAAGACCCGGTGAAATGGCTGACAATACAAATTTGGCTGCTGGTAAAGCTGGTGTCGCGAATTGTCATCGTGCGCCAGCCCAATGGTTTGAAAAATCCCTGCTGACCATACCCGAGATCGTGGAGTCGCTTGATTTGTGCATCCACCGTTTACTTCAGTTTAACCCGAAATTGAAAATCATTTTCACCGTCAGTCCAGTTCGTCACCTGCGCGACGGAGTGGTGGAAAACAACCGCAGTAAAGCCCGGCTGATCGAAGCCGTGCACCATATGGTGAATAAGTTTGACCGGCTTTATTATTTCCCTGCATATGAACTGGTGATCGACGTTCTCCGCGATTACAGGTTTTACGATATTGACCTGGCGCATCCGAATTATATGGCTACCGATTTCGTCTTGCAGAAATTCGTCGGTTGCTGCCTTGATGATGAAGCAAAACTGTTGATGGAAGAAATGAAGAAGATCAGCCTTGCCCGCAAACACAGGGCTTTTCAGCCAAATACAGAAGCCCACCGCCAGTTTTTGCGATCCAGCGCGGCCAGGGCAAAATCGCTGCAGGATAAATACCCATTCCTCGATCTGACAGAAGAACTGGAATATTTTAATTCAGCACAGGCGATTAATGAATAACCTTGTAGATCGTTTTGGTATAATAATTTTCACCCGGCCGCAAAATGGTATTAGGGAAGGAAGGAATGTTGATCGCATTCGGGTGTTTTTGCGTTTCAAAGCAAAATCCTGAAAATGGCCCGTATCGGTTGCCATTCTTACCGGCCATCGGTGCGATCCATTTGCCCGTATAAAAATGAACAAGGGGTTCGGTAGTGTAGACTTCCAGTTTTATTTGTGAAATTTCAGAAAATGCTTCAGCAGCCAGGGTGCAACTATAATCATTTTTATCCAATACAAAACTCTGGTCGTAGCCATCGGCAGCATTCCAGTTTTTATCGATACGTTTAAGTTCCCGGAAATCATATTGACTTCCCTCCACCGGGATTTTATTTCCTGTCACCACAAAATTATCATCCTGCTCGAGGAGAGTAGAGGCATTGATTTTTACAAGTTGCGAACCAATATGGTCATTGCCATCCAGGTTGATGTAGCTATGATGGGTGAGATTAACGGCAGTAGGTTGATCCGTCGTAGCGAAATACTCGTATACAAGTTCATCATCGTTGGTTAGTTCAAAATACAACCCGGCTTCCAGGTTGCCCGGGTAACCTTCTTCGCCATCGGGGCTCAGGTACTTTAGTCTAAGCTGTTGATCATTTCCCGATTCAAATTCCCATACTTTTTTGTCAAACCCTTCGATACCACCATGGAGATGATCATTGCCTTTGTTTTTTGCAACAGTATATTTTTGCCCATCGATATGGAATTCACCATCCTTGATTCGATTGGCATACCGCCCAACAGCCGAGCCGAAATAGGGATACGCGGAGAGGTATTCCTCAGCAAGATAGTCTTCCACTTTGTCGAAGCCCAATACAATGTCCTTCGATCCGAACCTGTTATTTCTTAAAATAAACGAAGTAATAATTGCTCCGTAATTCGTTATGCTAACACTGGTGCCTTTCTCATTTCTTAATGTGAATAAGTAGATCCCTTCACCATTTGTGTGCGTAAAGCAGTATTGACCGTTCAGGTTTTTCATGTAGTTTCTTAAGGTTTGTCTTCTATGTCTTTTCGTAATGACAACTAAGAATTTGTCCTAACTTCAATTTTTAAAAATAGGACATAGCAATGACAAAGAAAAAGCTCGCTGAAAATTTTCGCAAACGATTTCACAGGGACCCCGAGTTTTTTTTCTTTTGCCCCGGTCGGGTAAATCTAATCGGAGAACATATTGACTACAACGGAGGCAATGTTATGCCATGTGCTATTTCCATGGGGACTTACCTCGCCGTTTCAAGAAATGTCGATAAGAAGTTGCGGTTTGAATGTCTGAACTTTCCTGAAACGGCTGAGCTGCATCTCCAGACATCTTATTCCAAAACAGGCAGGGAATGGTTTAATTATCCTCTTGGTGCTATCCATCAATTGTTGCAGGAGAATCATGTTATATCCGGACTTGATATGTTTTTTTACGGCGACCTTCCCATCGGCGCCGGGTTGTCATCTTCCGCATCCATAGAGATATTAACCATGTATGCCCTCAATGAAATTTTCGGTTTGAATATTTCAAAGGTCTCGATGGCCAGGTATGGTAAAAAAGCTGAAAATGAATTTATCGGTGTCAACTCTGGTATCATGGACCAGTTTGCCGTGGCGATGGGGAAAAAGGACCATGCGATACTGCTCGATTGCGATACCCTGAACTACGAGTATCTTCCCTTCCATATCGGTGATCATGTCCTGGCGATCATCAATAGTAAAAAGCAAAGATCCCTTGCAGATTCGAAGTATAATGAACGATTCGCGGAATGTGGACATGCATTGAAGATCTTAAAACAGGAGTTGGATGTAACGGACCTTTGCGATATCAGCGTAGCTACGTTCCGGGAACATGAGCATTTGTTGGACGACGCAGTATTGAGAAAACGGGTTTTGCATGTGGTCTCCGAAAATGAACGGGTGCAGCAGGCGAGGAATGCTTTGCTAAGCGGCGATTTAAAAAGATTTGGTGAACTGATGTATGAGTCACACCAATCCTTAAAGGAGTTGTATGAAGTTTCAGGAATTGAACTGGATACCATCGTCGAATTTTCGAAAACCTATCCTGGTTGTATAGGGGCAAGAATGACCGGCGCCGGCTTTGGCGGCAGTGGGATCGCGTTGGTGAAAAAAGACCGGTTTGAAGATTATTCCACTAAGCTTAATCAACACTACAAAGAAAGGATCGGGTATGAAGCGGAAGTTTTTGCTTCCGGAGTGGGGGATGGAGTGAGAGAGTGTGACTAGGGGC
>JAEZRB010000201.1 GCA_023412975.1 Bacteroidota bacterium | reverse complement strand
TGTCAGAAAAAGGGAGCACCGCATGAAGAAGAGGAGGAACAAACAATTGATGCGGTTTTTATGGCGCTGGATGGAAATGCACCGCCACTTAATTGTGGGGAGGGCGGTATACCCGTTCCTATTTTTTATACGGAGGAAATAGCCAATGGTTTCTGTCGTCTCGAGGTTCCGTTAGTCGACTCTGCCGCCAAAACGAAAAGAGGAATAGGGGCTGTTATTAGAAATAAAGCTGCATTTGATAAGTTTTTTACCTGTAGAGAAACTCCTCCACTATAGACTTTGACAAATACTTTGTTCTTGCAGGGTTTTATCGTCATCATAGTGGTGCCTTTTTTAAAAATCACGAAATATTACAATGTGGCGACACCATAACTTCAAAATACAGATGAATAAAGGACTTCAAGCAGCGACATATAGCGTCTTTTCAATGGTGTCAATAGAAAAAAAGTATTCCAATATGGCAATTCACTTTGAAATGGAGTTTACTGATTAAACGGCAGATAATAAATTCTTGCTGATACCCGTGGCGTGGTTGAGAATGGAACTGCAAACGGTATCACCACTTTCGAGTATTGCCAGGGCCTGGTTTAATAGTTACATTTACTATATTAAACCTCGCTTATGCAAAACCTTCTCCCCGGCAGGATGCTTATCCTCGGCTGCCTGCTCTTTTGCCTGCACGCACATTCACAGGATCCCAATGATACAGAATTTCGAAAAGGATGGGTCACCTACCTGAAACTCGACAATGGTGTGATCAGCAATTTCCATGCAGCGCCCGACCTGTATGCAGGCGGTCTCCAGCTAAACCCCCAATACACGATCATACAACATAAGTTACGCGTCGGTGCCAATGCGGGCTTTGTTTATGCCAACAAAAAATTTTCAGGGCTTATAGGTCCGTCGCTTGCTTTTAAGATAAAGTCGCTCAACCTCGGCGAACTGGCCGGGCTGGCCAACCTGCAACTGATCGGTGAACATACCTGGGGCACTGAAGAACAAAAACTGGCGGGTTTGGGTATTGGGCTTGAACTGTTGCAAAAAGCATTGCTGAGTTTTACCGCACATCGCGATTATCATTTGAATAGTTGGTGCAAACAGGCGCATATCGGTATCAGGCTCAATAAGGACAAATCAAAAACGCCAGCATTTAACCAATAAACTTACAACTATGAAAAAAGCATTGGTCATAAGCGGCGGCGGATCCAAGGGTGCATTTGCCGTTGGCGTGTACAAGCACCTCGTCGAAAATTTTGCCCTCGACTTCGATGTCCTGGTAGGAACCAGTACCGGTGCGCTGATCGTTCCCCTGGCAGCATTGGGTAAAACCGACTTGCTCGAAGAACTATATACCACGCAAAAAACGGAGGACATCGTCATCAAGGATAATATCGGTAACCGGTTAAATAAAGATGCCATATTTGAGGTGACTCCTTTATGGGATACGATCAACAAATATTACACTGATGCATTTTATGAAGAACTAATTGAATCGGGTAAGGAGATTTTCCTGAATACAACCTGTCTTCAAACCGAAGAGCTGGTGGTGTTCACAACCGTGCAGGAGCCTATCCCATCCAAATATTACGAGGTGCGCAGGCTGGTAAATGCGGAACATTTTAGAAGGGCGGTACTCGCATCAGCCTGCCAGCCGGTATTTATGACACCGGTAAAAGTAAATAAGCAGGTACCCGGTGAACCATTCCCCGATCACCAGTTTGTAGATGGAGGTGTGCGGGAATACGCCGGCGTGCAGATGGCTATCGATAATGATGCAAAAGAGATCTTTACCATTCTCCTGGCTTCTGATCAGCCGGCGGAAGCGCCGGAGTTTAAAACATTATTCCCGATCCTCGAGCAAACCATCAGCATCTTTACAACAGATGTCAGTAAGAATGACCTGGTGATCCCTTTTTTATACAACGAAGCGATTACCTATATTGATGCGGTAAAAAAGAAAATGAAACGGGCCGGGGTTTCGAATGAGGATATTGAAAATTATTTTCACATTCGTGGCCGCGAAAGTCCATTTGAAGATAAGATCCCGCTAAAAATACATATCATCAAACCCAGCAAACCCCTGGGAGGCGGCGCGGGAGGTTTGATCTTCGATCCTGCAGAAATGAAAGCTATGCTGGCCACCGGCAAGCGGCAGGCGCAGAACTATATCGCCAGTCTTTCACCCGGTGATGTTGATTGGGCATGATTGCAGGTAATAACATTCTAATATTACTCCCCCGCCAATTTATGTTTGCGGATAGCCGCGGTAATATTTCTTTTCCAGACATCAGGAACCGTGGAATAGCCTGCTTTGCTGATCGCATCAAGCCAGGCATGATGATCTTTATTTCCTTTCAGCTTCGAATAAAATTTCTTTCGTGTCATTAACTGGCAAAAGGCAATAAAAGAAGCTCTACTGCTTTTGTATTGTTTATAACTGGACTTGATACCATGGGTTTTTAGCAGATTGTTTTTCCCTTTTATACCAAAATGGTTATTCAGCAGGCGGCAATTCCTGCTTTTACCCGCGCCCGATTCAATGATGGCAACGCCCAGCATCACAGAGGTGGGTACACCATATACTTCGGAAAGTGAATCGGCCAGGGGTTTATACCGCTGCACGTAACTGGATTGGGCCAACCCATTGAGCGCGGCAAACAGAAAAAACAGTAATACGGGTAAGAGCTTGATTTTCATATACAATTATTGGAGTGGAAGAATAGATCCCGATCCTATTTTTGTAAACGCTTTACTTTGCAAAAAATGTTCCTTTTTTATGAGTTCAAGGTTAATCGTGGACCGTGGCAGCCAGCTCCAGGAATTCAGGGATACCAGTCATCAGCCTGAAAATGCTGTGATTCAGTTTCTTGCAAAACTGATCTCCTATGTATTCCATCCCCTTTTTGTGCCGGTGTACATTGCCTGGTTCCTGATCACCGTACAACCTTATTTGTTTGTCAGTTTTACGCCCGCGCAGAAGATCCTGACCATACTGCGCTTTGTGATCATGTACAGTTTCTTCCCGCTAATTACGGTTTTACTGGCAAAAGCACTGGGTTTCCTGGACTCGATCTTCCTGAAAACACAAAAAGAGCGGGTTATCCCGTATATCGCATGTGGGGTTTACTATTTCTGGATGAGTTATGTTTTGCGCAACCAGCCACAGTTCTCCAAAGAAGTAGTGCTGCTATCCATGGCGATCTTCCTGGCATCATCGATCGGTCTGCTTGTTAATATATATATGAAAGTAAGTATGCATGCTATTTCCATGGGCATACTGCTGATGTTTATGACCATACTTTCATTTACCCAGTCAGGAAATTATTCCATTTACTTATCCCTCGCAGTGTTGATCGCAGGAGTAGTCTGCACTGCCCGTTTCATTGTATCTGACCATACACCGGCTGAAATTTATACAGGACTGCTGGTGGGTATTGTCTCGCAAGTATTGGCCATTGGCGCCGATAAAATTCTCCCCTGACATAAAAAAACGTTTTAAAACGGGGTTTATCACCATTATAAATAATACAAAAAATATTAGTTTTGTAATGCTAAATACTTTAGTTTCGCATTGTTTATAAGTTTATTTAGACGGGAATATGTAAATCATAATTTTGAAAAATGGCTAAATCTGAAAAATCAATCGACATGTCAAATAATAGTGAAAAGCTCAAAGCATTAAAGCTGACCATGGACAAAATAGAGAAGGACTATGGTAAGGGCAGCGTGATGATGATGAATGAAAAAGGCGAGATCCAGCAGGAAGTGATCTCTACCGGTTCCATCGGCCTTGATGTGGCGCTGGGGATTGGTGGTCTGCCCCGCGGAAGGGTGATCGAGATCTATGGTCCTGAGTCTTCTGGTAAGACCACGGTAGCCACACATGTGATCGCTGAGGCGCAGAGAAAGGGTGGTATGTGTGCCATCATCGATGCCGAGCATGCTTTTGACAGTGCTTATGCCCAGAAACTGGGTGTAGATGTCGATAATCTTTTGATCTCACAGCCCGATTATGGTGAGCAGGCGTTGGAGATTGCCGACCGACTGATCCTTTCTGGCGCGCTTGATGTAGTTGTAATTGACTCAGTAGCAGCGCTTGTACCAAAAAGCGAGCTGGAAGGAGAGATGGGTGATAGCAAAATGGGGCTTCATGCCAGGCTGATGAGCCAGGCGCTTCGTAAGCTCACTGCAACCATTTCCAA
>JAEZRB010000238.1 GCA_023412975.1 Bacteroidota bacterium | reverse complement strand
GCTTAAATCCGAGATCAATTCATTATTGAATAAACAGGGAGTCTCCCGATCAGACCTTGGACCTGCGCGGCAAAAGATCAACGAATTGCAGGAGAAAGTGGACGAGCTAAACAATCAGAAGCTGTCGATGGAAGAAGAAAAACAACAGTTGACAGGGATGTTGGAACAACTGACGGTAAACGTAGATACCCTGCAACGAAATATCCGGCGGTTAAATAACGAGAATAAGGAGCTCAACGAACGTATTGCCTCGGCTTCTATTTTTGTGGCATCCGATCTAAAAATTGATGCCATCGCGGTAAAAGGTAATTCCGAGGAGCCTACTTCACAGGCTAAAAAAACTGATAAATTCATCGTGGCCTTTGTTGTACAAAATCACGTGAATCATTTTAATAATGCCGAACTCACCGCGGTATTGATGGGACCCGATGGGCAGGTGATGCAAAGCACTGTCTGGGATTCAGGTTCCTTTGAGACTTCGGAAGGGCAAAAGAGTTTTACCCGGAAGATCCGATTTGACTATGAAAAAGGTGAACAGAAAAACCTCCTGTTTTCCATAGATACTGAAAAATGCGATAAAGGCGTTTATACCTTTCAGCTCTGGCACAATGGAAGGAAGATCGGCCAGGCCAGCAAGACGCTTAGTTAAAACATCCGCGTCTATCCTCCTCATTAAAAGATATAGCCCGACTGATAAAAAAAAGTCGCTCCCCGAAATTCGAATCACTTCCGAATTTTCCGGGGAACGACTATTTAGAAAAATGATCTTGTATAAATTACAAACTCTCTTTACTGAGGCAATAAAACCTGGTCAATTTTATGCAACACACCATTGATAGAATGCTGGTCGCTCGAACCGCCCGGTAAGGGGTTTATCGCGATATTGGCAGCGGTTGCATTTGCCGCGCCTTTTACCGTTGCGGAAGTAACACCTGCCATACCAAGTGTAGCCTGTATACCGACGCCCGGATGCCCCGGAATAGCTGAATTTAACAACGTAGGTACGCTGGTCATACCCGCAGGCATATTTACCGAAAATGCCCTGTTACCCAGGATATGATAAACCACCATACCCTTGACAACGGTGGGGGTCAATACTGTTGCGAGTAGCGGATTGGAGAAAACATCAGGCGTTGATGCCAAAGCGGTAGCCTGGGCCTGGGCCATGGCTGGTGCCGCGGCTGCAGCATCGGCAGGATCCATACCACCAGCTATCAATTGTTGCGTAACAATAGGTATGATCGCAGGTGTAATCTGCGCGACCAGCAATTGCTGGAAAGCTGTGTTGACCGGGGCAAAAACTGTGAGATTGGCGGCTGCGTTTAGCAAAGCAGACTCAAGAGTCTTTGCGGGATCACCTTCATCGGCTTTTTTTATAGCGGCTGTAAGATAGGTAAGCTGCGGATCCGTAGCTATCCTTTGCCACAATACGGTGGATGGAGGAAGTTGCGCAAAAGCAACTTTATGGATCACGCCGTTAGCCACTTCGAAATCGGGTTGGATCACAGGAACGTTATTAGCAAAAAGGAAGTTTCCTTGCTTTCCCATAAAAATCGGCATCCGGTAACCAGGCGGTAATGATGCTGATGGTGCCGATAACAGAAATGTGCTTTGCAGGTAAAGATTGAGATTGGGCGCGGAGGGTGTTACTTTAGCAGAAGTAAACTCCTGGCCACCGATCAGGTGATACTTGATGATCGTGTCCAATTGTCCGGGCGGGATAAAATTAAGCGAAGAGATATCAGCCGGCAGACCCAATGCAGTCAGGGATGCTTTGAAGGCATCATCATCCGGAGCGAAAAAAGTGAAAACACTATTCCTATCTCCAAGGAGGGTTGTTAGGCGGCCGGTTGGACTGTTTACAGTACTGGCACGGGTTACGGCAGCTTTTAAAAAACTATAGTTGGCGTCATCCAGAGCTTCCAGGATGGTGGCTCCGGTAGGATCCGGCGTTATAATGGGTTCGGGTTCGGGCAGTTCCTTGTTACAGGCCGATAACATAATTGTACCAGCAGCAAACAATACGGAAAACAGCCTCCAATTATTTATATATCGTTTCATACTTAATAAGTTTATCATTAAAGATTTTTGACGACTACAGGTTGTAGCCATAGCTTATGTAGTAAAGTCCACCCATCGACGGGTTGCCCATGGAGGTACGATAATACTGGTTAAGCAAATTGCTGGCGCCAATCTTAAACGTCGATTTTATTTCAGCCCTTTTATAACTTACCTGCGCATCTACAGTATGATAGGCTGGCACATCGCCGCTGGCGAAATCGTTTTCATAATAAAACCCATCCTGCCATCTCCAGGAAACATTAAAACCTAAACGGTTTTGTGGTCCGAAGCCTGTATTGCTCAATGACAGGTTTGTACGATATTTCGGTGTGTTTAATGATGTCAGGAATTTATCGGGTACATCACCGAGTTCATCAGAAGAGATATTACCGGAGATAGAGAAATTTTTAGGAAGGAGATAATCCAGTCCAAGACCCCATCCTGAAGCCTTTACCTTGCTGGGTGAGTTTACTACAATAGAGTATCCCTGCTGATCAACAGTACCAGGATTTTGCACCACGTCCCTGCGGGAAAGGAAATCTTTATACTCACTAAAATAGAAATAAGCGTCTACCAGCAATTTTTGATTGAGCAATGTCTTATACCCGATCTCATATGACTGAACGCTTTCAGGCTTGAACTCCACATAGGGTACTACCTGCATGGTTGTAGGATCATACACGGGGTTATTGGTCATATTATATTTATCCCAAAGGAACTTTACACCTCCCAGCAGGCGACCAGTTACTACATCGAGGTCGATCCACTGCTGTTGGGTAGAAGCAAAACGGTAAGCGGTCTGATATGAAAGGCGGATATTATGATCCTTGGCTGGTTTGATCAGCGCGGTAAATCGTGGTGTAAACTTGGCGTCGGAAAATGTTTCATTCTTATCATAGCGTCCCGAAGCAGTTAATTTCAGCACATCTTTTACAACTTCCTTTGATACCTGAACGTAAGCGCCCACCTCGTTAATTTTGATGGGTTCGCCCGGTTTGTCGGCAAACAAAGTGCCTTCACTGTTCAGTACATATTGCTTCCAGTTTCCACCAACTAAAACCTCCACTACTTTGACTGCATCAGTCAGGTTATACTGACCTTCCACCATGTAGAGGTCGGAACGATCGAGGAATAAGCCGCCCAACGGAATTGGTTTTGTCCGAGTTTCATCCCAAAGCTTCTGGAATGCAGGCGTTCCCGGTACGGGACGACCTTTATCGGCTTCGGCACGGGCCAGGTTGTGCGACTCGAGGTCTCCACGACCGGCCATTTTAGCGTTCAGGTAAGCAAAAGAATACTGTTGAAACCAGTCTGAGTTTGATTTCCAGTTATCATTGAACTGCACTGTATTAAACGTAAGGTTATGAGCACCGCCTGCATTTTCCTGGGTAGTGTAGCCGCGGACAAACCAGTTCTTATGGGTCAACTCAAGTTTATACTGTCCCATTTTCAGGTCGCGAAGAGAATAACGCTGGCTTCCAGTATACACCGTATTACCAGTACCCCAATAGCCACTCAGGCTGGCTTCAATCTTATCGGTAAGTTTGTAATGAAGCGCTCCTGATAGTTTATACACGAGTGTATTGGGGTTGATTAATTCTTTCTCAGTATAGCCGGTACGCGATACTAAAATATTATCAGGTAGTGTATTTATATAACTGGCCAGGAAAGGCACCGCTTGCGCGATCAAAGGAAATACAGCTTGTCTTAAATTAACTGAAACCTCATCACCGTATACATTCACCCCATCGTAGTTGGGATCCGTATCGCGTGTTCCAGCAATCACCTGGCCGGTAGAACCAGAGCGCTTGTAATTGCGGTAGTCGTCAGCATGCCAGTCATTGGCCTGGATCAGTTCTGTACTTATTTTGAATGCAAACTTTTTACCTATTTGCTCGGCCCAGCGAAGACTCCAGTTGTGGTAAGGCGAGGGAGCCCTTTGCCTGCCATCGGTATGCATGATACCTTCTTTGATCTGGAAACTAAGGCCACGATATTTAAAAGGATTTTTGCCATTGATCAGCAGAGTACCGTTCATACCACCGGGACCATAAAGCGCAGAAGAGGCACCCGGGAGTAGCTCCATATTATCGACATCCAGTTCTGTTAAACCTACAACCATACCCACGGCAAAGTTTAATCCCGGGGCCTGGTTATCCATTCCATTTACCACCTGTGTAAAACGGGTATTACCACTTCCGGAAAAACCGCGGGTGGTTGGTGTAGCATAAGTTAAGGAAGAGTAAACGACATTGACACCTTTCAGCTTGTTAACAATATCGTAGTAGTTGGATGAAGCATTATTACGGATAGCAGCGGCTCCAACTCTTTCGATAGAAACAGGAGATTCCAGGATCCGCTCCGGTGTCCTCGAAGCTGATACAACTACCTCCTGCCCCAATGATGAAACAGGAAAGAATTCAACCTGCAGATCGCCGGTTGCATCGGTGGCATTTACTTCCTGGGTTTCATAACCCACTGAACTAAAAACAAGAGTGACAGGAAGACTATTGACACTTAATTTAAATACGCCATCCTCATTTGTGAATGTTCCGGATGACTGACCTTTTACAATGACTGAGACAGAGGGGACAGGTTCTTTGGTTAAACTATTGCGTACAGTACCAGTGAGGTTGATGGTTTGCGCGTAGGATGCAAGACCAATAAAATTTACTACCAGCATCGCAATCAGTAAGCGGCAGCTTGTTCTCATATATGGCAATTTTAGGTTAGGAATATACCGGTAAAATAAGCATTGTGTACATCATCCTGAAATTTTATTTTCAGAGGAAAAGGACAATTTGTTGAAATCTTGAGAACCCTGAAATTGTCCATATTTTACACCCTTCCTACTTTCGGTGTATGGATACTTTTTCATTTCCCGGGCAGACCGGTTTTTATCGCGGTAAAGTACGTGACGTATACGCCATCAACGATCGCCTCGTCATGATCGCTTCCGACCGCATTTCGGCATTTGATGTCATCCTCCCCCGCCCTATCCCCTATAAAGGACAGGTTCTGAATCAAATTGCTGCATACATGCTCAACGCTACGAAGGATATTTGTCCAAACTGGCTTGAAAAAGTACCCGCACCACATGTTTCTATTGGGAAAAAATGTGTGCCTTTCAAAATCGAAATGGTGGTTCGGGGTAACCTGACGGGTCATGCCTGGCGTACTTACCAGTCGGGAGCCCGTGAGTTATGTGGTGCGATCATGCCAGACGGACTTAAAGAAAATGATTATTTTCCGGTGCCATTGATCACACCATCAACCAAAGCGGAGCAGGGTCATGATGAAGATATTTCACCCGCAGAGATCATCGCCAAAGGACTGGCTTCAGAAAAAGAATGGGAGATATTAAGTGAATATGCACTTCAATTATTCACAAGGGGAAAAGAGATCGCTGCCAGGCAGGGTCTGATCCTGGTTGATACCAAATATGAGTTTGGAAAAATTGGCGATACCATTTATTTAATGGATGAAATTCATACACCCGACAGCTCACGTTATTTTTATGCCGATGGATTTGAAGAAAGACAGGCGGCGGGTGAGCGACAAAAACAATTAAGTAAAGAGTTTGTGAGGGAATGGCTGATCGCGAATAATTTCATGGGGAAACAGGGACAGACCGTTCCTGAAATGAGCGACGAATGGATCAATACGATTTCACAACGCTATATTGAATTGTATGAAAAAGTGATCGGTAAAAAATTTGAACCCCAGGTAATTTCGGAACAGGAAACTTATGAACTGGTTGTGAAAGCACTTGCAGAGGATTAGTAATTGGGAGTCATTGATGTCCGGGGAACCCTGGATTACTATGAACCACGGCGGGCACGGCGAGCGCAGCGAAAGGCGTATACGGGTAAAAAAATCTGCTACGGAGAACAGGACATGATGCTAATTCTCCGCTGTGTCCGCTGTGGTTTCCTGACACATCGAGACTTTTGAATTACAACCAGCTAAGAGAACAGTCTCCAGGAAAAATAACGCAAAGCCCCTGTAAAATTAAAAGTCATAGAAGCCGCGCGGGTCAAAGGTTTGACAACAATCCAAAAATTTATTCCGGACAACAATGGTTCGTAGTTCGTAGTCAAAAAAATACCCCCGGAGTCCCGGGGGTTATTTGTTTTCATAGTTATAAAGATCAGTAACACATATTATCGATCAAATATTGCGCTTCGCCGTAGGTAAGCCAGTAGTCTGTTACCTGGCCATGTATTACAAAACCTTCGGAACGATTATAAAAATCGCGGTAACCACGGCGGCTGAAATCACCATACATCACACTTCCTTCAAAAGGAGTAAATCCACTGGAAGATCGGATGATGGTATAGCCACTGTATGTTTCCACTACATAGTAAGGACAATAAGAATCGCTGTACACCACCACTCCCCTTTCCTGTCTTAACCAGTAGTCCTCTTCGTAGTCATAGCCGTATCCTCTTTTTGAGCAGGCTGAAAAAATTACTGCAGTGGCGATCAGCAGTGCGGATATTGTAAAAATCTTTTTCATCGTTCTTCGGTTGAGGTTAAAAAAATGGGATCAACGATCTTATTCTTAAGACTGCTCAACAGGTGCTAAAGTTATACGGGCTCTTGTTAAAATGTATTAAATAAAAATGCCTTATAGCAGGAAAGTGTTAAAGAAAATGTACAACAGATGTTAATGCTTGACGTAATTTCGGGCGCTAAACCAATGATGCGATGAAATCACGGTTCATTTTAGTTTTGTTTATTTCTGCCTGCTTTCACCACGGATTTTCACAGGAAAGCTACCTGCTGGTAGGAACTTATACAGGCGGGAAAAGTGAAGGGATATACGTTTATAAATTCAACAGTGAAAATGCGGATTATAAAGAAATCAGCCATATAAAAACATCGAACCCATCCTATCTCACTATTTCACCCGATGAAAAATATGTTTTTGCCGTACAGGAAAATGGCAAGGATGGCAATGGAGGGCAGGTTTCAGCATTTTCCTTTGACAAGGAGAAAGGAACACTTACGCTGATCAATACTCAACCAACCAGGGGAGATCATCCCTGCTACGTGGAGATCGATAAAACCGGAAAATGGCTTTTTGCCGGTAACTATAGCAGCGGGAACTTGTCGATATTTCCTGTAGAGAATGATGGCAGACTGGGTGAACCTTCGGCAACAATCTCGCACTCGGGTTCAGGACCAAATACGCAACGGCAGGCAGGTCCGCATGTTCACTGCACAGTAATATCACCCGATAACAAACACCTGCTGGTAGCCGACCTGGGCATTGACAAAATAATGATCTATGCATTTGATGCGTCAACAGGCGAGGCTGTGCCAGGTGGCCAGGCATTTGCAAAATCTCAGCCCGGAGGCGGACCCAGGCATATTGTCTTTCATCCCAACGGAAAACTCGTATACCTGGTAGAAGAAATATCAGGTCATGTGTCTACTTACAGGTATGAAGATGGCCGGCTTGAATTTCTGCATAGGAGCAGTACACTTCCACGAGGCCAGGCAGGTTCGGCTGGTAGTGCCGACATACATGTTTCACCCGACGGAAAATTTTTATACGCCAGCAATCGCGGTGACTTCAACAATATCGCCATGTTTAAACTGGACAAAAAAGGGAAACCAGGCATCCTCGGGTTTCAGTCTTCACTGGGAAAAGCCCCAAGGAATTTTAATTTCGATCCTACCGGCAATTACCTGCTGGTCGGTAACCAGGACAGCGATGAAATTGTGGTCTTTCAACGAAATAAGAAAACAGGTTTGCTGACCGATACACAAAAACGCATCGCTGTAGGTAAACCCGTTTGTATTAAATGGATCTCAATAAAAAAATAATGATATGGAAATAAAAGCAATCTACCCCTCAGCAAAGCCCAAAGGTCACTACGCCCCGGCTATTGTACACAATGGCCTTGTTTATGTGAGCGGCCAGTTACCACTCGACGCTAGTGGTGAGGCGCAACTTGGAAGTATTGAAGAGCAAACCACGCTTTGCATGAGGAATCTTGAAAATGTATTAAAGGCAAGTGGCAGCGATCTCAATCACATTTTGAAAGTAAGTGTGTTCATTTCCGACATCGGTAACTGGGCAAAATTCAATGACACCTTTGCACGCATTATGGGCGATCATCGTCCTGCCCGGATAGTGGTGCCCTGCAACGTGCTCAACCGCGGTTGCGAAATTGAAATTGATTGTATCGCTTCAGTTATTTAAGTATGGAGTTTACAATTGAGCGGCAGCAAATAGAGCAGGCACACGAAAGAATAAAACCATTTATTCACCGCACACCGGTCCTGCGTTCGGAATACCTTGATCAGGCTTCAGGCGCAAGTCTTTTTTTCAAATGTGAAAATTTCCAGAAGATCGGCGCCTTCAAGATCCGCGGAGCGATGAATGCGGTTTTGTCTGTTCCCGCCGATAAACTTTCAAAAGGTGTCGCAACTCACTCTTCCGGCAATCACGCGCAGGCACTTGCTTATGCCGCACGCCATGTGGGTGCAAAAGCAATGATCGTGATGCCCGACAATTCTCCAAAGGTAAAAGTGGAAGCGGTGCGCGGTTATGGTGCAGAAATAAGTTTTTGCGAACCTACGCAGCAGGCACGGGAACATACTTTGCAGCAAATACTTGACAGAACGGGTGCAGAATTCATCCACCCTTACGACGACGAGCGGGTCATTGCAGGACAGGCCACCGTTGCAAAGGAAATGATCGAAGAAGTTCCCGGGCTTGATGCCATCATCGCGCCTGTTGGTGGTGGCGGACTGCTGAGTGGGACACTGCTGAGCGCACACTATTTCTCCCCCACAACAGCTGTGTATGCTGCAGAACCAGAGGGAGCAGCCGACGCAATACTTTCTGTAAGAACCGGCACTATTGAAGCAGCACCGTATATCGATACTATCGCCGATGGATTACGCACCAAACTCGGTGATAAAACATTCCCGGTGATCCGACAACTCGTAATGTCTGTTTATACTGTAAGCGATGACGAAATCATCTCGGCTATGAAACTGGTTTATGAGCGGATGAAGATCATCATAGAACCAAGCTCGGCTGTCACACTTGCCGTAGTATTAAAACACAAAGAGGAATTCTCCCGAAAAAAAGTCGGGGTAATATTTAGTGGCGGAAATGTGGACCTGGCAATAGTAGGCAAATGGTTCGTCTAGTGAAAGACTACCACTATCGGCTTTTGACTAGTCCTTCGCCCCTGGATTTTGCTTTATTGAAAACATTCCTCCCCTTGTCGATGCCTTTACGCAGTTCTTTTTGCTGCTCAGCTGGGAGGTGGATGAAATCCTGGCAGCCGGTACTGCAGCAGCCTTCATACTTTTCCCTGCATTCATCACACTGTATAAAAAGCAGGTGACAGGAATCATTGGCACAATTCACATGTGTATCGGCAGGCTTGCCACACTGGTGACAACGTGCAATGATTTCGTCGGTGATCCTTTCACCCAGCCTTTGATCAAATACAAAATTCTTTCCGTGAAACTTATTGGGTAAACCTTTTTCCTTTACCTGGTTGGCATAATGGATAATTCCTCCTTCGAGGTGGAATACATTTTTGAAACCCTTGTGCAGCATAAACGCCGAAGCCTTCTCACAACGAATCCCTCCCGTACAATACATGATAATATTGCGGTCTTTGTCTTCCTTCATCATATCCACCGCCATGGGTAACTGTTCACGGAATGTATCACTGGGTATTTCGATCGCTTTCTCAAAATGACCCACTTCATACTCGTAGTGATTACGCATATCGATCACTACAGTGTTCGGATCATCGGTGAGTTGGTTAAACTGTTCGGCATTTACATATTTCCCGCGGTTGGCCATGTCGAAGGCTGGATCGTGAATACCGTCGGCCACAATTTTCGGGCGGACCTTTACATCGAGCACATAGAAAGATTTTCCATCATCATCTACCGCGATGTTCAGCCTGAGACCATCGAGTGGCTCGATGGCGTATAGATAATTCTTAAACTGCTCAAAATTTGAAGTGGGTATGCTAACCTGTGCGTTGATGCCTTCGTGAGCAACATATATGCGGCCAAGGACACCCAGTGCAGACAGATCTTTATATAGGGTATTCCGAAATACTTCCGGCTCTTCAACCTTAAAATAACAATAAAATGAGATGGTGGTGCGAGGTGTGGGATCCTGTTTGATACGCTCCTTTAGCTCCTGTCGTGAGACACGATTATGTAATGCCATATGCCTTGAAATTTGATTCCCGATATCGGGAAAATTATAAGATAATTGGTCAGTTGCAGGCTGAACCAAATTTCGCCGCAAAGTTATGAAATTGTTCGGAGTCCCGTCACAGGAAGCGGGTTTATTTAAACTGAACCTTCCCTCCTATTAATCCGCCGAAACCTACGCGTACACCGAATTTGTTGCCCAACCCCGGCTGGTATGCATTGATAAAATCGACGCGGAATAATTTGAAGATATTTTCAAGTCCAGCGAATACCTCCACATAATAGTTGTCTTTATTCACAAAAAAAGTATTGGCGCCGCCCACCAGGTTCCATCTTAATTTGTTGAAAAGTGGAATTTTATTTGTCAGCAAGCCGTTGAAATGGTGCTCGGCATGACCAAATGCATAAAACTCTTCAGCATTGCTGTACCTGTAGTAAGGCGCCAGCTGAAAACTATTCAGGTATTTGATATTATAAAATGTCTGGTTCCCATTGAAATGCTGCAGGTCGGGTATTGAAACGGATTTATTATTTAAAAAACCACCCACTCCCAACCGGTATTTGAACTCACCCCCGATCTTAAAATTCATATTATCGGCCATGGAGAACTTCCATTTGTCGAAATTGATATCAGATCCAAATACATCTTTTATTCCTTTATTATATTCTAGCTGGAAAATTGGTTTATTAGACCCCAAGGCCATCTTGCCCCATGGATACTCAATATAACGTTGTCCCGGTTGCCAGGTGAGTGTTACCCCTGCCACCAGGGCCTGGTGCTTTTCAAAGCTCATAGTTTCCAGTTCATAGGGATGGTTGGGAAGCAATTGCCGGTCTTTATCAAAAAAGGTATAGTCCGTTGTGTTTACTAACGGGATCCTGTCTTCAAAAACTGCGTGAACATTTATTACCAGCCCACTTTCCAGTTTATTATTGTATTCAACACCACTAAACCAGTTTTCATACAATTTCATGTAATTCCGCTTTCCAAGTAAAGTGTAAGCAGCGTTGGTAAGCGGGTCTATAGGATTGTCGTGGTTAAACTGCGAAACTCTTTTTCCTCCGGATAACTTCAGGTAACGGTTCCGGTAACCGTATTTCTTTGGCCGGATCACAAGGTCTGCAAAAGAATTCAGGTGAGAATTGCTGAAACCATATCTCGTATTCCAGTCGAGCTGGTAATTGTATTTGCCTTTCTGATTTGAGTAATTGTATGTCTGTTCCAGGTTAATTGATAATCCTTCTACTGTATTATATTCAACCTGCGGAATCATAGGCTTCATACTCCAGGTGAGTGTTCCGTTCTTTCCATACCAATTATGCCGTTGGCCCGACCAGGCAAATCCCTTGAAGGTGATCGGCTTTTGGCTGCGTTGCAGTGAATCACGGTATGCTTTTGAGCCCATGGAATCACGTTTGATTTTCGAGATACTGTCCTTGAAAACAAAATCCCTCTTCTCATCATTCTCGAGCGCCACCGGCCTGGTGCTATTCCAGTATGCGCTGTCTTTTTTATTGAAAGCCGTATCATACTTCATGACCGTGCGTCCAAAATGCTTTTTCTCGAAACCGGGGTTGATATCGTAATCGTTATAAACATTTACAAAATTTCCAGTAATATGAAAACCAAATTGCTTCGCCGCCACGTATAAAACCTGGCTTTTTGTCCTCCAGATATCAGGAACTACAGCCGAATGCAATTGGGTGATGCGTAAAGTATCGATCAACTCAAGTTGGTTTTCCCTTGTAGTCAGCAGGTCCGTACTAAAAATCCGCCAGTCATTTTCCGTGATCTGGATTGTGCCGCTGAATAGTGGCTCGTTCTTCCGCCTCGGTGTTACCGTGATGGTATTGATCATCTCACCATCTTCAACAAAACTTCCCTCGTATTTGAACCGGTAATAATTCAAAGCGCCATCAGCAATAGGTGAGATAAATCCGCGGGGGTTGAGATTGTTATCGAATACCGAAACATTGTTCTGGTAAAAATTAATGAAGAAAGGAAAACTAAGTCCGTATCCACCACCGCTCTCACGGGAAGAGATTACATGTAGTTTGATATTATTGGGTTTGGCATAATCAACCCGTGTAACCGATTCGGATAAAAATAAGATCCCTTTACCCAGGGAATCCAACCCATCATTCTCATCCCGCTCGATCTTCTTTCCAAAAAGTTTTTCGGGCATGCCGGCCGATCGAAGCAAACCTTTGATATATACATTTACGGTAAAGGAATCAACCTGCTCGTTATAATAGTTTCTTTTCCTTATCGCGTTGCGGATGATTTCATAAGCGGGATCCTCCCCTTTTTTCACTACCACCTCTGAAAGAGTCAGCTCCTGGATGGATAAACTAAAATCGAGTATCTGCTCAGTGTTACCAACACTGACTGATTTTTCCTGCCGGCTATAGCCAACGTACCGGGCTACCAGTACGTAATCACCCGGGTTCAGGTTGATAGTATACTTACCGGCACCGTTAGCGGTTGCGCCTTTGTTTGTGCCCTTAACACTCACAGAGGCATATGGCAGCGGAACGCCTTTATCATCGGTAATGGTGCCGGAAATTTTCCCGGCGAAACTGTACTGTGTAAGAAAAATTAGAGCAGACAGGAGTAGCGTTGGTTTCATATCAAATTTCTGTAACGAATGTAATCCCTGCGATGTTACAGAAACGTGAAAGTATAGTGATGAATCATCATGCTAACACCGCTACCTGATGCAAAATTATTCCCGGGATGTTCTGATTTTTTTTCGGGCAACAAGAAAACTTCCGCTCATGGCGGACATACCTCCAACCAGTCCCCCCACCGCACCGGTTATCAATATTAATAAGAATGAATTGCTGCCTATTCCCAGGAGTTCTCCTATTCTTGCAGACAAAATGCTTTCGTTAGCTGTATCAATCCAGAATGCAAGTCCGCACCAGAGCAACAACAAACCAAAGAATGCCGAAAGAAAAGCAAACCCCGCTCTTTGATATACACAAATCGCTGCGATAAATGAGGCGATGGCAATCCCCCACCAGGGAAGAAAAAGTCCGGCGATAAAAGAAAGCAATATCGTTGTGACCAGTGCTGCGAAAAATCTCATGTTTTTTTATTTGTTGGATGTCGTGTGACTGGAAATAAATTACTCGTTACCCGTGGCCGAATTCGAAAATCTCATCGTCCATTTCACGCGTTTATCAATGGCATCTGTTCGTTTCATCACCCATAGTCTGAAATAATCGCCGGCAGCCCAGGTGTCTACAAAATTGTCGTAGTACAGGCTACCGGGGTTCCCACTTTGTCCACCCGGGAAAACGCCATAGGCTTCCGTATCGGGTGAAAGATGTACTATCATTCGCCAACTGGGCCCGTGACTATGCGTTAGCGCATTAATGATATTACCCGAACCGCCTACATTGAGTCCCGTTCTTGCAAATGGCATTACGGCTTCTTTTAGCAGGTGATAGATGGTCGGATTTTTAAACCGGGCCCACTCCAGCCTGTTTTCTTTTTCGCTTTCAGCCAGCTTTATGGATGCCTTGTTTAATGCTTCGGTAACAATTTCATTGAGCGTTTCAATCTCAGGTGTGTTTAAGTTATCAATGTATGACATGTTCGAAGAGTCTTTCAACAACATTTCCAACGTAGTTTGCTCATCAGGAAAAGTTGCAGCAGGTGACGTTCGGCTGATATCATCCATCCAGATAACCGATTCCAAAGAATCAAACCAGCACTGGTAGATCGTTTGCCCGCGCGACGATGGGCCTGCCTGGAGATCCCATTTCTTTATGATATCAAGAAATTTTTTACCATCGGCACCCAGCTTTTCCTCCTGCACATATTTTAGGAGGATGGGCAAGGCATCTTCCGCGGTCACGTTGAAATAGTTTCCCTGTAATTTTTTAAAATCATCCGGCGTGGCTGCAGTCATCTCCGAAAGAAAACGCTCTACTGCAATACCTCGCGGCGTGATGTACCCACCGGGAATAAAATAGGGGTAAGTAGAATCAACGGGTCTTTGATTAGCACTTTCCAGGAAACCTCTTTCAGGATTGCGGGAATGAGGATTTTCAGCCTGGGGAATAAATCCCTGCCAGCTGAAGCTGGTATCGTCACCAGGCATAATATACAGTCCCTGTCCCTCCCATCGTGCCGGGAATTTTCCCTGCTGCCAGATAGCGATATCTCCTGATTTGGATGCAAACACAAAATTTTGACCCGGGCAGTCAAATGTGCTGATCGCATTTGTGTAATCGTCATAATTGTTGGCACGGTTTAACCGGTAAAATGTCATGCCCTCATTGCTGGGATCGTGCGCTACCCAGCGAACTGCCAGGTTGGACTCAGCATTACTACCTGTTGTAAATGAATCATCAAACATGACCGGGCCATGCACTGTGTAAGCAACCGTATCGTAAACGGTAGCGCCACCTCTCACCCTGATCTCTTCAATACGTAACTGTGTGGGCTCCCATTTCCCATTGAACCAATACTCCTGTTTTGTATGATCACGAAACTTTACCCGGTAAAAGTCTTTTACGTCCCTGCCCGCGTTCGTCACACCCCAGGCGATACTATCGTTGAACCCGATGATCACAAACGGACTACCGGGTAATGAAACGCCATAAGTATTACCTCCGGGCGTTGACAATTGTTGTTCAAACCAGATGGAAGGAAATGATAACTCGAGGTGCGGATCATTGGCGAGTAAAGGGAAACCACTTTGTGTTCTTGATCCTGATATTACCCAGTTGTTGCTGCCGTTATTTTTATCAGGTTTTGATATTTCCTTTGCCGCAGTAATCAAGTTGTCCTGGAAATACAGAGAATCCGCAATAGTAGGTTTTACGGGAACAACGCCAGGCGGGGCAAAGGGTGTACCCTTTGGAACAATGGGTACCAGTGAATCATCTACCTGTGGGTAAATCATTTTTAATTCCTGCTCACTAAAGATCGCTTTCGCATTTGTTGCGGTGAGGTCTTCTTCCGTACCAGAGCTTAACATCTTTGCCATCATCTTTAATAATAATGCGGTGCGAAGCGGGGTCCATTCCTCAGGTTTAAAATCAAGTATTTTATACTCGATCGGTATCTCACTATCTTTTAATGACTTTATATATGCATTGACACCATTGGTGTAAGCGTTGAACACAGCCCATGAGGCGGGGTCTTCCTGCATTTGTAAGAGCGCTCTTTCGGCGGCGAATTTCATCCCCAGCCTGCGTTGTTCCCTGTCATAGCTTATTGCCCGGGGACCAGCGATCTCACTAGCCCTACCCTCAGCTGCCTTTGTTTGAAGATCCATCTGGAATAGTCGAAACCTAGCATGTACATAGCCCTGAACAAAATACAGGTCCTCGTCATGTTCCGCAAAAATGTGCGGCACCAGTCTTTCATCAAAATATACCTCGGCCTTTCCCTTGAGGCCATCAAATACAAAATCTTCTGAAAAATCATGATCGGTGGACTCCGCATTTTGCCAGAAGCCATGTTGCGGACTTAGGAACTTTCCCATCGGTGGCACAGGACCCCATTTTTTATTAAGTGCAAAAACCAGCCCGGCAGTTACAACCGTTGAAATAACAAAAGGAACAACCCTCATATAAAATAAATATTCTGAAAGATAGAAAAGAAATACTGGGAAGAAAACGCCCTGTCAAAAAAATCCATCGAAATTGTACAGGCGGCACCCCGTAGTACCATGGCCTGGTCTTCCTTAGGGTATTACTTCAAATAAGAAAAACTGAGTTCGTTCCCTGGGATTAAAATTATTGTCGGTCACTAAAACAAGGCTGCGGTTTCCATTGGGAAGCCTGGGTCCCCAGGTTATGCCTTCCACATTAAAAACTTCCACCTCAAGTTCTTTATTCATATCAAGCAGCAGTTTCTTTTTCATCGGCCGGCTGCTCGGGTTTTGTTCAAGCGAAATGTTGCTGGCAATATTTTCCGCTTCAGTCGCGTCGGCCAGGAAAAGCCTGATATCCGATTCCACCCTTCCGACAGAATACGCTCTTTCAATGACGATGAATTTTTTATCACCCACCTGCATGATATCCGAAATACCGTTGACCTTAAATGCACCCACGGGATTGGCGGGATGCGGAACAGCATCGGTCTCATAGGCATATTGCGCAACCTGTTTCCGGGATGGGACATCAAATTCCATAATCCTGACCCATGAAGTGGAGTCGCCGAGCCCGGCTTTTGGACCGTCTTCATATAATGGCTCCTCCACGCTCACATAAAGTCGTTGAAAATTTTCGGAGAAATCCAAACCTTCGAAAACGCTATTGTGGCGCGGGCCTTTTTCGACAGGCTGCATCAGCATGTTTGGTGGCAGGGGAAAACTATCAACCCAATTGCCGTTCCGGTCCATGATCACGATATCGGCGTTTTGTAATTGTTGAACGGGTCGTATCCGGCGCTGCCCCTCGCTGCTCCTCACAAAGAAGTTGTGCACCGGGTTATACCGCATGGCTTCCAGGTCGGCCGACCAGGGCAGGTCTTTGGTGATATCAGCATACGGTTTACCCTCAGGATTTTTTATTGTCGTGACTCCTGTGAAGATCACGGTGTCGATACTTTTTCCGCTTAGGGAAATTTTTGCGGTATAAAACCTCGATGCGCCTCTCGCCGAGGGATCATCGCATATCATATAATATATATCATCAGCCGCGTAATAGTCAATACCAGAAAGGCCGCCGATCTCCGTGCCCTCCATCTGGAGTCCATGAGGCACTTCATATGCGTCAATGAACTTAAGCCCGGCAATACTCTTGGAATCGCTCTGGCGGAGTTTTTTGGAACTACTACAACTAAAAACCAGGATTGGTATAAAAAAATAGGCGATGTAATTGATCCGCATCTGGTGAAATTTGATCGCAAATCTACATATTGAAGACTGACTGTTCCATATACCGGCCGGGACGGTTAAAAAAAAGCACCCTCCCCTTATCAGGAAGGATGCCGAACTCACCGTTTTAGCAAATGCCTATGGTAATGTGACGATACGTTCTTTATTACGCCATTTCAATAATGCTTCGTTATCACAGTCCCCATCGTTGGGGTAGCCGTAGTCAAGCTGGAACTCATGATTTTTCACCTTAGCCTGCAATACACCTGCGCTGATCCATTGGCAGTTTACTTTTTTGATCAATGCTTCGCTGGTGCTGATGATGGTCTCCATACCATTTTGATAAACCGTTTTTGTGCTGCCCTCGATCGAATACACATCATCCATGATATCGTCCGTTCCAGCTCCTTCGATCTGTGTAGTGTATGTGAGCCTTTCGTAAGTATACTGGCGACCGTTGGGCCAGGTGATGGATGCGTCTTTTACCTCTACCGAATACTTGATACCATCATTTGTACTAAGGTTGGTAATTACCTTAGTGCCTTCTACTTCCAAACGGCCGACATGGTAATCTTCCAGGGTGATCGTCATCACAGAACCTGGTTCACGAATGGGTCCGGAAATATGAATAATGATCTTTCCTTTACGGAACCGACCGTCGTTTCCGTTTCCACCAGGCCCGAAATCGATGGTAACGACCTTAGGATAGGTATTGTCGTCGGGTGTAACCGTGATGACAGCCTTTGCACCGATTCTTAATTTGAGTTTCAGAAAAGGAAATAACCTGCCTGCCGTTCCTGCTTCCCTTGCGGCACTGGCCAGGGCTTCTTCTTCGGCGGCAGTCATGCTGATATCGAGCAGGTCGTCAAAACTGGCTTCAGCCTCCATACTTTCCAGGGAATATACCTCAGCTTCAGCCTCAGTTATCGGCGGTTTCGAATCTCCATTTTCCTTTTTACAGGAAACAATAAACAAGCACAGGATGACGGCAATTGACCAGACATTTCTGTTCATGACATTAAACTTCATTTGAATAAATTTTTGGGTTATTGGTAGTTAATAACGTTTATTTGGAATTGTTAAAACCAGCAAGGTTTAATGCCGCTTTAAATTTTATTTCCCCTGGTTAAATGAAAGAAATATTTGGCTTTATCAGAACGTATTACCACGAGGTAAATAAACCGGTGCTTTTACTATGTACTATATTTATAGCTACGCTGATATGGCTCAACTATGGATACGACCTGGAATCCCAACTTATAAATCGGCCCTGGCCCGCAGCGAAGTTTTGGGGACATTTTCTAATTTATACCACCGCATTCCTTCCGCCCTACCTATTACTACTTGGTAAAGAAAAGATCAACCCCGGCGCTGCATTCTGGATTTGCCTGCTGATAGCTCCGGCCATATTTGCCATAAAAGTAAGTATGGACACCAGCATGTCTATTTCGCCAAACAGTGAATGGAATACATACTGGAACGATATCATATATTGGCCGCTGCGCATGGTCGTGCTGGTTGGAATACTGGCAGCGTGCCGGATCATATTTCACAAGAAAGATGAGCTGTATGGGTTGTCGGCAAACCGATTCAAGATCACTCCCTACCTGATAATGCTGCTGATCATGGTGCCGCTGATTGCCGCGGCATCCACTCAACCAGATTTCCTGGCAGTTTACCCCAAATTGAAAAATATAATGCCCCTGCCCGAAGATGCTGAACCGTCTTGGTGGTACTTCTTATTATTCGAAGCTTCCTATGGAACAGATTTTTTTTCTGTTGAGGTTTTTTTCAGGGGCTTCCTGGTCATAGGATTCATGCGGTGGGCTGGTAAAGCCGCGATATTACCCATGGCCTGTTTTTATTGCAGTATACATTTCGGCAAACCGCTGGGTGAATGCATCAGTTCTTATTTCGGAGGATTATTGCTGGGAATCGTTTCCTACCATACCCGGTCCATCTATGGCGGGTTAATGGTCCATCTTGGTATCGCCTGGCTGATGGAACTTGGTGGCTATTTCGGAAACAGGCTGCTTTAAATCGGTTTCAAAAAGTCCATAAATGGCGATGCCGGTCCTAATGAAAAGACCGGCACCGTGTGATAATTTACTACAAACCTGTAAGCCGGATCCTGTTTCCCGGCGGGCCGGGATGGCTATCATTTATCTGTGCCTCCGGTTACCCGGGGCCTCAATCTGTCTACCCATCAGCGTCCATTCCGCCGAAACGGAACGATCGGGCGGGCAGCCCTCTACGCTGACCTATATGACATTTCAGCATGCAAGGTTTACCCCCGGATGATGTTACCATCAACCGCCGTGAGCTCTTACCTCACGTTTTCACCTTTTCCACCTGCCGTGGCAGGGGTAGTTATTTTCTGTGGCACTTTCTGTTGCCGGGTATAACCCCGGCACCCGGCTCTTCACCGGTGCATCGCCCTTCGCTGTCCGGACTTTCCTACCATCCGATATGGATGCTCGATAACCCGGTTTGTAGCAAAACTTTCAAAGATCCCGGCTGCAAAAATAAACTACCTGGTCCAAAGATCAGGAACTGATCCAACTGCTCCGAATCCGGGCTAACCCGGGGATGTCCCAGGAATCAAATAGTCCATTCCAAATTTCATCAACCAGTTGGTAGCCCAGCCGCAGTTAATAGGTCCCGGTCGGAGCGCCGGTTCGGAGATCAGGCGGAGATTTCCCAAAATCAAACAAATCGGGGAGAGACAGAGCTCAAATACATTATTAAATTTTTTACTTAAAAATTTTATTTAAACTAAAAATCAAATAAAACCTTATTTAAAATTAAATTTCAATTGTTTAAAAATTTTTTATTTAAAAATTGTCACATCCAGCGATAATCCTTCATTTTGGTTGCCATTACCGCGAAAATAAACTAAAATAAAACAGCAAATAACAGTGATTGTTATTTGTTATTTAATTAGTTAGTAAAATTTTTATATAAAAAAGATATTAGCTAAACTAAGAAAATAGTCGTAGGGTCAATTTACTATCATTATTAGCTAAAAAAATACTTTAATATGAGATGCTTAAAATCTGAACCGGCCCCACCCCGCCGGAATTCGTAAAAAATTTGGAACCTGGAGTTTGGGGGAGCTGGTGAAGGGATTTCGGAGTTGGGGGCAGTATAAAACACCCCCACTTGGACGGCTGGGATGATGCCGGAAGATGTTTTTTACAAATAAATGTTAACCATTTTTGCTGTCGTACCTTTAACAAAACCGGCTCGTCTAACCGGTAATAAATCCAAAAAAAGTGACCCGAATTTTACTTATCAGTTTTTTTTGCCTGGCGGTATTTGGCGGGAAAGCGCAGAAGGTGGACAGCATTTATTTCCACCTTTACACCGATAGTCTTAAAAAAGGAACTCACAATTACATCAACGTAGACGGCAAGCTGTCCAACGGCAGTTGGATGCCCCTGACCGCAAAAGAGATCCAGTTTAGCGCATCTGATTGCCATTTTTCGGGGAATGAACTGGTCGTTCCGGCCAACTTCAAAGGTGACAAAATAACAGTAAAAGCCGTGCTCAAATCCAATCCTGACCTGGTCATTGAACGCACGATCTGGATTAAAATTAAACCCGACGGACCCCTGCCTACGCAGGAGGAAGTGATGAGGGAGTTTAAGAAAAAGGGAAGGAAGAGGGGGAATTAGGCCCGGGAGTTTCCAGTTTGGGGTTGAAGGTTGAGATTGAGGTTGAGGCTGTGATTGAGGTTAAGGCTGAGATTGAGGTTAAGGCTGAGATTGAGGTTGAGGTATAGAATATCGAGATTGAGTTATATAAACAAAAAATGAGGCGTGAACTGCCTCATTTTTTATATTAAACTATAAGCTCTGTATTGATTGTGCTAGCTTAAGCAAACTTGCGGGCGTCTTCCAGGAATTTGGCAAGACCGATATCAGTTAATGGGTGTTTAAGCAGGCCAAGAATGGAATCAAGGGGGCAGGTACATACATCTGCTCCTGCTTCGGCACATTTTACAATGTGTAAAGCATTACGGATCGATGCCGCAAGGATCTCGGTTTTATAACCCTGCACAGAATAGATATGAGCGATCTGTGAGATCAGTTCTACCCCATCCCAGTTGCTATCGTCTATACGACCAATAAAGGGAGAAACATAAGCCGCTCCCGCTTTTGCAGCCAGTATAGCCTGTCCCGCTGAGAAAACCAGCGTACAATTGGTGCGGATACCGTTATCAGTAAACCATTTGATCGCTTTTACACCATCTTTAATCATCGGCACCTTTACTACGATGTTTGGATGAATCGCCGCGAGCTTTTTACCCTCTTCAACGATCTCATTAAACTTTGTAGACACCACTTCAGCGCTGATATCGCCACCTTCTACCATTTCGCAGATGGTCTTGTAGTGATTGATCACTGCATCATGCCCTTTGATGCCTTCTTTGGCCATCAATGAGGGGTTGGTCGTTACACCATCCAGGATCCCGAGGTCATGAGCTTCTTTTATCTGTGCGAGGTTGGCGGTATCGATGAAAAACTTCATAATAATACAACGTTTGTGGATGTGCTTAGTTGAAAATTAATGAGCCAATTTGAAATTCATTTCCCGGGCGGGGTCCTTCGGACAAATTTTCAAATTGGCTCACTTTCAAATTAGTTAAAAAAGGCAGGCTCCTCACATCGCACCGCTCAACCACCTACTCTTGCTGCCTTCCGGCCCTGGGAGGGTTCAGCAGGAGCTGGTCGTGTAAGACCTGCCGGCGCAAAGATACGGAAGCAAAGCCACGGATTACACAGATGACACGGATTTTTTGGGCCACGAATGGCACGAATGACACTAATAATTATCTCCATAAGTATTTTGTATGCTTCGTGTTCTCTATTTCGAATGTTTATTTGCATGTAGTGCACTGAGGAATGCACGGAGAGCACGGCGAATTATAAAATAATAGCATGCCTTCCATGTGTGCTTCGAGCTCTTCGTGTCATTCGTGCCATTCGTGGCCACCCCCTGCCGAAGGCAGCAATAATCCGTGTAATCAGTGTAATCTGTGGCTCTATTCGTGCAATTCGTGTTATTCGTGGCCAATCCCCTGCCGCAGGCAGCAATATCCCGTGGCCACGTTTATCTGCCGGAAAGTGTATTTAGGTAGGCTAACCCTATCAGCTCATCAGCCCTGGCTCCAAAAGGACGGAAATAGACCAGCACTGTGTAACTGTTCTCGGTATTAGTGAAATTTCCTTCTGTATTTTCAAATGAAAAACGATTACCCGGCGCCTTCCCCGCATCAAGGGTAATATAAGAGTAGTTATAATAGCCCTGTTTCAGGTATAAAGTTTTCTCGTACACCCCTTCCTGCTCATTAAACTCCATGCGTGAGGCATCATTGGGCAGGTAATTGGTGAGTTCACCAAATAAGTAAACATCCTTTCCCGCAAAAGGACGTCCTCCAGGCGGCATAAAACTAAAATGCGTGTAGGCATAATCACTTTGCCAATATGGATTATTGCCATCCCTGTTCTCGATCGTGTAAATGCCATTCAGGTCGCGATAATACACATAGATCATGCTTTTTCGTTCCCTGTCCTGTTTTACATACACTTCCGTCCGCGCATCATTAGTATCAACCAGTCTTTCCATACGATCACTCATCAGGCGAAGACTACGCAGGTCGATCCAACGCCACTCCCGCCCTGCCTGGAAACTGCTGTTGTCATCATTATATTCAAAATAATTACCCCTGTAAATAGTGGGCCTGTTGAGATAGGCCGCCGTCGGCCAGATATTATTTTGCAACACCACCACTTTCAGATCCTGTGGCGACATGGTATTGATCCTTGCATTGGCAGTATTCACCATCACCTGGATACGCTGGTCGGTAAGGAATAGCTGCGAATTAAAAGGCTGTTTAACCTGTGCGGCAATCGAAACTTTATTATCTACTACCATAAACCTTTTCGTAAAATACAGGTTGGAAGTATCACTGTTTAAAAAAACCTTCAGCATATAATTGCCCGAGCGGGTAATGCCTGAACTACGATCGGGGAAAACGGCCTGGTAATGGGTGTACCTGGTAAATGAAATAGATGAGTAGCGGTAGGTATTGATGCGATTGGTCTGAAAACCGCGGATATAATCAAACCCAGGAAGGCTGGCCGGTGTCCAGTCGGCATTGCAAAGCTGGAAAGTATAATAATAATTTTTAACGTCCGCATCGAGGTCGTCGAAATGCAGTTCAAGCTGATCGCCGCTGTTCAGGGCAATGATGGGGTAACCATAGATATCGCCATATTTATGAAGTTTGACGGCCTGTATATTGGGCTGGTAAACATGGTCGGGGATTTGTGTTTTACCGGCAAAAAAAACGAAGAGTAAAAGAGACGTAAATAATGTTTTCATCCGTTATCAGCTTATTTTTGAAGTTAAGACAAACATTTCATTTTGAAGGTTGCAGGTTTTATTGCAAACCGGGTCGCGTTTAATCAACAGCGTTCATTTTCCCGGTTTATTATCCGGCTGTCTATCGTGGCCACGGTGATCAGTGTGGCAG
>JAEZRB010000174.1 GCA_023412975.1 Bacteroidota bacterium | reverse complement strand
GGGACGCTTTATGGGTAGAATAAATAACGTACGATTATAATCCCCGTCCCATCAGGACGGCTTATGCTCGGTATTGGAATTACAATTACAAAATGTTATTTAATCAATAACAACACGCACAAAACGTCCCGATGGGACGGGGAGGATTTGGATCATCATTTCTCCTACCCATAAAATCTCCCTCCGGGAGATGGATCCCTAACGATTGTAAAATGCTCTCTTATTTCGCATGATCTCCATACGGGAGATGAATCATTTTATGACAAATGAATATTTGTTTGCGCAATGATATTCTACCGCGTCCCGTCGGGACGCTTTATGGGTAGAAAAAATTATACGAAAATAATCCCCGTCCCGTCGGGACGGTTTATGCAAAAATCCCGCACTCGCTTTCACACAAAAAAGCCACCCAAAGGTGGCTCTCCCATTAATGGGACAGATTATTTTTTGGAGAAGCCCGGTTACGCGATAATAACCGAAGGCGTCCATGATTTATCTGTAGATTGCATGAATACCTCCTTTTTATTTGGTGAGCTATGAAATTACAAAATCTCCCGGAACAATCCGACCATTTAACCCGGTATTCACAAACCCGCCAGGCTTAGTTTCTTCGAAATCTTCAACAGGTCCTGCGCTGTTTTGTATACAAAATAAAACTGATCTGTAATGGACTTGAAATTGGACAAATAACGTTTGTTCTCTGACTCCATCTTACCTTGCTGTAATTCCTGCTGACGTGTTTGCATTAATGCATTTACTTTTTTATCGAGTAATGCCTGCGGATTATCGGCCAAACGGGAAGGGATATTATATGCAGGATTGTCAAGTATCTTTCCCGCTGCGGTCAATTCGGCAAGACTTGCTTCGATCAGCGGCTTGTAGTCCTCCATGATATATTCCGGTTTCAATGTATCTGCATAATAACTCAGGGTAGCGAGATGCGATACCAGCATATGCGAGGACACCACAAAACGGTGAAACTCCCTTGAATCCCGACGTTTGCTTTTCGGCTCCGACAACATCTGTGTAAATGTATCCGACAGATTCGCAAGTGAGACCCAGGCATGCTTTCTGTTTTCCTTTGATACCTCCCTGTTATAGGGCTTACCGGTAAAAACCCAGGCCACATTCTCAAAATAATCTGCAATATCGACGACCACTTTCTGCATCAAATCGCCAATGCGCTGTCTATTCCAAATAGGTGGTAACATCAGCGAAGCCAGGTACCCAATGGCACAGCCTAGCAGTGTATCCACTACCCTTTCCTCAATCACCTCATTAAAATCAGCCGGCTCCTGGATCTGGAACATGAACAAAAGGAATAGTGTGATGAAAACAACACCGACGGTGTACTTCCACCGAATAAAACTGTAGCCGGCCGTCATCGTAATAATAAGAAAAATAAAAATAGCCGTATTGTTTTTTACAAAATACAGAACCACCCAGCCGATGGCTACACCGATCAGTGTGCCAACAAGACGTTGAACATTTCTTTGTTTACTCAGACTATAACCCGGTTTTAAGATAATGATCACCGTAAGTAATACCCAATAGCCATGACCCAGGGGCAGGATCTTTCCTACAAAATAAGCTGCCATGGCGGCTATAGTCAGTCGGAGTGAATGGCGAAAAATGTTCGACTGCAGGGAAAAATTAGACCAGAACTGTTCGGGATCTATGGTCTGGCGGGCTACATAACGCGAAGGATCGGGTGTATCGAGTTTGAGGTTCTTCAGTTTTGGATCGTAAGACGTGTACTGGTGAAGTGTCCTGATCCGTGCAGCTATATCATCGATGCTATCAAGAATATGGCGCAAACTAATAAATCCTTCAAGGTTGTTTGGATTCAGGATCTTTAAACGCAACTGGTGCAGGTGCTCTCTTTGCTCCACCAGCCTCTTATCAATTCTTTCGTCATAATCGGATGCTCGTCCGCTGCTCAGGGAAATGGCAATTTCATCCAACTCCCCGGCAAGTAAAAGTATCAGTTGACGGTATTCGGAAAGGATATTGGTATCATCAAAATAACTGTGCAGCTTTTTATATTCCAGGTGTGATGCCATGGTTCTTTCCAACAGGTCGGATACGTCGAGAAACACCATCATCAGGATACGGCTGGTATGTGTCGATTCTTTTACGATACTGCGGGTTTTAAATAATAACTCCGCCACCTGGCCCTGCTTGTGTTGTACATCCACCTGGGCCTGCACCAGGTTCTCGTAACCCTGTTCGATATCTGCATCTGATGCATAAAATTCGGCTCGCGCACGGAGGTATTTAGAAGCGGCCAGCACATACTCACCCAACAATTGCTGGATCAACTTATAGGGGCGGACACTATAAAGCAACAGACTTAGAATAGTATACCAAAGACCTCCTGCCAGTACACAGAGTGCGAACCATATTATTTCCCTACCCTGCAAACCTTCGTGCGACATCATCACCATCATCAGCAGGGCGGCAATCCCGATGGCAGATGCCCTGGCACCATATACGCCGATCATGGAAAAGAAAAAACAAAACACTGGCAGAAGTACCATGAATAACCAGGTGTAAGGCATGGAAAACCCTACCGCGAGCGCAACGATAAAAATGATTCCGCAGCATGCGAGCAAACCATTACGCCGGTGATGTATTGGGCCGGGATTATCTGTGATAGTTGCACACAGGGCTCCCAGGGATAGAAAGGTGCCTGTGTCCAGGTAACCGTAATAATTAAGTACCAGGGTCGGCAACAAAATACCTGCGGTAATGCGCACACCATCGGCGAGGTAATGACTATAGATAAACCGCCGGTATTCCTTGATATAATCCATCGTGGTGTGTAAATATACTGATACAGAAACTTTTACCTCCACCCGCCCGGATCGGGACCTGGCTGAAACTTATGCAGCTGAGTTAAATTTATAATTTAAATGCTTAACTTAATACAGGTTTTTATACCGCAAATACAGTTGTATGAACAATAAATACGACTTCCTGGTTCAGCGACCTGTAATGATTTCTCAACCGGCGGCAAATGATCTTCTGTTTCTTCACTATAATTACCTGCAGGAATCAAATTACAAGTCATTCTCATCATTGTGGTTACAAAGAAATTTCGAGACCTCCCGCGAACCGGGAAAAATAAAGATGCCGCGTCATGTAAACTATTAAAACGCCTGCTATGCCTTTGTTCATGGATTTTCACAAGTTCGACAACATATCTATTGAAGCCGTCAAAACCGCACATATTGCTGATATTGGAGTACAGGATCAATACGGTGTAAAGTATCACCAGTTTTGGGTAAATGAAGCGGAAGGCATCGTGTTTTACCTGATGGAAGGACCCGATGCCGCAAGCTGTGAAAAAGTGCACCAGCTGGCGCATGGAAATGTGGCTTGTGCATTATCAGAGGTGGCTGCCGGTATGTATGAAAAAATGATGGGGCTTGATGTGAAAGTGGATCATGGCCACGTATTGAATACCGACGGCTCGGCAGATAACGGATACCGCAATATCCTCGTCGCTTCGGTTTATGGTGTTACCGCCGCGAAAAACTCGGAAGATTTATCACTGCTACTTACGCCGCACTGGGCAAGGGAAATTATCGCTGAAAAAATCAAATCGTTTGGTGGCCGAATTATGAAATGGGAGGCAGATGACAGCCTTATCGGTATCCTGGACGAGAGTACACTGGCCGTACAATGTGCCCTTCAAATTCAGGAAGCATTGGCAAAAAATATAGAACATCATTCACCGGCTATCGTTTTCAAAATTGGAGTCAGCGTATCACAACCCGTTAAAAAAGACGGCGACTTTTTCAATGAAGCGATCAAACTGGCTCATCGACTTAGCACAACCGTACAGGACAACCAGGTGCTCACATCTACCATGGTAAAAAGGCTTTGCAGGGATGAAAAGTTATTTAATCCTGAGAACCATATCCG
>JAEZRB010000185.1 GCA_023412975.1 Bacteroidota bacterium | reverse complement strand
ACCTACCACCGATAATTCTTTCCTGAAAAGCAATAAGAAATATGCCGCGGTTGTAACTACCATCATGCCGGCCGAAGTTAAATCTTCAAAAGCAAGGGTCAATTCATTTGTGAAGGGCAACCAGCATTATTCCGGCGATCCCAAAGCCTACGAACCTCTCCAGGATTACTATGGCAAGCCGGTGCATATCGCAATCCAGGTGCAAAAAGAAAGATATCGTCTCTGGATCAACGAAGAAAAACTTTTTGACGCGCCTAAAGCAGTGCCCCTTGGTGTCATCATGAACCAGATCTATTTCCAGGTGGGAAGTACCAACTATGCCGAAAACCAATACGCGATCTATATCAGCAATATCAAAGTAGCGACCGGCAAACCCGATACAAGACATAAACTGGTGGAAGAAGGCAAATTCTCCACTACGGGTATTCTCTTCGATTTTCAATCTGCAGTCGTCAAACCCGAGTCTTATGCTGTGGTAAAGGATATCGCTTCTGTATTAAAAGAAAATGGATCTATTCGTGTCAAAGTCGTAGGTCATACCAGCAGCGATGGCGATGATAATGCGAATATGGAGCTGTCGAAAAAAAGAGCCCAGGCTGTAAAAGATTTGCTGACAAATGAATTTGGTATAGATGCCGGTCGCCTGGAATCCGAAGGAAAGGGTGAAACACAACCCATCGCCGACAATAAATCTAAAGAAGGGAAAGTCTTGAACCGCAGGGTTGAATTTATAAAACTCTAAAAAATCACAGGAAAACGGGATATAAACAGGCATTCTTATTCTTTAACTGGCAGTAGTCTTTCAGAAAGTCCATGCAACTCAGAACCATCATACTTCTTATGCTCGTTTTACCGGTTTTTACAGCGGCAACCAGTGGCTGGGAAAAAAATCATATAAACGAAAGTGTAGCGATAAACAGTGTTGAATTAAAACCTGTTGCTTCATACCCGGAGCAGCTCAGCAAAATCCTGAGCGACCGCAAAGCAGCCAGCTTTGTTTTGGGACATTCAAAACAGGGACGGGATATTACTGCCTTTTTCTTCCCGGGTGTGAGCAACAGGAACGCCCTGGTCATAGGTGGCATGCATGGATCGGAACTCTCATCGATCGAAGTGGCGAGTGAACTGATGCGACAACTGCAAAATGGCGACAGCATTTTCTACAACGTCATCATCATTCCTTCGCTGTTTCCCGATAACGCCGAACAGGCGAGGCAAAAACCGCAGTTGATCGGAGGAGTTGAAAATATTGGCCGCTATAGCTACAAGGGAGCTGTGGATCCCAACCGCCAGATGCCCACGCCAGGTAAACCTTTTGATGAGTACCAATGCCTGGACCATGCGGGCAGAAAAATCGAAACTGAAAATGCATTCTTGCTCGAACTGATCACCCAGTATCGTCCCCAGCGGATTGTGAACCTTCATGCCATCCGCAAGCGGGAAAATGCAGGTGTCTTTGCCGATCCGCGTACCGATCACAATGGCATGGCGCTGGGGTATGAGTCCGACAGCAGCCTGGCTGTGACCATTGCAAAAACAATCAAGGATGAAGGTGGTTATATCCCCGGAAATAACTTAGATAAAAAACCTACAGCCCTTTATTATAAAGATCCACCTGCCGCAGCGGCGGGTATGCCTCAGAAAAGAAATTTTTCGGGCTCACCCATGCCCGGTCATCGCGGCGGTGGAGTCTCCCTGGGTACCTGGGCCTCAACAGCTGTCTGCGATGAAGCCGACCCAGCACAAAGCCGTGATGCGATTCGCATCCTTACCATGGAATTCCCAGGCAGTAAACGCCCGCAGGATTATCATAAAGAAGTACGGGCTTATTATTATCGCCAGGTGCAACTCTATGCTTCTGCATTAAAAACTGTTTTTCTTGGTAAGTGGTATGTAGAAAGCTAAAATCTGTTTCTAAGTCCTCTCATTCACGCATTGATACCTATATTGTGGCATCTTGTTTGAATGTTGATAGCTTATGAAGTTTCGAATTATTTTTTTTACAATTATTTCTACAGTTTTCATTGCCTGTTCTTCTCCGAAAAAAACACCCGCAAAAGAACCAGCACCAAAGATCTCACGAACCGATAGGTTAAGAGGCGGTACATCTTTCAGTAATCCAGTCGTTATTAAGGTTACAACCGAGCGTGCTGGGCTTGACGAAGAATACAGGTGGCTTTCCAATAATTATCCTGGTTATTCATTGATCAGGCGAAAACAAACTACCCAGAACGGGAGACATTTTCATATTGTCTCTATCCGCACCAAAAGCGGCCAGGCAAGGGATATTTATTTTGACAGCACAGCATTCGCCGGTAAGGATTAAGCAAACATTTTCCATTGATGGCATCACATCACTGTGTCCGCTGTGGGCGCTGTGGGTTCTTAACTCATCGATTCACCTGACCCCCCGGATAACAATTGTTTCCTAACCAAAATATTATTGGGTTAACATTTTATCCTTTGAATTACTCAATTCAAAACAAACATCAATGCAGCTACATTTCATGCAACGCACCTTTGCCTTGCATTTAAAAAATTAAACCTTATCTCATTGCAATGAAACTTATGATAAACTCATTATTCAGCCTGCTTATACTAGCCGGCGTTTTTAGCAGTTGCTCCAAGGACAACAACGATACACAGCAAACATCAGGCAAAGCCGGCTTTGTAAGTGGCAAAGTAACCGATGCAAAAGGAACCGCGATCGCGGGCGCCACGATCGTTGCCGAACATACCGTTTGGTACAACACACATGTGAACAGCGTTTCTGATGCATCAGGCCAATACAAGATTAATATTCCATCCGATCCAGCCGGATCCTGGACCGCAAAAGCGCAGATTAGCAAAACCGCATGGGGACAGACTTATATATTTGACCTGGCAGTTGATAAAACTGCCCCTTTCAACTCCTCACAGAATGCCGCCAGGAATTTTGTCTGGAAACTTCATGGCCAGCGCAACGGTGGCTACTACGGTGCACACGTGGATGTGTACGCCTTTGGAGTAAGCGTTCCGATGGAAGAAGTCAAACTGGTATTTACTCCATTTCCAGGTGAAAAATTGATTGGTGGCACTCCTGCTGTGGCGATCGAGCGAGCCATTGAAGATGTAGCAGGCACGTTTATGGCGAAAGATATTCCAATTGGAAAATATACCGTTAAAGCTGTTCACGGCAACAAAATCCTGTTACTCGACTATCGTCACGACAGCGGCAAACCGGAAACTTCTAAAACAGTAGTATTTGGCAAACATGGTTATCTCGCCGAAACCGAATACAATATTTCCTTCTGGCTTTCGGAGTAATCCAGTGCATCATCTGATACTATTTCGATATTGTCTTAAAAGCAAACCCGGATTTCAGACCGGGTATACTTTTATAGTGATTGCACGGATTTGCATAGCTGTTTTCTCGCTATTTAGCTTTTATTTTGCTACACCTATATTTGCTATACACCGCTGCGTCTCCGACAACATAAACCTGGAGGTTTGTGCGCGGGTTGAATAACAACCATCAAACAAATTATATGGCTGAGACAAACAAACCGAAGAAAAAATATTCTCCAAAAGATTCGACCAAGCTAAAACAACCGGTCAACCCAAATAGTGATCGCATACTTGGTAATCCGAAAGCGCCGATCACGCTGGTGGAATACGGGAGTTATTTTTCCAGCGTTTGTCATGTAGCCCATGAAGTGATATCCAACCTGCGGGAAGAGTTTGGTGACGAGATGCGATATGTTTATCGACATTTACCACTCCCGGGTCATGACCGTGCGAAGAAAGCTGCGATAATGGCTGAATATGCTGCCGAAACAAGCGGTAATTTTTGGGATGTACATAATGCGTTAATGGACCGGGAATCAAAAGGCGAGGTAGATATCGAAAAAATCGCCCGCGATTTTAATTTACCCATGCCCGACGCCGTGGACAATCCACAAATGGATATTGCCCGCAAGCGCGTGGAAGAAGATATTCATGGAGCACAGGAAAGCGGTGCTTTAATGGCGCCTACCTTTTATATCAACGATCGGTTATACGAAGGCGCCTGGGATGAAAGCTCACTTGGCGAAGCCCTGGAGAGAAGACCCGGTTATCGTGTAAAAGCAGCAGCACTCGATTTTGTTAGATGGGGGCCCTCCGCAGGTATCGCCTTAATGGCCATGGTGATCATCGCCCTGGTGTGGGCCAACTCGAGTGCATATGGCGCACAATTTTTAAGTTTCTGGGAAAAACCGTTTGGCTTTCGCGCAGGCGGTGCTTCTTTCGACCTCCCGCTGATCAGGTGGATCAATGATGGTTTGCTTTCCATATTCTTCCTGGTTGTGGGACTCGAAGTAAAACGCGAATTTACCGTAGGCAGGCTTACCAAACCACGTGCTGCGGGGCTGCCGCTTGCAGGGTCTTTTGGTGGCGTAGTAATCCCCGCACTGATCTACTTGGTGATCGTTCCATTCGGGCCACTGAGTATCGGATGGGGTACCACCATTTCTACCGATACCGCATTCGCGATTGCCATCATCGCTTTTATGGGCAAAAAGGTACCGGTGGAACTGAGAGTATTTTTGACCGTTTGCGCCATCATCGATGATCTTATCTCCATATTAATAGTAGCTATTTTTTATACCGAGGAGATACATGTATCATACCTTGTCGGCGCAGGTGTGATCACCGGCATATTAATGGTCATGAACCGCTGGCGTTTTTATCGCCTCCTTCCATATATCGTGCTTGGTTTGTTGCTTTGGTTCTTCCTGCATGAAGGCGGTATACACGCAACGCTTGCAGGTGTAATACTGGCGCTGTGTATTCCGACAAGGCCACCGGCCAACTTCAAAGCACTTAACGCACAGATGCAAAAAATATTTAAGGCTGAAACGCATTACAGGGAAGCACGCCTGCAAGAGCAGGGACCTTCCAAGCGATCGATCGAAATGCTAAACACCCTGCACGACCGGCTGGAGTCACCCGCCTCCAAAGTGTTGCATACTGTTGAACCATGGTCTACCTATTTTGTACTTCCCATTTTTGCGTTGGCCAACGCGGGGGTTATCATCACATCCGATGTATTCAGTAATGACCTGCGACTGATGATGGGTATCTTTTTTGGACTGGTGGTAGGTAAGCCTGTAGGCATTCTTTTGTTTAGCTGGCTGGCGGTGAAATTAAATATCGCTGAAAAACCGCCGACTTATAACTGGCGGCAGCTCATGGGTGCCGGCGCATTGGCGGGTATCGGTTTTACCATGTCACTGTTTATCGCTTCAGAAGCCTTCCCGATCGCGACTGATTTTGCCGCTGCCAAGATCGCCATCTTTATCGCATCCATCGTGGCTGGTGTTTTGGGTGCAGTGATACTATGGAAAAAAGCAGTGCTTAAATAGTGACTGCTGCTCACCGGTACAAATGAACCACGGTGCACACAAAGAGCGGGGCGAACGGCGTCTACATTCAAAAATCTGCTACGGAACCAGGTTACATTAACCAGTGATACACTTCGCTGCGTTCACTGTGTGCGCTGTGGTTTCCTGCCCTATTGCACCACATAAACCACCTGGGCAAATCTAAACTTTAAAATATTTTATTATATGTCAAATTCTTTTTCATACCTTAGGTATGCACAACCGCCTCGACATGCAAAGGGTCTACCTCAACACAGCGATCTTCATGATCCTGATCGTGTTTGGTATACAATGGGGATTCTATCAAACTTACATCAGTCAGTTTCCAAAATTTGTTGACAAAAACGTTACCATCCATGTGCACGGGATACTGCTCATGATGTGGATGGCTTTATTAATCTTACAGCCCTTACTAATCGGTGCAGGCAAAGCAAAGCTTCACCGGACAATTGGTAAATCATCATACATCCTGGGGCCGCTCATTATTATTTCAATGTTCATGGTTGGCAGAGGATCATTTTTACGTCACGGCAATGTTGTTCCCGAGCAAGAGATGCTGGGTGTTATGGTACTTGATATACGAGGTTATATTTCATTTGCTATTTTCTGGGCCTTGGCCATGATTTATCGGAAAAACTCCGGTGCGCATATGCGGTACATGATCGCCACCGGCCTCATCGGTATTGGGCCAGGAGTGGGTCGTGGCCTCGTTAATACTTTTAATATCCACTTTCCAACTTCACAAACGCTAACAGATACGCTGGTCATTGCCATCGTTGGATTCCTGCTGGGCTATGATATTTATAAAAAGAAAAACTACAAACCCTTTGCAATTGTATTCATCGTCTTCATGGTTGGCGCGATATTATGGCAATTAAGAGACACCGCTGCCTGGCAGTCATTTGCAAAAACCTATGCGGCCTGGTTCTACTGATCAGCAATTCATTTATAAAATTTTTCACCAGGATTTTTACAAATCCGACCAGTCCATCACCACTTTCCCCCTGGTACGCATATTCTCAATATGTCCAATAGCGGCGGGGATATCCTTATAGCTGTATGATTTTTCAATATTGGGTACCAGCTTTCCTTCCAGGGCAAGAGCTGCCAGTGTATCGAGATCTTTTGCATTGGCAACCGCGGTGAACTGCGCCAGCGGAAAATTGCCCAGGGCTTTTCTTAACAGCAGCATTCCCATATGCCTCATGGTCGTAAAACCAACCACCACCCCTCTTGTCCCCATGCGTACAAAATCTTTATAGGAAAGATTACCATGCGCGTCGATCACCAGGTCATAGCTGTTTTTATGCCGATGAATATTTTCTTTGTCGTATGCAATTACCTGGTCGGCGCCAAGACTTTTGACAAAATCAACATTGCGACTGGAACAAACAGCCGTGACATTTGCGCCGTAAGCTTTGGCGATCTGCACCGCGAAATGCCCCACGCCACCCGAACCACCATTGATCAAAACCTTCTCGCCCGCTTGTAATTTGCCATGCGTGATCAGCGCCTGCAGGGCTGTAAGACCCGCGACGGGTAAACTCGCCACGATTGAAAACGGAAGTTTTTCCGGCATCGCTCCGCAAATACCCTCGGGCACACAAACAAACTCAGCAAAAGCGCCTCCCTTCAGCGTCTCACCAAATACAAAATCCCCGGGCTTGAATCTTCTTACCAGCGGGCCAGCATCCATAACCATCCCGGCGAAATCCGCGCCCGGGGTTTTTATTTTAGGCTTGGGAAAACCCGTTACAAACCTGGCAAAAAACGGTTTCCCTCTTAGCAGGTGCCAGTCGGCGGGGTTGACTGAATTGGCGAATACTTTTACCAGTATATCGCTCTCGCCTACCACGGGTGTTTCCAATTCCTCCAGCGCCAGCACTTCCGGTCCGCCGTATTTTGATCGTGTAAAAGCTTTCATCGTCTGTTATTTTGAAAAACTTTCTTTCATGGCTTCCTGTACCATTGATTCCATTTCTTTCAGGGCCGTTGCGCCGGGCATATGACCGATCAGGCAATGTATTTGCCCCGGCATACATTTCTCCCAGACCTTCACCCCTGCTTTCCGCAATTTAGCAGCATACATTATTCCGTCATCACGCAGCGGGTCAAATTCAGCGTTGATGAAAACGGCAGGTGGTAAACCTGAAATGTCTTCATTTAAAATCGGCGATACTTCAGGATTGGCCGACTGACCCGGTGCATAGGTTTCAACCGCGAAATAGCAAAGCGCTTTGGTTTGAAAATATCCAACCGCGTTTTGCTGGTAAGATACAGAACTTTCCATGTTCTGTGGTCGCAGGTCGGCCGGCAGGCCATTCATCACCTGCAGTTTGATACGATGATGAATATTTTCCTTCTTTGCTTTTTGTGTGATCACCGCAACCAGGTTGGCGCCCGCGCTATTGCCCATCAGAGCTATTTTTTCCGGATCGCCGCCAAATGTTTTTGCATTTTCCGAGATCCATTTAAAAGCATTGTAGCTATCATCGACCGCGGCGGGGAACTTATGTTCCGGCGCTACCCTGTAGTCCACCGCGAAAACGATCGCGCCGTAGGTCTGCGCATCCAGCCAGATAGAATGCTCAAGTCCGGCCACCAGCGGAGAAATAAATCCGCCGCCGTGGTAATGAATGATGACGGGTAGGTTTTCCCGGTGCAGGGGATTAAACACCAGCACGGGTATACTATCCTTGGTGATCTTAATTCTTTTTACATCGGCCGCGGGATAAGGTGTCAACGGTATCTGCGGATACTTAAGCAAATCAATTGGCATACCCCGGAGTTGTTCCAGGCTCAGGTCTTCGTAACGGATTACCCTGAGGAATGCCGCAATATCCGGGTCGAGTACACGACTGCCACAGGATTGCGATTGACCGGTACCCGAGAGGAGGATGAGCGAGATACCGAGCAGGAGATTTCGTTTCATGGCAGTTGTTTTGGTGCTTTTGTAATACTAATTTATTTAACTGTATCCATTCTTTTCTCAAAATCTGCCTGGCGGCGAAAATTTAATTTTCGGATCAGCATATCAATAAATGGTACGCCAATAAACATCATCCAGGGCACCAGGGAAATGGTCAGGATAAAAGTACGCTGGTAAAGCGGCAGCGAGGACAGCTGCTGCCCAAACAGGAACAGGAATAAGGTAATGGAGGGATAGATCACCATCCAGATCTTCAGTGACATCACCAATTTCGCTTTTGGTTTCATGATTTCTTGATTTTTGTGGTAATAATTTTCGCTCACAAAACTAATTTGAGACACCGCTGCTTTGACAGGACAGCTTTGAAGTTGAACAGGACTTATTTAAAATTCTTACGGAACATATCCGGCGACTGCCCGGTTTGCTTTCTGAAAAACCGAATGAAATAAGAAGGATCCTCATAGCCTAACAGGTCTGCTATTTCCTTTACAGGACTGGACGTAGCCAGCAAATGGCGCTTTGCTTCCAGGATGATCTGGTCATTGATAAGTTCGGATACCGTTTTATCGACCGAAGCCTTTGTGATGGCATTTAACTGGTAGGAGGATAAGTTCATCAGCCCGGCGTATTGTGAAACCCTTTTCATCCCGGAAATATGGGTCTCCAGCAGGCGGGTCAGTTCTTCGAAACGTTCCTGTGTGTACCCGCTATCATGACTGGCGACGCTTTGTGGTTGACTGCTTTGCCTGGTATAGTTAATAAAGAACAGGTCAAGTTGCGCCCTGATCGCCTCCAGGTAACCCTCCCTTTTTTCGGTGTACTCCCGCAATATCCCAGCCAGGTGAGCATGAAGCGCATTATAGTTACTGGCATCCAACCCACAATAGTTTTTTACCACCGCTTTTCTCCAGCGATGCTCACCGATCGTTGTTTTTGGCTGGTAAAATGCCAGGTCAAACTCCATCAAAAAACCTGTCGACTTCGCGGATAGTTCGAGCCGGTGTACCTGACCAGGTCGCAGGATAAATACCGAGTGATCGCGTACCCGGTGCGGGGTAAAATCGATCTCATGAACCCCCGTTCCCTGCTCTATTGCCAGGACAAAATAAAAGTTGTGCCGATGAAGATCATGCACCAGCTTTTGCCCGTTCAGTACCTGCCTCAGCGAACGAATACTAAACCGCCCCGCGCTGTTTTTTACAGCCCCGGCCTCAGCGATCTGCCTGACAGGTATTGACTTCATAAATTGAAGGTATGGAATGGATACGAAGATTTAAACGAGAAGCGATACCCTCCGTACCCTCCGTACCCTCCGTGACCAAAGCGATTAACTAACCACAGCGAACACTGCGATCGCAGCCAGGTTCTGCTTCACGCTCCTTGCCCTTTGTGTCCAAAGCGATAAATTAACAACAGCGCCCATAGCGATCACAGTTACTACTCATTTTTGTTGCCTTGTGGTTCGGAAAGCAGCAGCCTGTTGCTCTATGCAGCTATGTGTAGCATCATTTCTTCATTTAAAACGATTAATGTTAACTGTGTTTTATTGAACAATAAAGGTTTTAAGTTCATTCAACGTATCGCCTTTCAGCTCCAGGTAATACAACCCTTTAGCCCATTTGCTCACATCCATAGATAACGATGTGCTGCCGGATATAATATTCCACTGTTGTTGTTTTACTGTTCTTCCGGCGTTGTCTATAATTCTTGCCTGGATATTTTGTGCCTTTATACTGGTGATGGATAAATTCATCCGGCTAACTAATGGATTAGGATACAACAACACAAAATTTTTACTGTTATCCATTGTTAATGCAATGACTTTGGAGTAGGTAAACCTGTCGTCTAAATCTTTTTGTTTGAGACGGTAGTAAACACGTGATACAGCAAGTGATGTAATATCATTGTCTGTAAAGTTGTAACGATGGATGCCGGGCGAATTGTATGCCACTACGTTGCCCACTACTAAATAGTGTCTGCCATCTGTGCTGCGTTCAATATCAAAAGAGGCCGTATTCAGTTCACCAGAGGTTTCCCATTTAAGATGACTGTTGTTGTTAATAAGCTGGCCGGTAAACTCAAGTAAATCCAGGGGCAGTGAAAAATTCATTCCCGCAACCCATAGCTCCCTTCCATGTACTTCATCTGAAATACTTGCATACATCAAATTACCCACAACGGTATATTCAACAGGAAAGCTAGCCCCGGGTATTACAATATCCTGCACCATCATCGTTCCCGCAGCGGTTCCGTTGCTTCGCCAGACTTCCTGCCCGTTTATTCCGTCATTGGCTGTAAAAATCAAATAATCTCCTGCAATTACCAAACTTGTAACCTCACTGCTCCCGGGGCCGGTCCAGATATCTTTTACCAGTACCGTACCCGCTTCGGTGCCATCACTTTTCCAAAGCTCTTTGCCATGGATTCCATCATTAGCCAGAAAATATATAACACCGTTTATGTTAATTATACTTTGTACAGAGGCGCTGTTGTTACCAATATAAATATCTTTTACCAGTACGGTGCCCGCTTCGGTGCCGTCGCTTTTCCAGAGTTCCTGCCCGTTGGTTGCAGTGTTAGCTACAAAAAATAAAACGCCGTTTACATTGATAAGATTTTGTGGGCTACTACCATTGGAGCCCGGATAGATATCTTTGATCAATACGGTGCCCGCTTCGGTCCCGTCACTTTTCCAGAGTTCCTGGCCAATGGATCCATCATGTGCCATAAAATACAACAGCCCATTTACATTGGTTAAATGTTGAGGGCTGCTTGCAGATGAGCCCGGTCTTATATCTTTTACCATCACAGTGCCTGCATCAGTGCCATCACTTTTCCAGAGTTCCTGGCCATTGGCTACATTATAGGCCATGAAATATAAAATACCATTTACTTCGGTTAAATATTGCGGGTTGCTGCCATTCGACCCCGTCCAGATATCTTTTACCATAACAGTGCCTGCAACAGTGCCATCACTTTTCCAGAGTTCACGGCCACTAACATTGTCGAATGCTGTAAAATATAATACACCGTTTACGTTGGTAAAGTTTCCAGGGTTTCCACTACTGACCCCTGTATTAATATCCTTCAGCATGATGGTTCCGGCTTCCGGGCCATCGCTCTTCCAGAGTTCCTGCCCATTAGTTCCGTTATGTGCCAGGAAAAACAATACACCATTTACATTGATGAAGAATTTAGGTTCACTACCACTTATGCCTGGCCTTATGTCTTTAACCATCACCGTACCCGCTTCTGTTCCATCGCTCTTCCATAATTCAAAGCCATTTGTACCATCATCGGCACTGAAATACAGCATTCCGTTATATTCGATTAGTCCTGTAGGATTTCCCCCCAGTATTCCCTGGCTAATATCTTTTACCAGTACAGTGCCTGCACTTGTGCCATCACTTGTCCAGAGCTCCCACCCATTTACATTGGCCGTAAAATATAAAACAGCATTTACGCTGGTGAAGCCACTGCTTCCTACCCCGGTAAAAATATCCTTGACCAGAAAGGTGCCGGCTTCTGTGCCATCAGTTTTCCAGAGCTTATTATTCGAACTGAAATACAACACACCATTTACATCGGTTAAATTTTCCAGGTTGCCATTGCCTGTACCCGGGTTGATATCTTTCACCAAAACGGTACCGGCCTCCGTGCCATCACTTTTCCACAACTCATTGCCCGTGATTCCGTTATTAGCTTGAAAAAATAAAACAGTATTTACCCTGGTAAGTTGGGAAAGGCTACTTCCACCAAGCCCGATATAAATATCTTTAATAAGCGCTGTACCTGCTTCCGAGCCGTCACTCTTCCACAACTCCCTGCCATTCACTCCATCATCTGCAGTAAAATATAATACGCCATTTAAAGTGGTTAAACTGGAAGGATTACCGCCGGTTGTACCAGGACGGATATCTTTTACCATCATGGTGCCCGCTTCCGTGCCATCACTCTTCCACAACTCCCTGCCATTTACCGGATCACCTGCCTTGAAATATAACAGGCCATTTACATTGATTAAATCTTCAGGGAAGCCGTTGCCTACACCCGGGTTAATATCTTTCACCATCATGGTGCCCGCTTCCGTGCCATCGCTCTTCCACAACTCACTGCCATTTACTCCATCCACAGCCCTGAAATACAATACACCATTAACATTGGTTAAATCAACAGGGCTGCTGTTACCTGTACCCGGGTTGATATCTTTTACCATCATGGTGCCCGCTTCCGTGCCATCACTTTTCCAAAGTTCAACACCATTAACACCATTGGTTGCAATAAAATACAACACCCCGTTTACATCCGTCAGATAAAGAATACTGCTGTTGTTTAAGCCGGGATTAATATCCTTTACTAACATGGTGCCCGCTTCCGTACCATCGCTTTTCCAGAGCTCCTGTCCATTGGATCCATTATCTGCCCGGAAATACAATATCCCATTTACATTGGTAAGGCTAGCAACACCACTATTAACCAAGCCCGGGTAAATATCTTTTACAAGCATGGTTCCGGATGCCGTACCATCACTTTTCCAAAGCTCCTGGCCCGTTGAGGTGTTTGAGGCTACAAAAAAAAGTGTTCCGTTAACATCGGTTAAATGTTCCGGGTTCGAGCCCATCGGCATTGTACCTGCATTAATATCTTTTAGCAGGGTGAATG
>JAEZRB010000137.1 GCA_023412975.1 Bacteroidota bacterium | reverse complement strand
TTTAAGTACAAGCAACCCTTCCAATATAAATCCATTGAACGTATTGCCTATAAAAATTCCCCTGAAATTATTTGCCGACATCGGAACGTACAGTAATGCCTGGGAAAGAAATGCTACGGGCGACAGGTTTCTTTTTAATGCTGGTCTGCAGCTACCTTTTTTCAAAGAGACAGTTAATATCTATATCCCGCTACTGTATAGCAAAGTGTACAAAGACTATATCAAGTCAACATTGGAAAAGAAAAACCGCTTCCTGAAAACAATTTCTTTTTCAATCAATATGTCGGCTTTCAATCCCCGAAAAATAAATCGCAACCTGGCGGACTGATGAATCAACAAAGGCGCATAACATATCTCAGGCACCAGGACATTGACCTGGTAAAATGGGATAACTGTATCGCCAGCGCTCCCAATGGTTTGATCTATGGCTACTCGTGGTGGCTCGATCAAATGGCGCGGCAATGGGATGGGCTTGTACTCAACGATTATGAAGCAGTGATGCCCATCACCTGGCATAAAAAATTTGGCATTGCTTATCTATACCAGCCTTTCCTGACAGCGCAACTGGGTATATTCGGACATAATATTGATGCGCCCTTAGTTGAATCATTTCTGAATGCAATCCCGTCGCGGTTTCGCTATTGGGATATTTACCTAAATCATGGAAATGTTTTCTCCCTTGCGAAGTACGAATTATACCAGCGCAGGAATTTTGTACTCGACCTGGACCGGTCGTATGAAAAAATTTACAATTCCTACCGGGATAATATAAAACGAAATTCGCGTAAAGCTGAACAACTGGGTTGCAGACCCGTGATCGATTTTGATGTAGAAAGGATGATCGCGCTGGCAATAGAGCAAATGAAAACTTACTCAAAAGAATCGGCCGAAAATACGGCCCGCTTCCGAAATCTGTATAATTACCTGCATAGCCGACAGCAGGCGATCACTTATGGAATCCTATCCCCCAAAGAAGAGCTGATCGCTTCCTGCGTCTTTGTATTTTCCCATCAGCGTGCCTATTACCTGCTTGTTGGGAATCATCCCGACGGCAGGACCATCGGAGCTTCCCACATGCTGATCGATGCATTTATAAAAGATCATGCCCAGAAAAAGATGTTGCTTGATTTTGAAGGTTCGGATATACCCAGCCTGGCATTTTTCTACAGCAGCTTCGGCGCCGTGGAAGAAAACTATGCAGCCATTAAGGAGAACCGACTGCCTTTTTATTTGAAATGGACGAAGGGATAGGGGGGAAGTTAGTAGTTCGTAGTTAGTAGTTCGAAGCCTGCGTTTGGAATTTAGTCAGTAGTTCGAATCCAATATACCCGTCCCTGATGCTATGTTCACCAATGGATCACTTGGTGCCAATCAAACTCTCTGCAATGATGAGGTCAACCGGGCGGGTGATTTTAATATTGCGCTCGTCTCCTTCCACCAGCGACACTTTCATACCATAAGCTTCCACCACAGTCGCTTCATCTGTAAATTTATCTTTATAATCGATCTGATACGCAGGCAACAAAATTTTACTGTGAAAAGTTTGCGGGGTTTGTACCAGCATCACCTTTTCGCGGTCTAAAGGGTCATTGCCTTCTTCATTCACTAAGCGTACGCTATCCCTGCACGCAATGGCAGGAATTGCTGAACCGGTCTCTACTGCTTTTTCATAACAGGCCTGGATCAAAGTCTTTGACACCAGGCAACGCACAGCATCATGTACAAAGATGATGGCTTCATCATTGATCAGTTGCAAACCATTTTTTACGGATTGAAAACGGGTGTCACCACCTGTGGCTATCTTAATGCGATCACTATCAAAATACGCGTCGATGATCTCCTGGCCCATATCCGTATAGTCTGCCGGCAACACCAAAATCACTCTCATATCGTCATAAGCATCAAGAAATGCCCTCAACGTATAATACAGTACCGGCTTATTCTTCAGCATCAGGAACTGCTTTGGAAGTCCTTCCCCCATGCGTGTGCCCTTGCCACCGGCTACTATAACTGCGTACTTTAACATCTGGCAAAGATAGGAAGTGGCAGGAGTCGCCAGAAGAAGAGGAGCATTTGGACGGGAGGCCTTGACACAAATCATTTTTTTTGTTCGACCGCCGCAACATGTTTACTGCACCTTGCTAAACACCCGGAATTTTAGTTCATATTTAACCATTCGTGATCCAGCTGCCAATTCTTACCCCTTACAACTTCCTTCTCCTTTAAAAAAATACTATTTTTGCCGGATGATTTGGAACGAGCAAAAACTAATCCGTATTGCCATACTCGATTTGAATGATGGCTTACCCAACCAGGGTATGCGCTGTATCCGACAGATCATCCACGACTGGTCACACACGACTGACCAGGCCATCGAGGTCACTGAATTCGATGTGCGTCAAAAAAATGAACTCCCCGATACATCTTTTGATATCTATATCTCCAGCGGTGGTCCGGGCGACCCGCTTCAAAGTCGGTTTGACGACTGGGATATTGCCTGGTGCAAATGGGTGGATGAAATGATGCGGTGGAATAATAATCCCTCCAACACCCAAAAAAAGCAGGTCTTCTTTATCTGTCATTCGTTTCAACTGGCCTGCCGGGTATTTAATGCCGGGCTTGTCTATAAGAGAAAATCAACCTCGTTTGGTGTATTCCCCGTGCATATGCTGGAAGAAGGGAAAACTGAACCTATTTTTGAAGGGCTCAACGATCCCTTTTATGCCGTTGACAGCCGCGACCACCAGGTCATTCAACCTAACCATGATATCATCAGCGAAATGGGTGGATCCCTGCTTTGCATTGAAAAAGAAAGACCACATGTGCCTTACGAACGTGCTGTAATGGGCATCCGTTTTAATGAGAACATGGTCGGTACACAGTTTCACCCCGAAGCCGACGCAGAAGGTATGAGCCGCCACTTTGAAAC
>JAEZRB010000128.1 GCA_023412975.1 Bacteroidota bacterium | reverse complement strand
ATACTACTATCGATCTCCAGCGCTTTATCTGAGTACCTGTGTTCGATTTCAAAAGCGTTGACCGGCAAAATTTGACCAGAAGATCCCTGGTAGCTATAGGCCGCAGCCGTCATGGCATAAGCCTGCGCATAATTAGGGTCGATCGATATCGCCTGTTCAAAGCACTCAATAGCTTTACGACTATCCGCAGGAGTGAGCTTGTTCCAGAAATGTAATCCCTTTAGAAAATAAGTATATGCAGTAATATTTGTGGTATGCGTTTTTGCGCGATGATCTTTTTTTTGTTTGGGCGTAATATCTTCTCTCAGCTTATTGGCAATGATCGCGCTGATCTCATCCTGCACTGCAAAAATATCAGTCAGATCACGATCATAGTTCTCACTCCAGATATGATAACCATCGCTCGCATTGATGAGCTGGGCCGTGATACGCACCCGGTTGCCCGACTTGCGAACACTACCTTCGAGAACCTTATCTACATTAAGCTGAATGGCGATATCACGAATATCATGATTCCTGTTTTTGAAAGCAAAGGCCGAAGTTCTCGAGGTGACCTGCAGGCCATCAACCCGGGTGAGGGCATTTAACAATTCCTCGGTAATGCCATCACTGAAATATTCATTGTCTGCATCAGAACTCATATTTACAAAGGGCAGGACGGCCAGGCGGTTATTGGTCTGCCTCAGTTTTCCTTTCAGTGATTCCCGTGTCGGTACGTTGATTCCCGGGTTGGTGATGCAGTACACATGAACGGGATGCTTGATATTTTTCAATTCAAAATATCCCAACTCACGTGTTGTGAAAACGGGCTGATTTTTTATTTCGTCATAAACCTTGTCGGATATGAAAATGCTTCCCGTCACGGCCATGGATTCGATGCGGGAGGCCAGGTTGACGCCATCCCCATAGACCGCATCATCTTCAATGATAACATCGCCGGTATGAATTCCCATACGAATGCCAACCTTAGGCTCTTCATTAAGCTGGTGCTGAATTTCGATCGCGCTTGCTATGCAATCAATGGCGCTGTTAAAAATACTAAGTGATCCGTCCCCATAGTATTGTAATATCTTACCATTAAACCTGCCAATCGTCGACTCCAACACCTCTTTCAGGCGTCGGCGCTTGGTGCGTGCCAGGTGCTCGTCTTCCTGCATGAGGGCTGTATATCCCGTCATATCAGCAAATAATATTGCAGCGAGTTGTCGCATAAACAGGCTGCAATTTACTGAAAGGCAGAGGAGATAACTTCAACAAAATGGTTTAACCGGTAAGTGAACGGTTTTAAACGGTAACGGTTTCCACCTGGGTGGAAACCGTTACCGTTGAGTGGTTATTTTTCGGGAATTCTCGTAGCTAGGGTGCAATAAGGGTTCTGAACCGCTCAATATTTTGAAGGCTCTCGAAATGAATTGGTATTTCCCGTGTGATGCCAGCCTTTTTAACACGTGCCACACCCTCGATACGAACCATTGCTTCTTTCTTCTTAAAAATTTCCCGCTGGTTCTTGATCGCACCGATCATATCCAGTCTCACGACTGCAGGCACGATAAACTCTGATCTTTTGGGCACCTGTACTTTTTCATCCAGGCCGAAACGACCCAGGTATGCATTGTCAATATAGACGTCACCACGCGCCTCCGTTACCTGGACACCAAAATTGTTTGGGTTATAATAGATCAGGTCTACTCCGGCAGTTGACTGTAGCAAACCCAGTTCAATTAATCTCACTTCCCGGATATCGCGGTATTCAGGTTCTTTTACATTGGCTGTGCCGCAGGAGCTAAATACGATTAGACTGATCAGTATGGCAGGTATCATTGTTTTCATAATCTATTGTTTTTGGGGTTATGTAAGATTGACCCCTTGTTGATAAGATAGATTAATTCAACGATGTTAAATTCTTCCCAAGCTCGTGTTAGTAAACTGTGAGATTTACCCTTAGAAATGATCGAGAATTAGATTGCTCACCACCTGTACAAATTTTCTTAGTTTAGTGATCCAATTAAAATTTCTGTATGCGCCTATTCGTTGCCCTGCTGGTTTTAAGTTTTTCTTTTGTGAATATTCATGCACAGAATAAAGATTCTTTGTATGTACGTGAACATTATGATAAAACTGAGGTAAGAATTCCGATGCGGGATGGGAAGAAATTGTTTACTGTTGTATATACGCCTAAGGATAAAACAAAGCCCTGGCCTATCCTGCTCAACCGAACCTGCTATAATGCATCGAACTATACGGATTTTAAATTACATGGTCACCCCTCGAAATACCTGGTAGAGGATGGCTATATCCTGGTTTACCAGGATGTAAGAGGCCGTTATATGAGCGAAGGAGAATTTACCACTATGACACCAAATATACCCGGCAATAATCCTAAAAATAAAAAGGATATCGATGAAAGTTCCGATACCTGGGATACCATCGACTGGCTGGTCAAAAATATAAAAGGTAATAATGGGAAAGTAGGGATGTTTGGCATATCCTATCCCGGTTTTTATGCAGCTGCCGCATTACCCGATGCACATCCTGCTTTAAAAGCCTGCTCACCACAAGCACCCATTGCCGATTTCTTTTTTGATGATTTCCACCATATGGGTGCCTACCTGCAGAGTTATACTGGTGCCTTTGCTGTATTTGGTTACCAGAAAAAAGACACGACCCGTGAAAATTGGTTTTTACCAGAACTGATGCGGTTGTTTTCAAGTCAGCCGAAAGATGGTTATGATTTTCATTTGAGCCTGGGTCCATTAAAAAATATTACCGAAAAATACCACTATGATAATTTCTTCTGGAACGAGGTTATAAGTCATCCCAATTATGATACGTTCTGGCAAAAAAGAAATTTATTACCTCACCTGAATAATATCAAGCCTGCTGTGTTGACCGTAGGGGGGTGGTTTGATGCAGAAGACCTGTATGGCCCACTCAATATCTATAAAACAATTGAAAAAACCTCACCGGCAGCAAAGAATACAATTGTGATGGGTCCCTGGGGACATGGTGACTGGGCCAGTGAGAAAGGAAAGAGCACCCACAACCATATTTATTTTGGCGATAGTATATCCACCTTTTTTATGCGGGAGATCGAAAAACCATTTTTCTCTTATCATTTAAAGGGTGCAGGCGACGATAACCTTCCTGAAGCTTATATGTTCAACACCGGGAAAAAGGAATGGCAAAAATTCGAACAATGGCCTCCTGTAGAAATACCACCTGTAGAATTATATTTTGGCGAAAATGGGCGTTTATCCATCAACAAGCCATTGAATAACGATGCGGTTTTCGAATATATCAGCGACCCCGCCAAACCGGTGCCTTATACCTCACAAACTGAGGGATTCACTTTTACACCACGTTCCTATATGAGCGATGACCAGCGTGACGCAGGTCGCAGACCCGATGTGCTGAGTTTTGAAACAGAAGTATTGGCAGACGACGTTACCATCGCCGGTGAGATCCTTGCAAAGCTGAAAGTAGCGATCTCGGGCACTGATGCAGATTTTATTGTAAAACTCATCGATGTGTACCCGCCAGATCATCCCAACTATGACCACAACCCAAAGAATATAGTGATGGGAGGATACCAGCAACTGGTAAGGGCCGAGGTTTTTCGCGGCAGGTTTCGCAACAGTTTTGAAAAGCCGGAACCATTTGTACCCGGACAACCTACCGACTTAAATGTTCCTTTACAGGATGTGCTGCATACTTTCAAAAAAGGCCATAAGATCATGATACAGGTTCATAGCACATGGTTCCCCTATATTGATCGCAATCCGCAGAAATATGTAGAGAATATCTACAAAGCCGATGAAAAAGATTTTATTAAATCATCCATTAAAGTATATGGCAGTTCTGTGATCGGCGCCGGCGGCAAACAGGCGGGCAAAAGAGCTTTTTGATTTTTTAGCCACGAATTGCACGAATTACACTAATTAGGGAGTGTTCCTTTTGAATCTGCTATTAACGATCAAACTTATAGGTCAGCATTAACAAACCACTGGGGTAGGGTTTTGATCCGGCCAGTATAAGTTTTTTTCTGCCAACGATATGGTTGAAAAGAGGTTTGCCTTCACCAAGGATAATGGGATGAACAGCCAGGATTATTTCGTCGACCAGGTCAAGAT
>JAEZRB010000126.1 GCA_023412975.1 Bacteroidota bacterium | reverse complement strand
CGCGGATGCCCTGGGTCTGGCAACAGGTCATTCAGCTCGGGATATATTTGAATTGCTGGATAAACGGCATTTATTGATAGAGCCCAAACCATTTGCCCTCGGTGTAAGGGCCGAACACCCGCAGACACTTATCGACAGGTCTCAGTATCACAGCGCTATAAGAGACCCTTTTCTACCACCCGCCTCATATAGCCTGGTGCAACAGGTGGGTCCCAAAGGAGTATTTTCATTTTGCATGTGCCCCGGTGGCATCATCGCACCCGCGGCTACCGCACCCGGCGAACTGGTGGTGAACGGATGGAGCCCCTCACGCCGCAATAATCCTTTTGCCAATAGCGGTATCGTGGTAACCGTGGAAGCTGAAGATCTGAACCAGCTCAAAAAGCACGAGGATTTTGAAAAAACCTGCCGGCAACCGGCGTCAGTGTTGGATTCTGCCTTAGGCATGATGTACTTCCAGCAATATGTAGAAAGGAAAGCCTTTGCTGCAGGTGGTGGCAAATTTGTTGCACCTGCACAACGTATGGTTGATTTTACGGAAAAGAAAGTATCAGGCAGTTTGCCCAAATGCTCTTATATACCTGGTTTGCATTCCAGTGCCCTGGACGAAGTATTGCCACCTTTTATACATAAAAGCCTGCAAACGGCCTTTAAGGAGTTTGGTAAAAAGATCCGCGGATATTTTACAAACGAAGCGGTGCTGGTAGCAACAGAATCGAGAACATCATCACCTGTACGCATACCTCGTGACAAAGAAACTCTCCATCATCCGCAAGTAAGAAATTTATACCCCTGCGCCGAAGGAGCCGGCTATGCAGGAGGTATTGTAAGTGCAGCGATGGACGGTGAAAGCGTCGCTTCCCGGATTGCAGCTGTTCTGCAGGCATAATCAGCGCGCTATCATAATAACTTACACCATGATCCCTTTTGCCAAAAAATTATGGCTTATTTGAGTTAACGGCTATTTTTGCGATACAATCTGAAAGCTATGGCCATACTGGAACTAAAAAACCTGAGAAAGTATTTTGCTACCCAAAAAGCCGTCGATGACATCAGCCTGACTATCGAACCGGGGCAGATCTTCGGTTTACTTGGTCCTAACGGTGCGGGCAAAACAACGCTCATCCGTATGATCACAGGTATTTTCTACCCCGACCAGGGCGAGATCATTTTCAACGGCAAGAAGTTCGATCCCATCAACGATATTGGCCAGATAGGGTATATGCCCGAAGAAAGAGGTCTTTACAAAAAAATGAAGATTGGTGAACAGGCACTTTACCTGGCACAGCTGAAGGGCTTGAGCAAATATGACGCGACAAAAAAGATCAAAGCCTGGTTTGACCGGCTGGATATGGAATCCTGGTGGAATAAGAAAGTAGAAGACCTGTCAAAAGGTATGAGCCAGAAATTGCAGTTTGTCACTACCGTACTCCACGAGCCCAAACTGATCATATTGGATGAGCCTTTCAGCGGGCTCGACCCCGTAAATGCCAACCTGATCAAGGACGAGATTTATAACCTTGCCAGCAAAGGCTCCACTATCATCTTCAGTACGCACCGGATGGAGCAGGTGGAAGAGATCTGCGATCATATTGTGCTGGTCAACAAAGGCAAAAAGATTCTAGATGGCACCGTGACAAATGTGAAACACGATTTCAAGGAAAACCTCTTTAAGGTGAGCTTTTCCGACAGGATCATGGCTGAGCATTTAGCGATTCACTTATTCGAAGTGAAACAGAAAAGAGACCAGGAGGTGTATATCAAACTCGACCCGGGTTATACCAACAATGATGTTTTGCAGTATTTTATAAATAAAGGTCTTGGTATTGAATCATTCAATGAGATTCTTCCCTCCCTCAACGATATATTTATCCGCCTGGTGGAAGACACGCCTGCGGCGCGGCAGTTCCAGGAAGTGAAAGCCTAAGCCACAGGGAATTAAAATATTTCATTTGGTATCAGCATAGAATCCGGTAATAACCATAACCACACACCATGAACAAAACATTACTTATAATAAAAAGAGAGTACCTCACCAGGGTTAGAAAGAAAACTTTCATCATCAGCACTATTCTTTTCCCGGTGTTATACCTGGGATTGATATTTGGGATGACCTACATTGGGGCAAAGTCGCGGCCAAAACTCGATGTGGCAGTTATTGATTCATCTGGCTACTTTGACCGGGGCAGGATTGAGCGGGAAAACCAAAAAGACAGTTCATCGCTGTTGAGCCTGTTGAATATTGAAGTGGACAGCCTGAAAAAGAGCTTCTCAGAAATGGGCTATGACGCCTATATTGTCATACCCCGCCAGGACGACTGGCAGTCGGGCCTGAAAGGACTAAGCATGTACACCAGCCGTACCATGGGTGCTGATGCCTCTGGACGTGTAGAGCAAAAGCTTAATAATATATGGAACGAGCTTAAAAATGAGCGCCTGGGCATTGACGAGGATAAAAAGAACATCATCAAAAACAGTTATGTAAGTATCAGGGCGGTCAATGTTCACGACGAATCGGCCAATTCAAAGGTCGCCAGTACCATTGGATACGTAGCGGGTTTTCTCATCTATTTTATACTGCTTATTTATGGTTCACAGGTTATGATGGGCGTGATGGAGGAAAAGACCAACCGGATCGCGGAGGTGATCGTTAGTTCGGTCAAACCATTCCAACTGATGCTGGGCAAGATCATCGGGATCGGCCTGGTAGCCCTCACACAGTTCTTTCTCTGGATCGTATTTATCTTTATTATCTATAATGCCACCAGGGCCTCCGGAAATAACATAGCGGCCATGGGTGGTGTCATGGAAGGCGTTCAAAACGCTTTTGGCAGTATCAATATCCCGATGATATTATTCGGGTTCGTATTTTACTTTATGGGCGGATTCTTTTTCTACTCATCACTTTATGCCGCCATCGGCAGTGCCGTCAATGAAGACATGCGGGAAGCACAATCACTTAGTTTCCCGGTCACCCTGCTGGTCATTTTTTCCATTGCTATGATGTCTGTGGCGATGAACGATCCGACCGGTCCTGTCGCCGTCTGGGGCAGTATTATTCCCTTCAGTTCGCCGATCATTATGATGGCCCGTATCCCGTTTGGCGTGCCGGGAACCGTTCCATACTGGCAACTCGGACTTTCCATGGCCTTACTCATCGCCGGTTTCATCTTCGCTGTATGGCTTAGCGGAAAGATCTATCGTACGGGCATTCTGATGTATGGGAAAAAAACCACCTGGAAGGAGATGCTTAAATGGGCATTCCGGAAGAATTAGTCGGTAGTCGACAGTCTTCAGTCTGGAGTTGAGTTCGGCTGTTCATAAACGTCTTTTCTTACTTCCCGCCTTACCGCCTTCCCGGCCCAAGCCTGCGCGATGTTAAAATTATGTTTAGTTGATAAGCGGTATTATTCAATACGAAACTGATCGTATATTTGATACGAAGCTTTTCGTCAAACTAAACATGATAACCTTAAATTGAAAAAAATGAAACCACGATCAACCCGCAAGCCAGGCATTTATATGGCCGCTGCCCTGGCCGTAATTTTGGCCCTGGCTCTTATTTCCTGGGACCGCAAGCAGGAACAGGATAAATCATATGACAAGGACCATTATCAGGGGGATACCATACCCGGCAAAAAAGAAAGAAAGGTCCGTGATCTGGATGATGCAATACGCGAACTCGACGAGGTCGATATTGACCTGGAAATGGAAAAAGCCATGCGCAACGTTGAGAAAGCAATGAAAGACCTGGACTTCCAGAAAATGGAACTGGATGTTCAGCGTGCCATGCAGGAAGTAAACATGGAAAAGGTCAAAGCCAATGTTGAAAAAGCATTGAAAGAGGTTGATTTTAAAAAGATAGAGCAGGAAGTGAAGGAATCCATCGCTAAAATTGATTTTGAAAAAATCCAGCTGGAACTGGAAAAGGTAAAGGATATCGACATGAAAGAAATCCAGGCCAGCATGGATAAAGCCAGGGAAGAAATGAAAAAGATCGGGCCTCAGCTCGAAAAAGAACTAAAAGAAGCAAAAGTGCATATCGAAAAGGCCAAAGCCGAATTGAAAGAATACAAGACTTTCGTCGATGGCCTGGAAAACGATGGCCTGATCAATAAAAAACAGGGATATGAGATCGAACATAAGGATGGAAAACTAACGATCAACGGTATAGAAGCGTCGGCTCAGACCTATCAGAAATATCGCAGCTTTCTTGAAAAGCATAAAAAATTCAATATTGAAAAAACTGATGATGACTTTGATATAGATATCGATTAGTCGAAAGTTGATTTCTAAAAAAAAATTCAGGGAGATCGAATGCAGTCATTTGCATTTGATCTCCTTTTTCTTTTCCGTGCCTACCGTGTATCCGCCGTGCTCTCCGTGTCCATTTCCCGACACAGATTTTCCCAAAACAAAAAAGGCCGTCTCCCGACAGCCTTTTTTTTTATCTTATTTCGTAGCAACAAACTTAAAAATCAGCAAATAATAGTGCGGAGGGAACCAGGTCAAAATCCTTACTTTCTATCATCTCGATATTGAGCTGGAAAGCTTCATCTGTTTTGATCACCACTTTATCCCTGGTTACGCGCTTATAACCAGATTTTTCAAAAACAAACTTATAAGTACCGGGTTTGAGTTCATCAAAACCATAATTGCCGGCATCATCGGTTTGCACCGCTTTTTCCTTTTTGGAAACAAGGTATGCCGTAACTGTAACAGCTTTCAATGGCTTTTTGCTTTCCCCATGCAGGATCACTCCCATCAGTTCGTTCTTTTTTCCATCAATGGCAGGATCGGGTTCCGCTTTGGCCTGGGCGGCAGTAAATCCCAGAAGACCTATGCCTAATAAAAGTAAACCGGGTTTCATCTGGTCATTATTAAGGTTAACAATTCAAGCTGAAACAGCTTTATAAAATTAATATTTTCCGATTGGATTCTGAAGAGCTTCTGCAAATTCCGACCAAACTTTTTTTACGATATCCGATGCCGGTAAAATACGATCCAGCATCGAACTAACCTGCCCTATCTCCAGTTCACCATCCTCCAGGTTACCTTCAAACATTCCCAGTTTGGCTCTTCCCCTTCCTAAAAGTGTCTTTAATTCTTCAATTGTTGCCCCGCGCTCTTCAGCTTCCCGCACCTGGCGGTAAAATTCATTCCGGATCAGTCGGACCGGCGTGAGCTGTTTAAGCGTAAGCACCGTATCGCCCTCCCCTGCACTAACTACCGCTTGCTTGAAACTGATATGTGACGACGCCTCCTCACTGGCCACAAAGCGACTACCCATCTGTACACCACCGGCTCCAAGGACCATGGCCGCCAGCATTTGCCGGCCGGTTGCTATGCCTCCTGCCGCTATCACAGGTATACTCACTGAATTCACGACCTGCGGGATCAATACCATGGTAGTCGTTTCTTCCCTCCCATTATGACCACCAGCTTCGAAGCCTTCCGCCACCACTGCATCGCAACCTGCCTCTTCGGCTTTCCTGGCAAATTTGGCACTACTAACCACATGCACCACCGTTATCCCATGCTCTTTTAAAATGCCTGTCCAGGTCTTCGGATTGCCTGCCGACGTAAAAACGATTTTTACGCCGTTTTCGATAATAAGTTTTATATGCTTGTCAATATCCGGGTACAGCAGGGGTACATTTACCGCGAAGGGACGCTCAGTTGCGGCCCTGCACCTGGCAATATGCTCCTGTAAGACATCAGGATACATACTTCCGCTGCCTATCATGCCCAAAGCCCCGGCATTACTTACCGCGCTGGCCAGCCGCCAGCCGCTGGCCCAGATCATCCCCGCCTGGATAATGGGATAGTCGATCTTAAACAGCTCTGTTATGGGATTCTTGAAACTGTTCATGAGGATTGAAGTGTTACCGGTTGGAGGTTTCACGGCGACTCTGCAAACTAAGAATTTTTAGCCCAGGTCGATATTGGTATTATCACCAATGCTCAACGTACGGGTTTCACCACGAAGACTGGTGTCGCTACCAATAATTGAAGCTTCCAGTACTATATCAAAAAGGTTGGAATAAGAACCGACAATCGAATTTCGCACGATAGAATAGTCCATGGTGGTGCTTTCGCCAATGGTAACATTGGGACCAATGATCGAGTTTTTGATATCACAACCCTCCCCAATACTAACCGGGGGGATAATTACGGTATTTTCAAAGTTGTATTCGCTCTCGGATTTACGCTGAAACTTTTTTAACAGCGTCGCATTCGACTCGAGCAGGGTTTCCTTGCGACCGCAATCAAACCAGCTCTCTACTTTAAATGGCCTGAACTTGACCCCCTGTTTCAGCATACAATCCAGGGCATCGGTCAGACTGTATTCACCATGGGTGCGCAAACCTTGCAGGTAATTCATTTCAAGGCACTGGAACAATTGCGAACTCTCCTTGATCTTGTAAATCCCCACCAGCGCCATATTCGACTTTGGTATCTGCGGTTTTTCCACTACATGATCGATATACCCATGTTCATCAATTTCGGCTACACCAAATTCCCTGGGGTCGTCTACCTTTTTAACTCCCAGCATCGAGGAATCGCTATTCACGATCGCTTTCACATCAAACTCGCAGATAGTATCGCCCAAAACCACTATCACCTCATCGCCATTCACGGCCTCGCGGGCAATTTGTATAGCATGGCCTACCCCCTGGCGGTCGATTTGCTGCACATAATGAGCCTGCAGGTCGGGATAATTGGCTTTGACATAATCCCGGATCTTATCGCCCAGGTAACCTACAATAAATATGAACTCAGTGATCCCCGCCTCGCGCATCTGGTCGATTATAATACTAAGCACGGTTTTACCGGCAAGCGGGATAAGAGCCTTTGGTTGTGTATAACTATGTGGGCGCAATTTGGTGCCTGCGCCTGCTACTGGAATGATTGCCTTCATTAATTGTTTATTCGATACCAAGTCCCCCTTTTCCTGTCAACCTCAGAATGATCGTTTGCCGGAAAGACGGGAAGATCCTTGGAAAAAACTTATCGTCTTTTCGCCTTCCCGGCAACAAAAACAGGTTTAGGTCGACATGACCATCACTGGGGAAAAGCCTTCGAAAGTAAGGCTTTTTGGTACAATTAAAAACTTATCGACTTATTCGTGATTTCAATCCCTCCCAAACCTAATTTTGCAGCCTGAATTATTCTTCTTTCATCTTCTTCAACGCCCGGATATGCAAAAAGACACGCAACTTTTCGACCTGATCAACAAGGAATTGGCAAGACAGCGCAATGGTATTGAACTCATTGCTTCGGAAAACTTCACTTCCCTGCAGGTTATGCAGGCCATGGGTACTGTGCCGACAAACAAATATGCGGAAGGATACCCGGGCAAGCGCTATTATGGTGGCTGCGAAGTAGTGGATGAGATTGAAAACCTGGCGATCGAAAGACTGAAAAAGATCTTTAATGCGAGTTGGGCCAATGTTCAGCCACATAGTGGTGCACAGGCCAACGCGGCAGTTTTCCTGGCCTGCCTGAAACCTGGTGAGAAAGTCCTTGGCCTGGACCTGAGCATGGGCGGACACCTTACCCATGGCAGCCCTGCCAATTTTAGTGGTAAAAATTACCAGGCCTTGTTTTATGGCGTTATAAAAGAAACAGGACTGGTTGACTACGACCAGCTTGAAGCTACGGCCCTGAAAGAAAAACCAAAAATGATCATCTGTGGCGCTTCCGCGTATAGCCGGGATTGGGATTATAAACGTATCCGTGAGGTGGCTGATAAGATCGGCGCTGTGGTGATGGCTGATATTGCGCATCCTGCAGGCTTAATAGCCAAGGGTTTACTAAATGATCCGTTTGAACATTGCCATATTATTACTTCAACTACCCACAAAACTTTACGCGGACCACGTGGGGGTATAATCATGCTCCGACACGATTTCGAAAACCCCTGGGGTATCAAAGATCCAAAAGGTAATACCCGCACGATGAGCCAACTGCTCGATCTCGCCGTTTTTCCTGGCACACAAGGTGGCCCCCTGGAACATGTGATTGCGGCAAAAGCAGTTGCGTTTGGAGAAATATTGTCGGATGATTACACCAGCTATGCTAAACAGGTAATCGCAAACGCGCAGGCGATGGCAAAAGCATTTGTTAGCCGCGGTTATAACCTGATAAGTAATGGCACTGACAACCACCTGATGCTGATCGATCTTCGCAATAAAAACCTCACCGGCAAGAAAGCCCAGGAAACTTTGGACAAAGCCCATATTACCCTCAATAAAAACGCCGTGCCTTTTGATGACAAATCTCCCTTTGTTACATCAGGTATCCGGGTAGGTGTACCGGCTATTACAACAAGAGGTATGAAGGAAAGTGATATGGAAACCGTGGTGGCAATGCTGGATAAAGTACTACAGCATACTGAGGATGAAAAAACCATCAGTGATACGAAAGCCGAAGTTAAAGAGCTGATGCAGAAATTTCCGCTTTATCCAGAGCTGGGTTAGCAATTTTATTGGCTGCAACCGCATTATTGCCGAAATTTAAGCAAGCCCTGCGGCCATGAACTACCAGAAATTTTATCCAACAAAAAATCTTTCAGAATTTTCAGGAGTTCTCTTGTTCGGGGTGTTTCAAATTCATCGTCAGGATTGCTACACCAGCATCCTGCACCAAGAATACACCTTGGCGCAAGGGAACTTTTCTTTGAATATCAACTGGTAAGTTCAAACAGATTCGCCGCTGTAAACCTCCACAATTTTCACTACCTGTTGATACAGGTCTATTCTTACCTTATTTTTGACAAAAGATATGGTATGATCCAACGTCAACAAAGTATATGGTTATTATTGGCAGCAGCCTGCGCGATTCTTAGTTTCCTGTTTCCTTTTTTTGGGGGTGCCGAACAAAATGAAACGGCCACCAGTGGCATCATGTCTACCATTACAGCAGGTAGCAGCCTTTTCCTGATCGTTCTCACTGGTGCATCAGTGATACTGGCCCTGGTTGCTATTTTTTTATATAAAGACAGGAAAATGCAATTCAAACTCGCAGTTACAGGTCTGATTCTGTCGATTATCACGATCATCTTATTCTTTTCTGAGATAAAGGGTCTGCCTGGTGTAATCGCGTTATCTTCTGTATTTGTTTTCCTGGTGCCGGTATTTTATTTCCTTGCCATCCGGGGTATTCGCCGCGATGAAAAGCTAATTAAGAGCCTCAACAAACTGCGATAAGCAGGCCTGCGTTAAAGTCTGAAACTATTATACCTTACTAACCTTTAACAATAAGGGCCAGCACAACTTAATGGCCGGCCCTTTCTCTATTGGGTACTCTCAATACCCTTACTGAACAATGAACGACTTCGTCTCCCGGTAATTTGCGCCGGTAATGATCATCTGGTAAATACCGGGAGGGGTTAATGAGGGTAGCCTCAATGTCTGGGTCATGAAATCGCCTTTCTTTTCAAGTTTGCTATGTAGCACAGGCTGACCACTAACATTTATAATACGGATATCATACACGCCTTCCGATATTCCGGAAATACCGAGCATGATCTGTTTATTCGTTACAGGATTGGGATACAAGGTGAGCTTATGACCAGGCAAGCCGGTTTCCACTCGCATTACCTTGCTGAATATGATCTTGGTGCTTCTTTCAATTACTTTGATGCGGTAAAAATTTAGACCTGGTGAAGGCTTCGCGTCAAAGGCCGTATACTGCGCTTTATCATCGCGATTACTCGTCGGCAGGTATTGTCCAATGATGGTGTAGTCCATACCATTGCTGGACCGCTCCACGTAATAAATCGCAATATCTCTTTCAGTAAGATTACTCCACTCTATTTTAATCCCATGATCCTTCTCATATGCCACGACATTGTCAAACATTACAGGCAATGGGTCAGTAGCATTGGTGATATTTCCCAACGCATAAAATCTTTGTTCCTTATTGATGACGATACCGGAGTTATCAGAGATAACATAACCATTACTTCCCGTGAGACTATCACCTGCATTACCAATTTGAGACCAGGTCTTGCCATCAGAGCGGGCTACACGTGCAGAGGAAAAATCGTTGATCAGGGAAACTGGCGCGCAGCTACTATGTGCGTTGTAATACATAGTTACGATCGCTTTGGGGCTTCCTGACACGGGAAACAGTTCCCAATATTCACAATAATTGATATGGTGAAGCGGCGCATTGATCGTAGTGCCTTTATCTGTTGCGGGAGCCCTTTTGTATGCTGCCTGTATCGTCGATACAGAACCCAGCAACTCAATGGCAATCGGTATTCTTCCTCCCCCGGCGCCCGCCCAACCTGTCGGAAAAGTAAACGCGGTACTTCCGGTCTTGCGCATCGGACCCGTAACGAAAGAAAAATTGGTACCGCTTGCTTCACCGTCTTCGCCAATCGTCAGCATTTGTGTGTCGGAAGTTTGGAGAAAGCCGCTAAGCAATGCCAGCTCTTTTGTTACAAGCGTTTCTTTCGTAAGAACCACACCTGCATCTGGATTAGTTCCGGCTTTATTATCGATGATCAGGCTTCTTACTGTGGAAGGAAGACCAGGGCCAGTTATTTGTCGAACGTCGCCTGTAAAAGCGTAATCGGCTTCACTGCTAAAAACTCTTTTACCTTTAACCTGGACCGCGCCAGAATTTCCAGTTGCGTCAAGACCATCTGCATGGGCAGTCATCAGCATAGCTCCTGCATCTACCACAAAGTCTCCCTCGCCGTCCAGCACTGCATCTCCCAGGTCGAGACATGCTTTATTTAAAACTCTAAATTTTATTCCCTGGGCCTGTCCGCCTGTCTTTGAATAAACCTGCTTCTGGATCCCATTAAAATTAACCTGGATCGCCGCAGTTCCTGATCGCAAACTACCACCCGCGATATTCAAATCACCGGCAAGATTGATCGTAATGTTTTTGTCGGCACTAATACACTGACCTGCCTGTATGGTAAATGAACCACCGATCTTCAGATTTTCAGGCAATGTCAAAAATGCAAGCGGATCATTTGGTTTGCCTGTTTTTTTGATTACGAGGTTGCCCCTGATATCATTTGGAATTGCCGCGCCTAATGATGCACCGGTTGCCTGGAGATCACAATCCCATATATAATTTCCAAATGACTGATCAATTCCAATTGGAGCTTTCGTCAGTATACCTTTTATCAAACATGTTGAATTGAAATGCCAGGTGGCTGCAGGAATTTTGCCTTTATCGGTGATATGCTCATATTTTGAATCACTGTCAAAATCGAGTGTAGAAGGTGTGGAGAGAACTTCACCGGCATTTTGTAATGTGCCATTCACGATGGTATGGCTGGTACCGTCGGATAAAAATTTACTGCTCGCATGAACAATCAACACGCCATCTATGCTGGCATATGCATAAGATGCCATCGCCATTGCCAGGTTGTTGCTAAGGGTAAGACTGGCTTCACTATCAATTTGTAAAGCTGTTTCGCTATTGTTTTCGCCAACCGACAGTGTTTTCGCACCTGGCGATCCCTGCAGAATGATATTACTGCTTTGTAAAATCAGACCTTTTATTGAAATATCTGGAACATTCGAAACTGTAGCGGAGACGTTATTAAAAAGCAAAATATCAGAAGCTGCGGGCAGGCCAGCAGGGCTCCAGTTTGATGCATCGCTCCAGGCTCCACTGCCACCAGTCCATTCACGTAACTGCGAAAAGGCAGTAAGCGTAACGATTAAAAATATGATGAGTGAGTAAAATTTTTTCATCTGCGGGAATTATCACATTCACAAAAATGTTAGTAGTGAATTATGAAACCAAGACCAGGTTTTAGAAAGGAGTTGGAATTAAAGCGGCATTCCCACTAAAATGAAACTAGTTGCCTCGTAGAATTACTTGTGTTATTACTGCTTGAAAATGACGGTACGGATTTCAGAAGAATTGGACGGGATGATTAAAATCAGGTAGTACAAATCTATAAACGGAGTGTCAATAATGCAAGCAATTTGTATAAAATATTTGCGCTATTTCCTGATCATTTACAGACAAAAAAAAACCGGCCATTGCTGGCCGGCTGTCTCTATTGGTGATTTCTTTATGTCAATTACTGAACGATGAACATTTTTGTTTCACGATAATCAGCGCCGGTGATCACCATATTGTAGATACCAGGTGCTACCGTTGCAGGCAGGTCGATCGTTTGAGTGATCGTGCTGCCATGGCTGCTGATCCTTTGCCTGAGCACATCCTGACCGTTAACGCTCACCACGCGGAGGTCATACTGCCCGCTTCTAACATTCGACAGGCTGATATTAATCTGGTTTCCTGTTACAGGGTTGGGGTACAGCCTCAGGCTTTGTGTAGTTGAACCAAGGTTTACGCTAAGTATCTTACTGTAAACGATCTTACCTGTTGTTTCCTCAGCTTTGATACGGTAGTAGTTGGTACCTGCTTTCGGAGTTGCATCGAAGGCCGAGTAGTCAGCCCTGTCATCCTGGTTGCTGGTTGGCAATTGCTCACCGATAGCGCTGAAATCAGTGCCATTCGAAGAACGCTCAATTACATAGCCGGCTACATCCTTCTCAGTCAGGTTGCTCCAGTCGATTTGAACGCCGTTATTCTTTTCGTATGCCCTTACATCACCAAATACTACAGGCAGCGGGTTCTCTGTAAGAGAGCTGCTCGCCAGAGCAAAAGGACTAAAGCTAGAAACCGACTGCTGCGACCTGATCGTACCAGCAACATTGTTTCCAGTGCTGGACTGGCGGCCTTCGTCGCCCCATTGATTGTTCATCAGGTGAGCCACTCTCAATGTCGTGGGATCGGTAACATAAGGGCTCGCTTCCGTGCAATTGCTGTTGCTAGCCCATGAAAGGGTTACATACACCGCTGCTGAGGACGAACCCGAAGCCTTTGACAAGTCCCAGTATTCACAATCGCTGATCCTGGCAAGCCCATTCTCCAAAGAAGCTGTTGGCGGTGAAGCCCTGAAGAATTCAGCCTCGAAAGTGGCATCTCCACCTGCTAATGTGCGCTGTATCCCAATCATCCGCAAGCCACCGTCGACCTTTCCAACCGGGAACATAAATAAGGAACTGCCAGCTTCAGTCATCTTGCCAAGCAACCCGTTTACAAAAGCTCCGTTCGTAGTAGAAGCATCCCCATCTTCATTTATTCTCAGGTAACCTCCTGAAGGAGTTACATAACCATTTATGAGAACCAGGTTCCTGTTGACCAGGAAGTTCCTGTTTGTGATCACTTCGTTAGTACTAGTATTGTTTATGATCAGATCTCTAACCTGACTGCCTGATGTACTGAAATTGCCGGTAGTAGCGCCCTGGAATTCATAATCAGCATTGCTGCTATAGCTCCTGGAACCACCTACCTGTATAGAACCAGCAGATCCGGTAGAGCGTATACCCTGCGCGTGGGCAGTAATAATTTTACCTCCTGAAGCAAGTGTAAAGTCGCCGGTGGATCCATTAAGTACAGATGTTCCAAAATTTACGGTAGCGCCGTTACTGATCCGGAAATCTATCGTGTTTTGAATGGTGGCCGCACCAGATTTTGTAAATACCTGTACGCCTGAACCATCAAAATCAATTAAACAATCTTGGTTGCTGCTTTCAGTGATAGTGCCGCCAGTGAAGGTAAAATTACCGCGCACATTCATTTCCGCTTCTTCATCCGAGGTCATCAATAACTGGCCACCGCTTATAGTTACATCGCCGTTTACGTTAAGTGTACGGTCGGTTCCGCTGCTGATCCGGAAAATACCACCGCTTAAATTAAAACCTCCAACGTTCAAAGTCGACTGGCTCATCTGCAGCCGGTTGTTGCCGCCCGTGCTGACAACTGAAAGAGTACCCGCGACTGACATTCCCGAGCCGGCTAATGAAACATGCTCATCCTGGTTAACGCAGTTCCAGGTGAAATTGCCGAATGTCTGGTTCATCCCGCTGGGCGCATCGTCGTCAACGCCAGTGATATTACAAAGCGAAGCCGCATTCCAGGCTGCTGTAGGGATTGTACCGCCATCGCGGCCATGGTTGTAAACTGCATTACCAGCAAATATCAGTTTTGCGCTACTGTTTGAAGAAACAAAGCCATTGCCTCCCACGCTGATCACACCAGTAGCCTCTACGGTCGTGGTAACGTTGCTTCCCTCGGTATCATATTCATTGCCATTGACGTTAAACGTTCCGGCAATGCTCGCACGGGTCCTGTTAAAAGATGATGACCCGTTATCTAATTCGATATTGACGTTGTTTCCAAGCGTAAGTGTTGATCCTTCAGTGATCACGAACTCATTTGCAGCATTGGTATTTCTTATTGTCAATGTATTATCTCCGCCACCAGATTTCGATAACGTGATATTTGCTCCATCGGAAATGATCAGGCCACTGATATCCCGATTGGGAACATTAGTGATTGTTCCTGAAACACCGACCCCGAATACAACGACATCGTTGTTACCCGGTGCACTATTACCACTCCAGTTACTGGCTGTAGTCCAACTTCCCCCGTTAGCGGGGCCTACCCAAACTTTTTGAGACCAGGCTACAGCAGTAAAAAGAATGGAAATAATAAGAATGTAAATTTTCTTCATCGTCGAGAGTTTTAAGTTATAGAGATTGTTAAAAGGCGTTCTGTGGGCTTACAAGGATTGGATGGTCAGTCTTTGAAGGCATTGGAAGCTCCGCTCACGGATGTCGGGACAAAAAATTACTTGTCGTCTAACGACGATATGGTTTTTTCCCGAAATGTTTAAATGATTGGAGTACGGATTTCAGAAGAGGTTGGATGTATACAGTTTGTTACAACTGAACACAAATCTATACTGCTGTTTTTAATTATGCAAGTGTTTTCCCAGGTATTTTTTCAATAAAAACCGTGTACTACTACGTGATAAACTACTACATATTACAAAATATAACTACGCGTTCGGCAATTGATCAACAGTAGATGTCTTTTGTCATTTGAAATGATTTAAATCTCCAATGAGATATTTCAAAAAAAAAGCCGGTCATTGCTGACCGGCCTGTTCTCTATTGATAATACTTTTTTATTAATGAACAATGAAAGTCCTCGTTTCGCGGTAGTCTGCGCCAGTGATAATCATGTTATATACGCCTGGTGCAATAGTTGTCGGAAGATCGATAGTTTGGGTCATTGTGCTACCCTGGCTATTAATTCTTTGTTTCAACACATCCTGGCCGCTAACATTTACCACGCGCAGGTCATACTGCCCGCTTCTAACATTTGACAGGCTGATATTAACCTGGTTGCCAGTTACAGGGTTGGGGTACAGCCTCAGGCTTTGTGTAGTCGAACCAAGGTTTACACTAAGTATCTTGCTGTAAACGATCTTACCTGTTGTTTCTTCAGCTTTGATACGGTAATAGTTTGTACCAGATTTAGGCGATGCGTCGAAGGCTGAATAGTCAGCTTTATCATCCTGGTTGCTGGTGGGCAACTGTTGTGCTATTGCGCTGAAATCTGTACCGTTTGAAGAACGCTCTACTACATAATGGTCAACATCTTTTTCAGTCAGGTTGCTCCAGTCGATTTGAACGCCGTTATTTTTTTCGTATGCTCTTACATTAGCAAATACAACAGGCAGCGGGTTCTCATCCTCAGAAATGCTTGCTAAAGCGAAAGGACTGAAAGTGTTAACAGCATTTGCGGACCTGATTGTACCAGCAACGTTTGTACCTGTGGTGCTGAAATTACCTTCACTGCGCCATGCGCCTCCTCTCAGGTGACCAACCCTCAATGTTGCCAGGCTGGTAACATAAGCAGTTGCTGAAGTGCAGTTGCTGTTTGCAGCCCATGACAGTGTGATATAAGCAGTGCCATTTCCGGCTGTCCTGTCGATATCCCAATGCTCGCAGCTGCTGACCCTTGTAATACCATCCTGCAAAGGCGCTGTATCAGGAGTTGCCCTTATGAATTCTGCCCGAAAAGTAGTAGTACCTCCAGAAGTATTAGGACGCTGAAAACCGGCAATTCTCAAACCTGCATCAACCTTTCCAACCGGGAAAATAAACGCCGTTGTGCTGTTAGATACTTTGCTAAGCGGACCATTTACAAAAGCTCCATTCTCTGTAGTAGCATTACCGGCTGTATTAACTGTAATAGTACCGGTAGCTGGTGTAAGATATCCGTCGCTAAGAGCCAGGACGCGGTTTACAAGGAATGTCCTGTTTGAAACCACTTCTCCGGTTGTAGAATTATTAATGATCAAATCTCTTACCTGGTTGCCTGTGGTAGTGAAATCTCCAGTAGATGCGCCGCGGAATTCATAGTCTGCACCACTGCTGTAGCTTCTGCCGCTTGTCTGAATAGCTCCATTCGCGCCTGTCGATCTCAGACCCTGCGGATGAGAAGTTATAATTTTAGCACCTGAAGAAAGTGTGAAAGTTCCAGTCGAACCATCAAGCACTGAAGTGCCAAGGTCCAGGGTCGCACCCGAGCTAACTGTAAAATCAACTGTTTCAGAAATGGCAGCGCTGCCAGTCTTCGAAAACTCCTGAACACTAGTGCCTGAAAAAACTACTGATGCTGTTCCAGCAAGTGTAGTTTCAGTTATAGTACCGCCGCTATGAATAAGACTTCCTTTCAGATCCAAAGTACCTGAAACAAGAAAACCAGAATTCAGATCCAGTATACCGCCAGATACAATCGTATTACCTGCCACGGTAAGTGTGGGGCTGACTCCACCTAAAAAGGGAATACCGCTGGCGATTTCAAATCGACCCCCGTTCATAAGGAAGTAGCTGGCGGTAAACGATTGGCCCATTCTCAGACTACCTGAACCGGTGCCGTTGATAACCAGTGCACCGCTGATAGTTGTTCCGTTAGAACCGATGTATTCATCTCCGGACTGACTAGCATTTTCCCAAACAAAGTTTCCGAATGTCTGACCCATGCCGGAAGGTGCAGTATTGGTAACACCAATGACCATAACAGTGGAAAGAGAATTCCAGCTAGCAGTTGGGATAGCACCTCCGTTTCTACCATGCATATAAGTAGCATCAGCAGTGAAAACAAGCCTGTTTGCATTAGTTGAAGTAACACTACCACTACCACCCACACGCAGTAAACCCGTAGATTCTACAGTTGTGATTGAGTTGGCTGCATTCGTGTTATAATCATTATCGCCTACGTTAAATTCACCAGCGATACTTGCGCGAACCTGGTTGCCACCATTACCATTTATTATGCGAATGTCGATTTCATTACCCAGGGTTAGTGTTGAACCTTCTGAAATAACAAATTCATTTGCTGCACCATTATTAGTAATGGATAAGGTGTTAGTACCACCTGCAGTAGGCTTTGATAATGTAATGTTGGCTCCATTGGAGATCACCAGGCCTGCGAGGTTCATATTCGGCACATTGGTAATAGTGCCGGAAATACCTACACCAAATTCAACTACATCGGCAGCTGCAGGGACTGTATTACCACTCCAGTTTGCCGGAGAAGTCCAGCTACCACCGGTGGCCGGACCCTCCCAGGTTTTGTTTTGTGCCCAGGCAGCGCTTGTAAAAACAACTGCCGTAAGAAGCAAAAAGTAGAGTTTTTTCATTGTTTCGAGTTTAGAGTATAATAGAGAATAAATAAACCTGGTTAGGCTTACACGGAAACTGGATGCAACAGTTTTCTTTAAGAAGATTGGAGTTCGGCCACCACTGCGGAGAAATAAATATCCTGCCCTTACAAGGCTAAATATTTACCCAATTATGTAGTGTGGATGATTTGGGTTCGGATTTCAGAAGAGGTTGGATGTATATAGTTTTTTACAACTTAACACAAATCTATACTGCGGTTTTTGATTTTGCAAGTATTTTCACAGAATTTTTTCAGGAACTAAAAGTAATATTACGTGTTGATTTACTAGATATTATAAAATATATTCAGCTGTTTGACTGTTCCGGGCCCTGCTAATACCCAAAGGCTTACCAGAATATACAAGGTCGCCACCTTCATCACCCGCACCCGGACCAAGATCAATCAGCCAGTCAGCGCTTTTTATAACATCAGTGTTATGTTCGATAACAATGATCGAATGTCCCTGCTCGATCAATGCGTGAAAGGAAGTAAGTAGTTTCTTTATATCGTGGAAATGCAGACCTGTTGTAGGTTCATCAAAAATAAAAAGCACTTTATCAGTGTTACGACCTTTACCAAGGAAAGAAGCCAGCTTTACACGCTGTGCTTCACCGCCCGATAATGTATCAGATGACTGACCCAACTTTACATAGCCCAAACCCACATCACTCAATGGCTGAATGGCCTTAGCAATGTTGGCAGCTTCTTTTTCGGAAGAAGTAAAAAATTCGATCGCTTCATCAACACCCATTTCAAGTACGTCGTAAATATTTTTATCCTTGTATTTTACTTCAAGTATCTCTTCTTTAAATCTTTTACCATTACATGATTCACATACCAGGTGTACATCGGCAAGAAATTGCATCTCCACAACCTGTTCTCCTTCGCCTTTACAGGTATCACAACGTCCGCCGTCAACGTTGAATGAAAAATGCTTCGGTTGAAAACCCCGCATCTTACTCAGGGGTTGGCGGGCATAAAGATCCCGGATCTCATCATAAGCTTTTATGTAGGTAACCGGGTTACTGCGTGAAGATTTTCCTATCGGGTTTTGATCGATCAGTTCTATTTGTGCGATGCTATCCATATCCCCTGTTAGTGCTTTATGAAATCCAACCTTATCACCCAGTTCACCCTTCAACTTTCTCAATGCTGGATAAAGTATCTGTTTCACCAGGGTTGTTTTACCGCTACCACTTACACCACTTACCACGCACAGTACGTTGAGGGGAAATTCTACCGTAATATTTTTCAGGTTATGTTGCCGAGCGCCTTCAACTTTAATCGAACGATTCCATTTACGGGTCAGCTTAGGTGGTTCGATCATCAACTCGCCCTTCAGGTATTTACCGGTCAGGCTGCGTGGATGCGAAATGATATCATCATAGGTGCCCGCCGCAATGACTTCACCACCCAGGTGAGAAGCCAGTGGACCCATGTCAATGATATGATCAGCTTCACGCATCATCATTTCATCATGCTCCACTACCACAACGGTATTTCCAAGATCCCTCAACTCTTTCAGTACTTTAATAAGATTTGCCGTATCCCTGGCATGTAGCCCGATCGAAGGTTCGTCGAGGATATAGAGGGAATCGGTCAGGTTGCTACCCAGGCTGCGTGTCAATTGTATCCGCTGGCTTTCACCACCGCTCAGCGTGTTGGCAAGCCGGTTTAAAGTAAGATAACCAAGCCCCACAGCCAACAGGGTTCTCAACCGATGATGGATCTCGAGTAATATTCTCCGGGCAATTTGTTTATCGTGTGCACTTAGTTTTTTTTCTACCTCTTCAAACCAGGAAGCAAGATCCTTTACCGGCAGCTCCCCGAGCTGACCGATATGTTTGCCTGCGATCTTTACATATAATGCTTCTTTACGAAGACGGAAACCTTTGCACTCCGGGCAAATGGCGCGACCGCGGTAACGACTCAGCAACACCCGGTACTGTACTTTATATAAATTCTGTTCTACCTCTTTAAAGAAATCGTTGATCCCTGCCACATGCTCATTACCTTCCCACAAGATCTCGTATTGCTTTTCGGTAAGATCGGCAATGGGTTTATGTACCGGGAAATTGAATTTTTTCGCGGCTTTTATAAAATGATCTTTCCAAAGTCCTAACTTCTCACCTTTCCAGGGAGCCACGGCGCCCTCGTACACACTCAGCCGACGGTCGGGTATTACCAGGTCAGCATCGATACCCAGCACCTGGCTGAATCCCTCACAGGTTGGACAGGCACCAAAAGGATTATTAAAGGAAAACAGGTTTGGTACCGGCTCTTCGAACTGGATGCCATCCATCTCAAACCGGTTGTTGAAATGAAGCAGGGAAAAACCTTTTGCCGCATTTTTTTTCCGTGCTGGTTTTGTTCCCGCTTCGGGCTGTGTAGTTTCATTTTCCTGTATGAACAGGTACACATCGCCCTCTCCTTCGTAAAAGGCGGTGCCTACTGAATCGGAGAGACGATGAATATCATCTTCATCAAATTCTTTAACAACGATCCTGTCCACCAGGATAAAAAGCGTCGCCTTCTTGCCGGTTATCTTTGACTTCAATTCTTTATCCGTTAAACCGAGCAGGTCTTCAATATTAAAAACAGTTCCGGGTTCACTGGCACTGTTATCATGCAGGTAGACCCGGGTAAAACCTTTTTGCACGAGTATATTCAATTCTTCCCTAATATCACGGTTGCGGTGCTGCTTAAACAAAGCCAGGATAAAAACCCGGGCGCCGGATTCCCGATTTTTGATCGCTTCCACTACATCAGTTACATCATCCTTTTTTACCTCTTTCCCCGATATCGGCGAAATTGTTTTGCCGGCACGGGCAAATAACAAACGGAGATAATCATAAATCTCGGTCATGCTCCCAACGGTGCTGCGTGGCGTACGGGTAATAACTTTTTGTTCAATAGCGATGGCGGGACACAGGCCTTTTATAAAATCCACATCAGGTTTATTCATCCGGTTGAGGAACTGGCGGGCATATGCGCTCAGGCTTTCAGCATAACGCCGCTGACCTTCAGCATATAACGTATCTATAGTAAGCGATGATTTTCCAGAACCTGAAACACCTGTCACCACAACCAGCTTATTCCGGGGTATCTCAACAGTAATATTCTTCAGGTTATGTACCCGGGCGCCCTTGATCAGTATATTTTCTGCGGGAATTACGGTCTTTCTCTCAAAGGGTTTTTTCCCAATTATTTTTGTTTCCATTATTCAGATAATCAAAGTTAAAACCTTATCCAACGCAAATTTCAGCGTTTATGATTAACATTTCTTTGACAATAAAATCTAAAACTTTTTTTCGCAGGTGCTTGGAAGATCGGCGAAATAGTATATTTTTATTATCCAATATCCAAAAAATGAATAACCAAAAAATTACCCCGCCTATCGCATAGACTTCTACTCTGTTTACACAAATCACCGTTTTTTTTAGTTTTTAAACCTATCCCATCAACCACCTAAACTGTAGAAGTTTTATGAAAGCTTTTATCGACAAGACCGACCATGAACTTATCCATCTATTCCGGGATGGAAACATCGACGCACTCGAAGCCTTAGTGTTACGACACAAGGATAAACTTTACACATCAATCCTGTTTTTGGTAAAGGACAAATATCTCGCTGAGGATATTTTCCAGGACGTGTTTATCCGTATCATCGACACAATGCGCGGCGGCCGCTATACAGAAGAAGGCAAGTTCCTTCCCTGGGCAATGCGTATCGCTCACAACCTGTGCGTAGACCATTTCCGTAAAGTAAAAAGAACACCCACCATCCGTAACAGTGAAGACAAAGACATTTTCGAGGTTCTTAACTTCGCTGATGACAGTGCGGAAACCGTGATGATCAAAAGGCAAAGCCATCACCGTGTACGTGAGATGCTGGAAAGGTTACCGGAAGACCAGCGCGAAGTGATCATACTCCGTCATTATGCTGACATGAGCTTTAAAGAAATCGCCGCTACCACCAATTGCAGTATCAATACAGCTTTGGGTCGGATGCGGTATGGCCTGATCAACCTGAGAAAACTGATGGTGCAAAAACAAATTGCCCTGTAGACTTTGTAGTTTGAAATTTATCTTTATATCTTTGACGCAGTTTTTTAAAAAGATATTGTCATTCTGTTTCTCCCGCTGCACCTGGAAAAGTTCTTATTATTGAATTTTTCTCTTGCTTGCCCGGCAGCAGGCTGTTACAGAATGACACCAAATTGAACCGCTCCGATACTCTCGGAGCGGTTTTTTTTATTTTCATACCTCAGTAAAGTCAAAAAGATAAATCCCAATAATAGAGCAAGCCTACCCCCTCCCGACCCGATACCTATCGGGTCCCGACTACCGCCTAAAGACTATCGACTAATTACCGACTCCCGACTACCGACTGTGTCTTCCGGAATGCCTCCAGCCCACATTGCAGCCATTCGGCAAATTCATCCGCATCCGGGGTATAGTATTTTGTTTTTGTCAAAACTTTTTCGTCCGCACTGATGATCGCGTACTGGGGTTGCGAGGTAGCTCCGAAATTTTCTGTTTGGAAAGTGGACCATTTATCGCCCACCGTAATAATAGATTTTTCCTGGCCGTTGCCGGCTTTGTAAACAGTTTGCTCGGTTAAAGGCAGTTTCTTTCTTTCATCCACATACAGGGAAAGCACCACAAAACGTGTCCGCATCAGGCTATCCACCAGCGGATCAGGCCATACTTTTTCTTCCATCCTGCGACAGTTCACACATGCCCATCCTGTAAAATCGATCAACACAGGTTTATTTTCTCTTTTTGAAATCGCAAGGGCTTCATCGTAGTTATTGTGGATCGGTTCTAAACGACTTTCGACATGGTAAAGACTATAGGTACGCGGAGGGGGAAATCCACTGATCAGTTTCAGGCTGGCCCAGCGTGTATTGGTTAAACCGGGAATAAGATAAATGGTAAATGAGGCAAACAGTATTATAAATGCCAAGCGGGTAAAAGATATCTTTCTTACCGGTGAACTATGTGCGATCCTGATCTTACCCAAAAGGTATAGCACCATCAAAATGCCAATCACGATCCATAAACCAATAAAAATTTCTCTTTTCAACAAACCCCATTGTTCCACCAGGTCGGCATTCGATAAAAATTTTATGGCCAGGGCCAGTTCCAAAAAACCCAGAATCACTTTTACATCCGTCATCCAGCCACCTGATCTTGGCAAGGACTGGAGCCAGTGAGGGAACATGGCAAAAAGCGCGAAAGGCAATCCGAGTGCCAGCCCGAAACCCGCTGCACCGGCTGTTAGTGGCCAGGCGCCCTGCTCGGCGACACCTACCAGCAGTGTTCCCAGGATGGGCCCGGTACAGGAAAACGAAACGATCGCCAGCGTAAACGCCATAAAGAAAATTCCGCCCAGGTTGCCCAGTCCCGACTTGGAGTCCATTCTATTGGCAAGTCCTGCAGGTAACCCGATTTCATAGAGTCCAAAAAAGGACAGGGCGAATGCTACAAAGACGGCGAAGAAAAGCAGGTTCAGCCATACATTGGTTGAAATATTATTAAAGATCTCAGGGCTGATGGCTTCATTCGCGATATGAAATGGAATGGTAATGATCACATAGATCAGGAAAATAAACGAACCATATATTATCGCATTCCTGATACCCTTTTTCTTATCCTGTGATTTTTTTGTAAAAAAAGTAACCGTCACGGGTATCATTGGAAATACGCAGGGTGTAAGCAGGGCGATGATACCACCTAATAAACCCAACAGGAAAATTGTCAGGATACTCTTGCTTTCTGTACCATCGTCCCCACAGTTATTTACCGGGTTGGCAAGATTGATCGAAGCAACTTTTATCGCCGACCCTGTAACGACGCCGCCCTCCAGAGACACATCAAATGTATATGACGTGCCGGGGTAGAACTCGTCGCTTTTGCCGTAGGTATACAAAAGACTGCCCTGTAATTGCGCGGGTACAGTTCCCTGTATCCGTATATCTGCCTTCCACTCTACATCACCTTCATGCAGCCTTACATTTGTATTTTCAAAAATAGTACTGCTTTCTTCCTCCGGCTGCTGACCCAAAATAACAAAATCACCAGATTGGCTAATTGCGGAATCAGCAAAATTTAATTCGGTGGTCTTTACATCCAGCAAAACCTGGTTAGGAGCATATATTTTCCAATCACCGGCTGCAGAAGCTGAAAAAATAAGCTCATAACGGCCCCCTTCTATCTTTTTACTTTCAACCTTCCAGCTATGTGGCAGCGATTGCTCCTGCGACCAAGCGGAATATGTAAAAGAAAATAAGATGGCAAAAAGAAGAATATGAGCGTTGAGCTTTTTAAGCATGTTATCCGGTTTGATAAAGAAACGGGTTCTAAAAAAGAACCCGCTAATTATTTTATGTCACTCGCCGCTTAGTTCAGGGGAACTGTGAAGTTGACTGTCTTTGGCGGCAAGCATTTTTTATCATCGCAGGTCTGGTATTCTACACTGCCCGTGAGGTTTGTCTTCGCGTTGGCTTTAAGTTTCACCACCTGAACGAAATCCACTTTGCCGGAATACTGGTTGGCAGATACCTCCAGTTTTTTATCATGAAATTTTTCCATTTTTCCCACTTCCCTGATAGAACCTTCCAGGGAAAGCAAAGGATTACTATTTATTTTGAAGCCCGTCGGGATGGCAATCGCATCCTCTGGTTGAACCTGCGAATATAAATGCCAGCCTGTCGCCATGGTAGCGGTCAGGTGCACTTCGTATGTTTTGTCGGCTATTTTTTTTGATGAAAATGACCAGCTTACGGGGTTCAGCTGGGCGGTTGCTGCTGCTCCGGTAAGGACCAGGCAAAAAAGCACGAGTAGAGGTTTGATTTTCATTTCCTTAAATTATAAAACCGGATCAAAATTAACCAGATTTTCCCGTTTTAATAATTATAAAACGATAAAAGGATGCTAATTCCCCCAAAAGCTGAAGGTTAAATTTTAAATGGCAGTATTTAATTGTAAGAAAGCTCTTATTACTGGTTGATCAACTCGCCCGCCATCAGCAAGTCCTTAATGATCTGCCGGCCATCTGTATTGCCAAGTGCCTGAGAACAAGCCCTTTCGGGGTGAGGCATCATACCAAATACATTCCTGGCCTCGTTGCAAATACCTGCAATATTATTGACGGCTCCATTGGGGTTTGACTCGGGAGTCTCTTTCCCGTTCTCGTCGCAATAGCGATAGATCACCTGGCCATTTGCCTCCAGCTTGGTGAGGGTCTGCTCATCGGCATAATAGCGGCCTTCGCCATGTGCCACAGGTATTTTATAAATATTAGAGGATTGATCTTTTATGAACACATTCTTGCAGACAAACTGCTGATGGCTGTTTCTAAGCAGTGCACCCGGTAATAAATGCGACTCGCAAAGGATTTGGAAACCATTGCAGACCCCAAGTACTTTACCACCGGCATTAGCAAACTCGATGATACTTTGCATAACCGGGCTAAACCTGGCGATGGCGCCGCACCGGAGATAATCGCCATATGAAAATCCGCCGGGGAGTATGATACAATCATCCGTTGTAAGCTGTCCCAGGTCACTGTTCTTATGCCAAAGCATCGTAACATCCTGGTCCAGATCATACTTCAAAGCATCATACATATCCCTGTCACAATTAGACCCGGGAAAAACAACCACACCAAATTTCATGTATCAGTATTTTGAACTGCAAAGATAAAGAACAGCCATGAGTTTGTTTGTTAGTAATTCTCAGTCCGAAGACACTTCGAACTACGAACTACGAACTTCGAACTACGAACTTCGAACTACGAACTACAAACTCCGAACTTCGAACTACAAACTCCCCTACCACCCCGGACCATAGTATTGATAGATAATAATAAATGTCACGGTGAGCCAGAATAAAAGCAATGGGAAAATACGAAGCGTAGAATGCAGGTAGCCAAAGCCGTGAAAAGCGGCCATCGGCACCATTGCCATGATCCAGTTTTCAAAAGTGTCGCTGGTGTTGACAAAGGGCAAAAGCAGGGCAGTAAGCAGGTATAACAACAGGAGGCTCCATCCTTTCCTGACATTGATCAGCATTCGCCTGAGATTCTCCTGCACATAATAACCACCTGCCAGGAACGGTACGAGTATCAGGAAAATACTGGCTCCCAGCCAGGCCGATTGTTTCAAAGAGGGGAAACCCAACTGAATAAGTGGTACAAACTGATCCCACCCAAAATCACCGGCGACAAAAGTGTAGATCGCATAGAAATAAAATGGTGTTGTGATACCCAGCAGGCAGATCAGCCATTCGTTTAACCGAATGGGTCGCATCACCGCCAGGGCGAGAAAAACCCAGATCACAAAAGTGAGCGACGAAATAAACAGGTAAGCGGCAATACCCAATGCCAGGCCAATATTGAAAATACTGCCTTTTGCATTGGGCTTGTTATAAACGCCGAATAACGCAGACAGTATATATAATAAAATCGTATTGCAGATAAGTGGTGCCGAAAAATAATTCCATTCCGGCAAAAGCGAAGTAATTAGCAGGTAAGCCATTCCCGCCAGGTAGTTGGGCTTGTTCATCATGCGCTGGTTGTTGATAAACCGCGTAATCATGATAGCCTGGGTGATGAGCAAAATAAAAGCGAGAACCGGGTACATGATCGGCGAAGTCGCCGCCATTTCATTAAAAAAACGAATGATTGCCTCGTAAAAGATACCATCGCTTTGCCTGACGATGGGTGCGTGCGGCTCCATAAACATAGGTAACTTGATAAGTATACCCATTATTAGGAGGAGAAGCAGGTTAGCTGGGTTTTTCTGTCTAAATATTGCGATCACGGATATGGAAATTACTACATCATTCAGTTATATTCAAGTTTTGCAAAACAAATATAATTTCTGTAAATACAAGGAATGATCACCTGGCGTGCACTAACCTGTTTGGCAAATTTTGGCATCAGCTCATAACCGCGATCCAGGTTCTTTAACGTTGGATTACGGGTGATCTTTCCATCTGGTGTCAGGCTGAAATCATTTAACAGGTTGGCTCTTCTTTCCAGGTTATTGAAGAGAAAATGCAATTCACCGCCGGTATTCATGATCTGGTACGACAACAATTCATCGGACTGATCATCGAACTGTTCTTTTGAGATAATACTGCTCCATTCACGTTTCCCGTTTTTATCAAACGACATCACCGCGATATTGTCGGCCTGGTACCTGACGTTCTGGCCATAATTCCAGCGATTGCCCCATAAACTATTATATGAATAAGGAGAATAATAATAGTAGTCGTAAGTGCGCAGGAAAGGGGACCCATATAAATTATTCCAGCGATTCCATCCGCCGCCACGCGAAGTGGTATAATATGCTTCGCTGCTGATTAAAAAACCTCCATCCCTTCGTGTGATGATATTCCGGATAAAATAATCATTGAAAGCAGTTCTCATGCTCGAATTACCCCGGGCCTCCCGACGCAATTCGTCACTAAAACTAACTGTGTCTTCTACAACAGGCTGAGAGGTCTGTTTGTCCCATATATAAAAATAATACCCGTCGATATTACCCCTTCTTTGCTTGTAATAAAACGAAGTGACGAAGTATCGTTTATTATAATTGTCGGGTTTGATCCGGATCTCATCAAGGTATTTTTTCTGGGTATCCAGCTCCTTTACCAAAAAGCTATCGGTCTGGGCGTATTTGATGATCAGCGACGCATTCCCTATGTTCTCATTATTTACCCGGTCAAACTTTGAAAAGATCAGGTCGCCGTCATTGTCGAGTTGGAATTCATTTAGGTAATCATTACGGTCGTCCATGGGCATACTAAGCCTGCTCCTCTTGATCTCATTAAGCTTATCATCAAGCAGCAAAGTAGTGATCATATAGAGTTTCTTGTTCTTGCTATTGATCTTAAATACCATGATCTTGCTCTTATCCTCGCTGGTCAGCACAGAATATATTTTATTGTCGGCCCCAAAATTCACCTGTGTGGTATCCAGTTCCACCAGTTCATTCATTTTATTTCCATTGCCATCGATCTTAGCGGCAACACAGTAAATGATATTCCTTTTCCGGTATTGATAGATCATATACACAAAATCGGTATATGGGAAAAAGTCAACATTGATCACCCTGTCATTATCCGGCAGGTAATCCTGCTCCACCCTGGTTACTTCCTTCATATCGTTGTCCAGGATCGAGATCCAGTTCTTGTTCCGGATACTTTTATAGATAAGAAAATTATTATTGATCTTGCCGATGATCTCAAAGTTGAGCCGGCGGGTATCATCCTTGCCAGGCTCTGAATAAACAAGCCTTTGCGCTTCCAGGGAAAACGACGCGAACATTACAGCCACTACCGACAACAACAAGCCCCTTTTGTACATAATAATCTGATTTTTTGCATATTAAAGTTAAGAACGGTTCCCCAAAAATGAGCAGTTAATTTAAGTGTCGGGTTTAAAAGACCAATAACACAAACGTTCAGTTGCATGTGAAATTGCTACCCGGTGATTGGAGATAATCTTTTAACAGACCAATCGTTGTAAATGGTTTTTGCTTATACCTTTGCAGGCAGTGCCTTGGAATTTCAGATGCCTACCAGAAAATATTAATTTCAGCTCGTGAAAATACCGACTAATAAAGTCACAGCAGCGGGACTACTCATAGCTTTAGGAATTATTTACGGAGATATTGGAACATCCCCTCTTTATGTTTTCAACGCCATTATAAGCAACAGGGTAGTAGATGAATCACTGATCCTTGGTACCCTGTCCTGTATTATCTGGACACTCACTTTACAAACTACCATTAAGTATGTCATATTGATTCTTCGTGCCGACAACCGCGGGGAGGGCGGCACATTCGCGCTTTATGCCCTGGTGAGAAGGCGAAGAAAATGGCTTGTGCTGCCGGCCATGTTAGGTGGTGCAGCATTGCTGGCCGACGGAATTATCACCCCTCCTATTTCGATCACTTCTGCCGTGGAAGGATTGGGAAAGTTGCCGGCGCTACATGGTATTACTGATGATGCCCTGGTCATTATCGTTTTGATCATCCTGTCGCTGTTCTTTTTCCTGCAGCAGTTTGGAACCGCGTCCATCGGAAAGATTTTCGGTCCAATCATGCTTACCTGGTTTACCATGCTGGCCGTACTGGGCGGGATACACGTTTTCGACGATCTTAGTATTTTTAGATCGCTCAGTCCCTACTATGCGATCGAGTTTCTAAGGACCTACCCACAGGGATTCTGGCTACTGGGGGCTGTTTTCCTTTGTACTACAGGAGCGGAAGCGCTCTATAGCGATCTCGGCCATTGCGGAAAAGGAAATATCAGGAATTCCTGGATCTATGTCAAGACATGCCTGTTGATCCACTATTTCGGTCAGGGAGCTTACCTGCTTTCCGAGCATACCGGTTTACAAATTACTCCCGAGATCAGGAAAACGATGGGCATCAATGCCTTTTACGATCTCATGCCCGAATGGTTTATCATTCCCGGCGTTGTGATCGCTACCACGGCCGCGATCATCGCCAGCCAGGCCATGATCTCAGGGGCATTTACGCTGATCAGTGAGGCCATGCGACTCAACCTATGGCCAAAAATGAAAATACGTTACCCTTCTGAAGAAAAAGGACAGCTATTTATTCCCGGGATCAATCTCCTGCTGTATATCGGTTGCGTAGGCATTGTTCTATATTTCAGAAAATCATCCGCCATGGAGGCAGCTTATGGACTGGCCATCATCGTCACCATGCTTGCCACCACCATGTTATTTGCCAATTACCTGGTATTACACCGCTATAAAAAATACAAGATATATATATTCCTTGTCGGTTACCTGATTGTGGAAGGTGTATACTTTGTGGCATTGATGGATAAATTCGTTCATGGTGGCTATATCACTTTATTGATCGGCGGCTTCATGTTTGCTATCATGTATGTATGGTACCGCGCCAGAAAGATCAAAAACCGCTATGTGGAGTTTGTGCGCATGGAGCATTATATCCCCAAGATCCAGGAGCTAAGCAATGATAAAGCCGTTCCAAAGTATGCTACACACCTGGTTTATCTTACCAGCGCTAATAATCCCAAGGAGATTGAACATAAGATCATTTATTCCATATTGAACAAAAAACCCAAGCGGGCCGATATCTATTGGTTTGTACATGTAGACACACTTGATGATCCATACACCTCGGAATACAAAGTGGAACATATCATTCCCAACGATATTATCCGTATCGATTTCAGGCTGGGATTCAGAATGGAACCCCGAATCAACCTGATGTTCCGTAAAGTGGTGGAAGACCTGGTGGCCAACAAAGAAGTGAATATTATCAGTCGTTATGAAAGCCTTGCCAGCAGTAATACTGTGGGCGATTTCCAGTTTATGGTGATGGAAAAATACCTGAGCCAGGATAATGAGCTGCCTTTTATCGAGCGGGTGATCATGAAATTGCATTTCTGGCTGAAGGAACACAGCCTTTCCGAGGAAAAAGGTTTCGGTCTCGACGTAGCGAATGTTACCGTTGAAAAATTCCCGTTGATCGTAGCACCCGTTACGAACCTGAGACTGAAAAGAGTGGAAGACTAGCCGGGAGTCGGGAGCCAAGCAGCGTCTGACGTCCTCGTCTGACGCAGGTGCAGCAGGGAGTCCAAAAAGCGTCTGACGTCCTCGTCTGACGCAGGTGCAGCAGGGAGTCCAAAAAGCGACTGACGTCCTCGTCTGACGCAGGTGCAGCAGGGGTTTGTAGTTAGTAATCATTGCTGTCCGGAATAAAATCTTGGATAGTTGTCAAAACCTTTGACCCGCGCGGCATCTATGACTTTTACATTTACAGGGGCTTTGCTTTATTTTTTTCTGGAGACTCTTACTTTTGCTGGCCGTAGTTGAAATGTATCGATGTGTCAGGATACCACAGCGCACACTGCGGACACAGCGAAGTATTCGCATCAGGTCCTGTTCTACGTAGCAGAT